>PBOU01000050.1 GCA_002724415.1 Planctomycetaceae bacterium
TCGATGGCGCGGTTGACGGCGACGTTCTTCCCGAGGGAGAGAGCGACATCACGATGTCCGCGGACAACCTCCAGAAAGACTTCCCGTACACCATGGAGGTCAGAGTCAGGTACGATGGCCACCTTGTCGACTTCGCCTCCCACTCGTGGTTCGGCGACAACGCATCCGCGGAGGAGATGCCCATGACAATCGACGTCCCGGGCTTCGTCTGCAACATCGAGATCGAGGCGTACCTGTACGTCTGGACCGGCGAGTGGAGCTGGCACGAGCCAACCGGACAGCACCTGTTCCTGGAGGGTCCCTGCGACGGGACCGAGGGGGATGCAGAGATGCAGATCCCGCTCTACGCCAACCACAACGGCACCTGGATCATGGTCGACGACGACACCGTGTTCGAGCCCGGCATCTACGAGATGTACTGGGACGTCAGCGAATTGGACGACGATAGGTACTACATGTACTACAGCGCCCCCAACCGTGGCTGGAGCGACTTCGTCACGGGTGACGACAGCCCGATCGAGTGGACGATGGAGCTGACCGAGTTCTGGTGCGACTTCAGCATATGGTACTACGTGGACGTGGTGAGCTACTACACCGGCCACAACCGGATGTCCGACGATCACATTTACCCGAGCTCTGAGTGCATAGAGGACGCAGGGGAGATCCACCTAGAGGTGGACGGCGTGACCTACGACTCACACGAGGGCTACGACTACGAGCTGCAGCCGGGGACCACCGACTTCACCTGGCACCTAACGGGCCTACTGGAAGGCTACGAGTACGAGTTCCAGTGGTACCGCTACATGGGTAGCTACTACGAGTACGAGCACGAGTACTTCACAGCGAATGGCGACGAGTCGTTCGACTTCTCGATCACCATCGACGAGCACGCGTGCAACGTCTACCTCTACGGTTGGCTCAGGCCGATGTCGGAGGTGGTCGGCCAGTACATCGACGTCGACTCATTCTCCTTCCACCCGCAGGAGCCATGCGTGCCGGTCTTCGACCTGCTAGCCATGGACGACACCGGCAACATGACCGTGGACGCCTACGGGGACGACTTCTCCCTGGCACCCGGAGACAACCACCTGATGATGGACTTCAGCGGCATGGACGACGGGACCGAGTACTACGTCGAGTGGTACTGGGAAAGCGACAACAGCTGGCACGGATGGTACTCCTCCGATGTGTACGTGGACCACTCAGACCTGGCCAACGGGTCCGGGGTGCACTTCGACATCTGGATGGAGGACATGGAATGCAACGCCCGCGTACACGTGAGCGTGGTCAACAGGACGGACGGCCAGTGGAGCGGGATGGGNAGCTACGACATCCACNTNGANGGCCCNTGCCTAACGCCGTTCTCNCTGCAGCTTGACGGGANCGACCTGGACAACCAGGACGGCCTGGAGCTGTCGGTGGGAGACAACGGCATGACTTGGCACTTCGACAACCTGGAAGAGGGGCTCAACTACCGCTTNGAGTGGTACTGGTACAACGGTACCCAAAGCGACTGGAACACCCACTACTTCACCTACAACGGCACCAACGACTCGGGCAGCTTCGACTGGACGTTCCCGGTGAGCCTGTGGGACTGCCACCCTTACGCCTACGGGAGCATCTACTACGACGACAACGGCAGCCACATCTACGGTACCGAGTACTGGCACTTCTTCGTGCCCGACTGCGCCCAGGTCATCATCGAGCTGCAAGACTCCGATGGCGAATGGGTCGACCAAGAGGACTGGGATGAGGGAGACAACCAGATGGTCTGGAACATCTCCGGGCACCCGGAAGGCTTCGACTACATGCTGGAGTGGAGGATCTACCAGAACGGCAACATGGTCTCGTACGACTACGAGGACTGGGGAGGCAGCGTTGCATCCCCGACGATATACCTCGAGGTCGACCTGCCAGAGGACCTTTGCGACCTCCGAGTCGAGGCGAGCGTATTCTACTTCGACGAGCAGGAAGACGAATGGCGGCACGTCAACGGATGGGGCAACTCATGGGGCTTCGACTGCGACGAGTGGAACCAGATACTCGCCGTTGACCTGATGACGGACTCCGACGGCGACGGCACGTGGGAGCAGGTCTCGCACGACGACCTGCTGCCGATCGGAACGCTCCCGGTCATGATAGACGCGTCAGACCTCGCTTCCAGCGGGACCGATTACATGATCGAGTACAGCTGGCACACCAACTCGGACCACGGGAACTCGAACGGATGGCAGGACGTGGACGAGGACAACAACGCGTTCACCTTCGACGCGGAGATCGGCCAGTGGGACTGCTACCTGTACCTATACGTGTACATCCGCTACGTGGACTTCCGCGGCAACGACAACCACATGTCCAGCACCGGCAGGCACTACGAAGCCGACTGCACAGACCCAGGGGACGTCTCACTCGACGAGGACTGGGGGGAGGACGAGATGGGCGGCAACGCCACCCTCGACGCCGAATGGGAACTGACCGAACTGATCGTCGGCCAGGACTACGCGTTCGACTGGGCGGTCAGGCTGAATAACGACTACGTCGAGTACGGGTACCACACGTGGACAGCTTCGTCCGAGAACGAGACGATACCCTTCTCCTTCGACGTCTACGGCTCAGTGACCTGCCAAGTGGAGGTATGGTACAGGCTGTTCGTCGATGTAGACGACTCCAGCCGGACCGACTACAGGGACATGGAGTCAGAGGGGTACCACTGGTACCCCGACTGCGACGAGTGGGTGTACCCAGAGGAGAACTACGTCAGCCTGTACGCCGACATGAACGGCACGTGGGAGGAGCTTGACGGCGATTCCAACTACACCATGCCTATGGGCGAGAACCACTTCCAGCTCCAATTCGAGAACCTCTCGGTCGGGGCGACCTACAGGCTCAACCTGTATAACTCCGGGACCGGCTTCGACAGCCAAGGGGAGCAGATCTACTTCACCTACGACGGAGCCCCCATGGACCTCACCGTGGCAGTAGCCCCATGGGCTTGCGACATCTACTTCGAATACTATCTGGAACTTGTCGACTTCAGGTACCCGGACAACTACAACAGCTGGTGGATGGGAAGCGAGTGGATGTACGTCAACGGGCCATGCCAGAGCATGAGCTACGACTGGAGCATGGACCCGACCCTCGACGTCGATGGCGCGGTCGACGGTGACGCTCTTCCCGTGGGAGAGAGCGACATCACGATGTCCGCGGACAACCTCCAGAACGACTTCCCGTACACCATGGAGGTCAGAGTCAGGTACGATGGCCACCTTGTCGACTTCGCCTCCCACTCGTGGTTCGGCGACAACGCATCCGCGGAGGAGATGCCCATGACAATCGACGTCCCGGGCTTCGTCTGCAACATCGAGATCGAGGCGTACCTGTACGTCTGGACCGGCGAGTGGAGCTGGCACGAGCCAACCGGACAGCACCTGTTCCTGGAGGGTCCCTGCGACGGGACCGAGGGGGATGCAGAGATGCAGATCCCGCTCTACGCCAACCACAACGGCACCTGGATCATGGTCGACGACGACACCGTGTTCGAGCCCGGCATCTACGAGATGTACTGGGACGTCAGCGAATTGGACGACGATAGGTACTACATGTACTACAGCGCCCCCAACCGTGGCTGGAGCGACTTCGTCACGGGTGACGACAGCCCGATCGAGTGGACGATGGAGCTGACCGAGTTCTGGTGCGACTTCAGCATATGGTACTACGTGGACGTGGTGAGCTACTACACCGGCCACAACCGGATGTCCGACGATCACATATACCCGAGCTCTGAGTGCATAGAGGACGCAGGGGAGATCCACCTAGAGGTGGACGGCGTGACCTACGACTCACACGAGGGCTACGACTACGAGCTGCAGCCGGGGACCACCGACTTCACCTGGCACCTAACGGGCCTACTGGAAGGCTACGAGTACGAGTTCCAGTGGTACCGCTACATGGGTAGCTACTACGAGTACGAGCACGAGTACTTCACAGCGAATGGCGACGAGTCGTTCGACTTCTCGATCACCATCGACGAGCACGCGTGCAACGTCTACCTCTACGGTTGGCTCAGGCCGATGTCGGAGGTGGTCGGCCAGTACATCGACGTCGACTCATTCTCCTTCCACCCGCAGGAGCCATGCGTGCCGGTCTTCGACCTGCTAGCCATGGACGANACCGGNAACATGACCGTGGACGCCTACGGGGACGACTTCTCCCTGGCACCNGGAGACAACCACCTGATGATGGACTTCAGCGGCATGGACGACGGGACCGAGTACTACGTCGAGTGGTACTACGACGGCAGCTCCTGGGAAGGCTGGTTCTACGACGACGTGTACGTGGACCACTCCGATCCCGCTAACGGGTCCGCGATCCACTTCGATATGTGGATGGACGCTTTCGACTGCGACGCCTACATCTACGCGAGGGTGGTCAACAGGACGGACGGCCAGTGGAGCGACATGGGCAGCTACGACATCCACCTGGACGGACCATGCCTGCAGCCGGTTGCCTTGCAACTTGAGGGAACCGACCTGGACAACCAGTTCGGGGACAACGAGCTGTCGCTGGGCGACAACGACATGACGTGGCACTTCGATCACCTCGAGGACGGGGCGAACTACCGCCTCGAGTGGTACTGGAGCAACGAGTCCAGCTGGAACGGATGGTACAACCACTACTTCACAGCCGGCAATGGGTCGAGCGATCTCGACTGGACGCTATCTGTGACCATGTGGGACTGCCACGCTCATGCATACGCTGCGCTGTACAACGAAGACAACGGTGAGCACGTGTTCTCGAGCGACTGGAACTTCCACGTCCCAGAATGCGCCGACGCATGGATCGAACTGGCAGACTCCGACGGAGACTGGGTCGACCACGAGGACTGGGAGGACGGCGAGAACCAGGTATCCTGGGAAGTCTACGGGCTACCAGAGGGATACGACTTCGCCCTCCAGTGGATGGTCTACCAGAACGGCAACATGGTCTCTTACGACTACGCGACCTTCGACGGGAGCGATGAGAACCTGACCATCGACTTCAGCGTGGACATCGCGGACGAAATTTGCGATTTGAGCATCCAAGGCGACCTGATGATCTGGATCGATGACACCGACGGCAGCAACTCCTCCGGAGGCCACTGGCAGCATCTGAGCGGATGGGGCAACGGATGGGGCTTCGAATGCGACGAGTGGGCAACCATCTCCCCAGCGGAAGTGCTGGTTCTAGAGGATAGCTCCTGGACCAATGACCCAGCCCCACTGAGCATCGGGACCACGGAAATGCAGGTCGACGTAAGCGACCTGTCAGGCGGGACCGACTACATGATCCACTTCTCATGGGGCACCAACACCAATTACGAAAGCTACGGTTGGTACACTTTCGATCCAGACACGACCAGCTCGTTCGAGTTCAACGTTACGACCGAGGACTTCGACTGTGACGTCGAGGTGAGGGTCGAGCTACAGGTAATGACCATCATGGGCTATTACTACTGGATGGGAGACACCTCCTGGCTCTTCGATTCTGATTGCGTGGGAGGGGCGATTTCATCCCTCCAGGACTCCTCTGGCAATAACGTCGAAGAACTCCAGAACGGTACTAACAGCCTGGTCTGGGAAGCCACCGATCTCAGCAGTGGCTACGAATACACACTGGATTGGATGGTCTACCAGAACGGGATGATGTCCACCTACGACTACCATACATGGACCAGCTCTGGCGACTCCTACGAAATATCCTGGGACATGGAGCTGNACAACTACACCACATGCGACGTCGAAGTCGTCGCACGGCTGTATGTGAACAGCGGGACTTCCGGGATCGGCAGCAACGGCTCTTCATGGGTCCACGTTTACGAAATCTGGGACTACTACGGCATCGACTGCCAGACCTGGGAGCAGCACATTCCAGTCAGCCTCTACGCCTGGCAGGACGGCGCTTGGGTAGAGGACCCTGAGATGCTCGAGATAGGGACCACGGAGATGTACATCGACGTGAGCGGACTGACCCACGGAGTNGAGTACAGGATCTGGTTCGACTGGTACACCATGTCCGACTCTGGAGGCCACGGTGAGCACTACTTCGACCCAGCCAANACCAGCCAGATCGACTTCAACATAACAGTCGGNGAGTGGGACTGCTTCGTGGACCTCTATGTGAGCATAGCCGTGATCTCCTTCATGGGCTACGACTACAACATGTTCGACGACTGGAAGCAAATCGAGGCAGACTGCCTCGGTGGCGAGATAGACCTACTGCAGGAGGACGCCAATGGGTCTTGGGACTGGTTCGACTACAACGTATCGAACGACGAAGACCTGGCACTAGCGTGGAACCTGACCGAACTAGCGCCCGGATACGACTACGCCGTCCAGTGGGGAGCGTACTACAACGGCATCCTCGTGACATACGAGGAGACCGAGTTCACGGCCGCTTCCGAAACCGAGATCATCACATGGGACCTGGCATTCGATGGCAACGTTTGCGACTTGTCCTTCGGCGGCTACCTATTCGGCGCCGGAGACGCTGACCAACCCTGGGTCTTCGTCGCCGATTGGTGGGAATGGGTCGACATGGACTGCGAAGAAAATGGAGACTACAGGCCGCTGGTTCTGGACTCTTACGATAACGAGACCTACAATCTGAGCGCGGGCTTGAACGAACTGTCTTGGACGATCGACTCAGGATACTTCTCCCACATGGTCTACGACCTGNAGGTAAGTTGGGAGTTCTACGACCAGGACTGGAACTCCTTCTCGGACAACCTGACCCTGGAGGACCTGTCCTCGGGCAGCTACGATTGGGACTTCGACGTCCCAGAGTGGGCATGCAACGTCGAGGTACAAGCCTATCTGAGAACCCCTGCGGACATCTTCAACTACACCATTTGGGTCCAGGACAGTTACTACAGCATGGAAGGCCCATGCGAGGGCTACGCCCCAAGCGGGGAGATGTGGGTCGAGGCATTCCAAGATGGCTACTGGCAATCCCCGTGGCACCTGGACGAGGGCACCACAAACATGAGCTGGGAGATTACCAACCTAGCGATCGACGAGGAGTACAGGATGTCCTGGACCGCCATGCTGGTGGACGAGAGCCAAGCAGGTAACGGGACAGTGCTGGTTAGCGAGAACAGGCAGTGGGTAGCCTACAACGACAGCTCCTACGAGCCTTGGGTTATCGAAATCGAGCGTTGGTTCTGCAGCCTGATTATTGACGCGTCTCTCGAGGTGAACTCGGGATCCGGATGGTTCGAGGTCGCTCGCGAGGATAGGTGGATCGAACTCCCCTGCGAGCAGGATCCAGANTACTACGCGGATCTGATAGAATTCGACATGGGGCTGGTATCCGTAAGCGATGACAACGGCACCGCAATCGCGGAGCTGCGCNAGACACTGCATCTCTCAGACGACTTCAGGATGATGGCGGACTACCAAATCGGCGATGGCGATGGGACGTTCAACGCGACCGAGGCAATGGCCTACGAGGCGATGTGGGACGAATGGCTATCCGAGGAAACCGGGGTCAACGACGGCGAGTGCAGCTGGGAGGACATAGAAATCGAAGTTAACTTCGCGCTTCCGCACTGCAGCTCGGTATACGTCTGGTTCGAAGGACTCTCCAGCGACTCCACTGCCGAACCCTCCTGGCATATCGCCTGGGTCTTGGATTACAACGTGTCAAGCGATGGGACTGGATATTACTTCATGACCCTAGAAGATGACGNTGANGGAATGGAGGTAGACACCGAAATCTGCGCNATCGACGATCTCGAGGGCTACTCCCTGTTCCAGGTGTCATACGACGGAATGGACCAGGCACTGGCCCCGGACGACGTAGATCTGTGCATAACACTGGGTCCGGACGACCCCCTATCAGCAATCGAACTCGGATGGGTGATTGACGCAGACGGCGACTGGGTAGCAGACTACGACGACGCCTTCCCAGAAGACCCCAGCGAGTGGTCCGACACCGACGGTGACGGAGTGGGCGACAACGCCGACGACTTCCCCGAGGATGCCAGCGAGACCACCGACACCGACGGTGACGGGGTGGGCGACAACGCCGACGACTTCCCGGACGACGACAGCGAGACCACGGACAGCGACGGCGACGGAGTGGGCGACAACTCAGATGCGTTCCCGAAC
>PBOU01000006.1 GCA_002724415.1 Planctomycetaceae bacterium
GATTGTGATCATCGCTCGTCGTGCACGGCGCGACGGAATCTCCGAGGCGATGGCTCGCAATCCGGCTGCCAGCGGCAGTCGGCCGTGAATAATTTCAGCTATGCCCCCGGTCACCGCGATCCGTTCGTCGTGACCCATCGCGACATCGACGATTGGGGCACCGCGGTCATTCGTGGTGGAAGCGTCNCCGCTGGTTTCGGTGATTTCGTGGAGGTCCTGCACGTGCAGGCCGTCTTGCAAAAGCCGTGCGACAGCCACAAAACGATTTTCGGCTTCGACGACACCCTCAACCGGTTGGTCGTTCTGGTCGGTCGAATTGTGGCGAAATCGTGGCATGGTGATTGCGGTTGTGCCTGGAATTCAGGGAGCAGCCAAGCCGTTGAGGAGGTCAACGATCGGGAGGAAGAGTGTAAGGCTGTACAGCAGAACCGTTCCCCCGGCCACCGAGACCAACACGACGGCCGGAAACGCGATCTGGAAACATTCGGCCTGGTGGTCAGCCCGTCGGCGCAGGATCTCGCTGGCGTGCTGCAACGTGGGCGGAAGTGTTTCTTGCTCTTCGGCGACATGAATCATCCACCTGACAAACGGCGTGGTGGCGTCGAACTCTTGTAACACGTCCCACAATGAATCGCCTTTTTGGATTCGGGCAGTGATTTGGTCGCGGTGGCTTGAGAGTTGAGGTTCACCACTGGCGTCGATTGCCAATGTGACAGCTTCGTCCAGGGAGACGTTGTGTCGAAGCATCATCGCCAGGAGTTCCAGGAAGTTGGCCCGATGGAAGTTCATGAGGATTGGGCCGAACCACGGAAGATGCCGCAATGCGGAGGCGGCGAGTCGTCCAGGATGCCAGCGGTAGTGGTCGGCAGTCGGNTGAAGCATCCATCGCCTGGACAACCACCACGAGACACCTGCAAGGAAAATTGCAGCCGGAAGTGCCGGAGTCCAGAATCCGATGGTGGTGGCAGCGACTCTCATGAACTTCAGTGACATCCCGTCGNCAACTCCGAGTCCGGCCATCGCTGCATCGAAGCCCGGGAACAAGGTGAGCAGGAACACCGACCAGAGGATCCAGGCGAGCAAAAGCACCAGGGTTGGGTAGGCCATGGCCATAACGACCNTGTGCCGCAACTCATCGAGTCCTCGCGAAAAACTGGAGAGAGATTCGAGTGCNTGGTCGAGTCGCCCGGTCTTGNTTCCCGCGGTAACCAGTGCCCGGTAAACGGGTGGGAAGGACCGGTGGTGATTCTCGATCGCCACCTCGAGAGACACTCCGGAATTNAGCTGGTCGGCCAGGGANTCCATGACTTGGTTGACCTGTCGCCTGAGTCCGCCGGTGGCGGATTTCAGTCCCAGTTCGAGTGGGAGTCGTGCCCGCGTCACGGCGCAAATCTCGTCGTTGAGCGTCGCGAGATCCTCGAGTGTCAGGCGTGGGTGGTTCTTGCGTGCCATGANTCGACCAGGGGCCGCGGTTCACCGTGCCGGTAGTCCGAGGACTCGGATGACTTCCTCGGGCGTCGTCCAGCCCGCTTGGACCGCCTGACTGGCTGCTTGCGCAAGGTCGAGGTGTCCGGATTTGACTGCGGCAGAATGCAGCGAGTGACTGTCTTGCNTGGCAAGGATCCCTTTGGCGATGGTTGGTTCGGATGGGTCCAGCCATTCGGCAATCACCTGCCGTCCGGAATACCCTGTCCCGTGGCAACGAGGACAGTTGGGGAGCGGGGANGCGAGATTGGTCTGTGGTGAGGTGTGGTCAGTTGTTTGTTTNCACTGGCATCGNCGACGGAGCAGGCGCTGGCAAAGGATCGCGGCCAGGCCACTACGGAGCAGGTGGGGTTCGAGTCCCATATCAGCCAGGCGGCCGATTGCTTCGGTTCCGCTGCCGGCGTGGAACGTGGTCAGAACAAGGTGNCCGGTCAGGGAGGCNTGGAGCACGGTTTCGGCAGTCTCCCGATCACGGATTTCCCCAACCATGATCACCTCGGGNTCCTGCCGCATCAGTGATCTCAACCCGGTGGCGTAGTCAAATCCGGCAACGGGATTGAGTTGGGACTGGGCGACNCCGTCAATGACCGATTCGATAGGGTCTTCGAGACTGGCGAGGCTAACCGGATGGTCGGAGTTCCCAGCCAATCCGCGAAGGCACGCGTAGAGCGTGGTTGTCTTTCCGCTTCCAGCTGGACCGGCGACGATCAGGGCCCCGCTTCGGCGAGTCAGCGACGTGGCGAGGTGGCGATGAATTTGCGGAGTTAATCCGAGTTGGTCAATCTGCAGGAAATGATCGCTTGTCCGAAGCAACCGCACGACAGCTTTTTCGCCGAAAAGTGTGGGGAAAGTGCTGACCCGCATGTCGAGTGAATTGTCGCTGGTTCGGATGCGTCCTTCCTGTGGGATCTCGGTTCGGTAAGTCAGCAACTCCGAAAGGACTTTCAGGCGGGCAACAATGTTGACTGCAAACTGCCTGGGGAACTTTCCCGCGTGTTGCAGAACACCATCAATCCGCCAGGACACTTCCAAGGAGGTCTCTGTTGGAACGATGTGAATGTCACTGGCGGCACGATGACGAGCCGTTTNCAGCAACTCATCTANGATTTCCGGTACCTGGTCNGCGTTGAATGGCTCGAGGCTTGTCGGAAAAGTGGAGGCGGGAGAGGGCATGAGGGAGATTCGGGTTGTGAGGCCTCGGGGGNTTGGAGGGCGGCCCAGGGATTTGGGAGCCTGGTTTTGGGTCCGGTGAGAGGGAAAAGACACGATAGGGGCGGGTAACCCGGAGCGAAGCTGAATGTGGTGTCGAGAAAACCTGCAAACGAGTCGGGACGTGTGTTATTGTTGAGGCAGGGACCGGTTTGCCGGTCTGTGGACGTCGGTCACCGGTGCGTTGTTGTTATGAGCGTTTCGATACAATCCTGCCCTTCATGTCGAACCTTGTTGTTGACGGACACGGTCCAGTGTCCGTTGTGCGAGCACGTGGTCAATCCCGAGGCGACCGAGAGTTTTTCCGGCGAGTTGCCTGGTGCCGTGGCCGTTGAAGATCACGGCGACGGTGTCGAGTGTGGCGACTGCGGCGAAGTGGTTCGTCCTGAACTTGTTCGCTGTTGGCGATGTGGAGCATTTCTCCGTCCCGAAATTGCAGCCCGATTTCAGGAAATGCAACGCAATCCCTCGGCGGTGATCTANAGCCAGGATCAATCCTCTGCTGGTGATGAGGATACCGCTCTTCTGGCGGACCAGCAATCCCGCGATTCGGCGGGTCCGTCTCTGGTGGATGAGGGGGACTTTGAACTCGCCGANGGGGTCAACATGTCAGATGCCGATGATATGGGCTTTGGCGACGATTTGCTGAAACACACCGATCCCGTCGTTGACGAGGGAGAGACTGGCGAACCTGGCGATACGGAAACTGCATCGGATGTGGCTGACGAATCGGACCGCACCACAGAGGAGGAGAGAGACACCGCCCATCCGGTGGCCNCCAGTGGCGATGCTTTGCTGGACATTGCGATGAAGGAGGAACTGGAGTCGGCGAGCCGCAAACGCCAGGGGGCCTCGTCAGCCACACGAGGTGGCGCCCGAGCGGTTGCCAAAACCGGCTTTATCGTCTTTTGTCCCAATGGACATCCGATCGAGGTCCAGGAACGCCATCGAGGGAAGTCGGGCAAGTGCCCGAAGTGCCAGTCGCCATTTCTTGTCCCGCAACAAAACTGGGACCCGGCACAGGGATCAGAGACCGTAGATGAGGTGGTCGAAGAGGTCGAGGCCGAGCGAATCTACGTCGATTGGCTGGACGATGTTCATCTTCACCAGGTTGACCCGGGGGCGCTGAAGCTGAAGGCCGGAAGCCTTGCGGCGAAATTCGACGCCGTTGATGTGGGGTTCTCGGCCGAAACCCTGTTGTTGGTCAAGTTGGTCAAGAGCGGTGGTCTCTTTGGTGGGGGGGCGGCAAAAAAGATTCCAGCGGTGCGCGAAAATGTGCGGATTCATCTCGAGGACGTGCAGACGACAGATGGCTTGCCGGCCGCCGAATTTGTCAGCCTGGCAGCCGAAACGTGCGGAGAACTGCGGATCGTCCAGCCAGCACCTTACGCTCATGAATCCATGTTCGCCGGGATCGATGTTTTTGGGACCGGTCGAATCGGAATTCGACTTCCCGAGGATCCTGAATCGAAAACGATCGATTTCCTGTCGTTCAACCTGAGCGAGTTTCGCCGGGTGTCACGGTGGATGGGTGAGTTGTACGGGATCTCTGACTTTGGGGCCGACGTGGGGGTGCCCTTGGAAGACACCTTCAGCGAGCGAACGTGCCACTACAATGAAGAAACGACGATGACGGTCGTTGAGGACGCGACCTACTACAGCGCCGATGAAACATTCACCGTCACGGTGGTTGGGCATCGCTGCGAGAGTTGTGGGTTGGTTGTCAGCAGTGACGCCCGGAAGAAAGAAAAAATCGGCGGCAAATCCGGCAAAGGCCTGGCCAAGGCGGTCTGCCCGAAGTGCAAACGTCTGTTTGGCGACAATCCTCTGTACTCGGTCGAGTCGGCCGAGATCCCTGGCGACGAGGCCTCGGAAACCGAGTTGCAGGCTGATTCGGACGCGGGGCTGCAGGATGACCCGGATGCGGGGCTGCAGGATGACCCGGATGCGGGGCTGCTGGATGAACCGCCAACCGATGGCGATGAGGCCGAGTGAGGCACTGGTGGCATTGGGCCACTCCTTCTGCTTGTGCCGGTTGCGAGGGTCGAAGACTTGGCGAAGACGTTCGCGGTAGCTTGACCCGCGCTCTTGGTCAGCTAGAATTGTCGTGTCTCGCGTGGTTTTGAAGTTTGCTTGGGCAATCAGGGCCGCGACGAGTGGGGACCGGTAGTCCGTTTCGTGGTTTTCACGAGGCGGATAGCTGGAACAAGGATCGCAGGAGAGTCCTGTGACAGGCGGCTACCCCGACGACTTCAAGGAGCAGGTCCGTTCACAAACGGATCTTGTTTCGTTGGTCGCTGAAACAGTCTCGCTGACGGCGCGCGGAGGGCGCGGCGATCATGTGGGGTTGTGCCCCTTCCACGACGATCACAATCCGTCGATGCACGTCTACGCCGATCGGCAGACGTACAGGTGCTGGGTGTGTGATGCGGGAGGTGATTGCTATTCGTGGGTCATGCATTTCGAGAACGTGGGATTCCGCGATGCTCTCGAGCAATTGGCCCAGCGTGCGAACATTGAAGTGCCTCGCCGCCGGGGCCCCAGCGGTCCGGGACCGGATGCAAAAACACGGCTGTACGAGGTGCTGGATTGGGCTGAGACCCAGTTTCACCGGTTCTTGTTGGACGATCCTGTTGCCGGTCGGGCGAGAAAGTACCTGGCGGAACAGAGACGGCTTGGACCGGAAGTGATCGTCAAATTCCAGATCGGATTCCATCCCCCGGACTGGGAGTGGTTGCAGAAGCGGGCGGAGGGGCAATTTCGGCCCAGCGAACTTGAAGCTGCGGGCCTTGTCCGGCAGAGGCAGGATGGTTCCGGGCTTCGAGATGATTTTGTTGATCGAGTGCTGTTTCCGATTCACGACATGCGGGACCGAACGGTTGGTTTTGGCGGCCGCATTTTGCCGGACCACACGTATCCCGACGCACCGAAATATCTCAACAGTTCAGAGAATCCCGTTTTCTCCAAGAAGAGCCTCCTTTACGGACTGGGGAAAGCTCGGGAACAGATTCGCCGTGAGAAAATGGCGGTCGTGGTCGAGGGGTACACAGATTGTGTCACCGCCCACCAGTACGGAGTACATCACGTTGTTGGAACGTTGGGCACCGCTCTGACGGACGAACACGTGACAGCTTTGAAACGCCTCTCTGAGCGAGTCGTCCTGGTTTACGATGGTGATCAGGCCGGGCAGATGGCGGCCGAAAGAGCCCTGCCCCGTTTCCTGGTACAGGATGTTGACCTGAGGGTGCTGACGTTGCCCGAGGGCCTGGATCCCGCAGAATTTCTAGAGCGACACGGGGAATCGGCGTTCCGCGAATTGTGTGATCAGGCGCCAGAAGCACTTGATTTCAAGTGGCAAACGTCGATGGCCCGGATTGGGACTGCGACCGTTGACGCACGCCAACGATTGCTTGCCGAGATGTTGGAATTGATTGTCACCGCTCCGCGGCTGGCGGGGACACCTCGTGAAGCTGTGATCTTGGGCCTTGTCAGTCAGCGACTGGGNATCTCGGAAACAGAATTGCGAACGGCACTCAATCGTCAACGCAANGCGCGNCGAGACGAGACCTCTCGTGCGGCCGAGCGACGTTCGGTGCAGGAANCGCCCAACGAATCGTCGCGACGGATTGATTCGGGGACGGGGAACTCCNGGCAANCCGGCGATCCTGGCTCCACNGTCGCGTCNTCTGGCAGTCGTCCAGGGACGCTGACACGAGTNGAACGAGCNGAACGTGAACTGGTCGAGATCCTATTGTCGGCACCGGAATTGGTNGGNCGCATCCGAGAACAGTTGCGTTCCGAGGAAATTCGGGACACATTTCTGAAACGGATGCTGGAAGTCTGCTACCANATTCACGACAACGGGGGCTTGCCAACGTTTGATCGTGTGACAGCGTCGCTGGAGGATCCGGAGATGAAGCGGTTGCTCGTCAAAATTGACGAGGAGGCCAGGTCGAAGGAGACGTCGCANCGGGTGACCGAATCGGAACTTGATCTCCTTGAAGAAACNGTGCAAGTGTTGAAGTGGCGTCGAGAGCGTGAGAAGTTTGAGACCGAACGCGCCGTTCGGACCGGACGCGACGATGCGGTCGGTGGACTGGACGACGAAGACAAGGCCCGTCTGAGACGGGCNTTCGAACACCACCAGAAGCGAACACGTCGCGGCGTGGTTCGTTGATCTGTGGGAGGGTGGAAAAGTGTATAGATTGATCGAAGAACTCAAGGCNGTCATCGAACAGGGGCAGGCCCAGGGGTACCTGACCTACTCGCAGGTGAATGCTTACCTGCCAGACGAGGCGGCCACTCCAGAAAAACTCGATGCACTCCTGATGTGTGCCGAGGAGTTGGGGCTCGACGTTGTCGCCGACAAGGTCCAGCCGGAAGACACGTCGAAACGCAAGGCTCGGAATTCGCGAGCGAAGTCGCCGATCGGGGAGGATCGTTCCCGGCGGATCGATGACCCGGTGCGAATGTATCTGACACAGATGGGCGAGATCCCGCTGCTGACACGAGCCGAGGAAATCGCNCTCGCCAAAAAGATCGAGGTCACCCGCAAGCGGTTNCGACGGTCACTGCTTGAGAGTGATTTTCCCCTGCGGACNGCTATCGAGATTCTCCGGAAGGTGCACCATGGAGAACTGCCGTTCGATCGCACGATCAAGGTCTCGGTCACCGAGGGACTGGAGAAGACCCAGATCCTGGGCCGCATGCCTCACAACCTTCGGACAATCGATCTGCTGAGAATGGAATATCTTCCCGACGCGGAGAAGATGGTCAATCCACGGGTCGTGGACAGCACCCGNGCCAAGCTTGTGCCGGAAATCGATCGTCGACGGCGCAAGATGGTCACACTGGTCGAGGAACTCAGTGTCCGGACACAGCGGATGCAACCGGTGATGAAGCGGCTCGAGCAAATCTGTGAACGGATGACCGAAATTCAACGTCACCTCAAGAGAATCCGGAGGTTGAAAACCGCGACGGATGAGCGTGCCAANCTGAATCGAGAACTGCAGGACCTTGTTCTCCTGACACTCGAATCGCCCGAGACACTCCGCAAGCGGATGGAGATAATCGAAAAACGGTTCGCTGATTATGAACAGGCGATGAGAGAACTGTCCGGCGGCAACCTCCGCCTGGTGGTCTCGATTGCCAAGAAATATCGCAACCGNGGNTTGAGCTTCCTGGACCTGATCCAGGAAGGGAACACAGGACTGATGAGGGCCGTGGACAAGTACGAGTACCGTCGTGGCTACAAGTTTTCGACTTACGCCACCTGGTGGATTCGCCAGGCGATCACACGCGCCATCGCTGACCAGGCTCGGACCATTCGAATTCCGGTCCATATGATCGAGACGATGTCGAAATTGCGAAAAGTCAGCAAGCAGTTGCTCCAGGAGAAAGGCCGTGAGCCGACAATGGAGGAGACCGCAGAAGCGGCCGACGTGAGCCTGGAGGAGACNCGGCGAGTCTTGAAGATCTCGCGACATCCCATTAGCTTGGACCGCCCGGTGGGTGAGAGTGAAGACAGTTACTTCGGTGATTTCATCGAAGACAACAGCACGGACAGCCCTGTCAACTCCGCCACGCAGGAAATGTTGAAAGACAAGATCGACTCAGTTTTGAAAACGCTGACCTATCGAGAACGCGAAATTATCAAACTTCGCTACGGGCTCGGTGACGGGTACACGTACACGCTCGAGGAAGTCGGAAGGATCTTCAAGGTGACGCGGGAACGGGTTCGGCAAATTGAAGCCAAGGCTGTCAGGAAACTGCAGCACCCGGTGCGTAGTCGCCAACTGAAGGGCTTCCTTGAAGGGGTCCTTTCGGGAAGCCCCAGTTGATGCTTCGAGCCGGTCGGATTTCGACCGGCTCTTTTTTTTGCACCACGGAAAACATGACGGGAGAGATCAGGATGACGACGGCTGCCAGCGGCCTGCGTGAACTCCACCAGTTGCACGTCGAGCACACCGGAGTGCTCGATGCACTCGCTGCCGGTCCACGGCAGGTGCGGGCTCGTGAATCGCTGACGTCCAAGAAGCAGGTCGAGGCAGAGGCCGAACAGCAGGCGGTCATGGATCTCAAAAAGGCGTCAGACGAACGGGCGCTCCAGTTGAAGACCAACGAGATGCGGCTGATTGATCTCAGGTCAAAACTCAACACGGCCTCNACCAACCAGGAATTTGACATTATCCGCGGGCAGATTGACGCTGATATTGCNGCCAACGGGGTGCTGGAGGACGAGATCCTGGAATTGTTTGAACGTGTCGAANGTGCGCAAGAGCGAGTGAAAGAGATCGAAGCGGAGCGAGACGCCGCCCAGCAGGAACACGACCGGTCCGTTGCCGAGGTGGCAGCTGTGGAGCCTGGTCTGCATGAGGAACGTGAAAAACTCGAACAGGCGATTTCAGAGGCCGAATCGGGCTTGAATCCCGAGGTCGCCGAACGTTACAGGCGGCTTGTCAAAGCTCATGGTCCCGACGCCATGGCCGTCGTAATCGATGGTTCGTGCACATCGTGCTCGATCAAGCTGTCGTCACAAATCGTGGTCGAACTGTCGCTTGAGCAGATTGTGTGTTGCAACAATTGCGGCCGCTTGCTCTATCTTGAAGAAGAGCAAGAGAGCGACGACGAGGAATAGCTCGTCCGTCCCGTTGTACGAATTCACTTTGAGTGAAGTGGGCCAACCAGAGGTGCCTCCCAAAGGGCGTTGCGTTTCTGCAACATGCGTTGTCGGGAAGCCACATGTTTGAGGCGGCTGCGGTTTGCCGCCACGGCGATAACACGTGTGTGCAACAAGGGTTACGAAAAAACCCCTGTTTTTTGATCGTTTGGTCCTGCGATTGCCCTAGGTGAGGGGCAGCGTTGTCCTGGTGCAACATCTTCCCAATGGACCCGTCACCTGGACGACACGGCTCCCCACCCCCCTTCCCTTTCTCCGAGGACGATCTCATGGCGCGCAGACAACAGATGACGATCGAGAACCGAAACAGCTACAAAGTCATTTGCCTGGGGCCGATGGAAATCTGGGATGGTTCCAATCTGGCGTTGCTGCGAGAGACGCTGGCTCAACTGGTCGAACGCGACGGTGTGACTCGCGTCGGTGTGGATATGTCCTACGTCAAGTACATCCCCAGCGGCTTCTTTGGAATGTTGTTTGACTGGTGTGAACAGGGGGCGTCGATTTGCCTGGACGATCCGTGTGAACGAGTACGGCAGATGATCTGGTTTCGCCAGTTTCTGGTCCCAATCTCGGAAGGCCGGTTCCGACTGGAGCCAGATGCCCTGGAACCGGTCATCATGGGGGGTGGGGACGAGTCCGACTGGGCCGACGCACCGGAGATGCCGCCCGAGGTGCCGCAGTTGGTGCCGACAGTGGCAACGGCCCAGGGCCCTCTGCTGGGGCTTTAGGCTGGCCGGAGACGTTCAGTTCTCCAGGCCCTGGAAGAGAGTTCGGCCGAGCCTCACGATGGTGGCGCCCGCTTCTATGGCGACCTCGAAATCGTTGCTCATGCCCATCGACAATTCCGTGAGTGGTTGACCTCCCCGTTGGACTCGGATGGTGCCGAGTTCACCGGCGAGGTTTCGGAGCGATTCGAAGGTTGGGCGGGAGGATTCGGCGTCGACGGCGACCGGGGCCATCGTCATCAGGCCCAGGACTTCGGTACGGTGGAGATCGCAGATCTGGGCCCAGCAGGCCCGGAGTGTTGAGTCGGTGAAACCGTTCCGGTCACCATCTTTTGACAGGTTGACCTGGAGCAGGACCGAAGGCCGCCGGTTTTCCTCGGTGGCAATCGATTCGATCCGATTCAGCAGCCTCAGGTTGTCAACCGAGTGGATCAGGTGTGTGGAACCGAGAGCTCGCCGCACCTTGTTACGTTGCAGTTGTCCAATTAAGTGCCAGCGAACATGGTCGGGGTACTTGCTGGCTCGTTGATCGAGTTGCTGTGGCCGGTTTTCGCCAAGCGCAGTCTGGCCACATTCCAGCAGGGCGTCGATCCATTCGTCACGAGCATACTTTGTAACACAGACCAGTTGGACGGCAGTTGCGGGGCGCCCACTGCGAGCCAAGGCGCTTGAGATGACGTTGTGAACATGGTCGAGGTTTTGAGCGATCTGGTCGCGAATGGTGGTCATCGTCAAGCCGTCCGTCGGGTCGAGGCATCTTGTGGCGGAGCGGACGGCAGTTCGATCTGGAGCAGGTGGTTGCCGAGTTCCGGGGGAGGTGGGTCGCGACGTGGAGGGCCCAGTAGG
>PBOU01000051.1 GCA_002724415.1 Planctomycetaceae bacterium
CATTGCGATCATCGCCATCCTGATTGCGTTGCTGTTGCCGGCCGTGCAACAGGCCCGCGAGGCCGCACGCCGCAGCCAATGCCGCAACAAGATGAAGCAGCTCGGCCTGGCTCTGATGAATTATCACGAGTCATACAATGTGTTCCCACCGTCGTACGTCAACGGTGGCGACGTCCGTAGCTACTACGACACCTACGTGCCCTACGGGCAGATCAAGAACCACACCGGCTACCTGCTGCTGCTGCCCTACATCGATCAGCAGCCGTTGTACAACGCCGTCGAATTCGACTTTGCCACCGGCAGAGCCGACTGGCGAGGTCGCGGTGGCTGGAACAACCCCGGTGCCCTGCAAAATGAGCAGATCCTGGGGGGACAGAAGCTCGAGGTATTGCGCTGCCCGTCAGATTCGAACTTCGATGACCCCCACTCGTACGGATGGCAGAACATGTACACCATCCACAACGCCAGTCGGGTCAGCTACGGGTTTGTTCACCGTCATCACGAGTACGCCATCTACCGGCCCTACAGCATGGATATCGGCTGGACCTGGGAGTACTCCGGGGGCACCTGGACCAAGAAGTACCTGAAAAGTGCTTTTGGTAAGAACGGTGCTGCGAAGCTGAGCGACATGCAGGCCTACGACGGTGCCTCGGGCACGATGTTGATGATCGAGACACCGTTCCGGAAGTGGTCGCGTGCGTACGGACCGTACTTGCAGTCCTACACGCACACGCACAACATCCTGCCGATGCAGTATGGCATCAACTACGACTACCGTGCTTCAGGCCGTCCATACGCCTGGGGACCCGGCAGTCGCCACGCTGGTGGTTGCCATATCCTGTTTGGCGATGGTGGCGTCCGGTTCGTCAACGAAACGATGAACCAGGGAACCATCAACGCGATGGTGACCGTCGGTGGACGCGAAGTCGTTGAAACCGGAGCCAACTTCTAGGCTCGCTGTCATGCCGCCTGGCGGCACGATGAAGATTTTGGCCGGGTACGGATCGCTCGCGAGCCGTGCCCGGCCTTGTCTTTTGTTGACGACCGAAACCGGCTTGGCCGGGACGTCTGGGACCATCTGCTCGAACGAAATCAGCCGGTCTGGGCGGCCAGTTCCGTCGCAACCGAATCGTTCGGTCACGGCTGCAAACCGAACCAACAAGAAATACGTTTTCTGATGTGGGGAGAACCGCCGTGGCGGCTCAATTCAACAGGCCATTCTCCGGACTGACACTGCTGGTCTTGCTGATCGGCCTGTCCGGCTGTGAGGAACAAAAGAAGCCACGACTGCAAACAGCCAACGGCCGAACACTTGGACATGTCGTCGGCTGGATTACCCTCGACGGAAAGCCGCTGGCCGGTGCCCAGGTCGATTTTCACAACGAGATCACTCGAACATGCTCGGGTGGCACGGACCAGAATGGTCGGTACGAGCTGAAATTCAACCGGCACTTGAGAGGTGCCCCGGTGGGGGAACACCAGGTCGCCATCGGGCTGTTTGGACACAATTCCGAAGACCCCGTCGATGAACCGCTGCCCGAATTCTACAACAAGAAAACCGTTCTCAAGGCAACTGTCGTCGAAGGGGACAACGTGATGAGCTTTCACCTGACCACCCCACAGGGAGCCAGTGAGGTCAGTGAACTGGGACCCGTTCGTGGCCTGGTCCTGCTCGATGGCAACCCGCTACCGGGGGCCCAGTTGGTATTCCAGGGAGACGGAAAAAACGTGGCCCGCGGAACCAGTGACAACACCGGCTTCTACGAGTTGGTTTTCACCGAGAAACGAGAAGGTGCCGCCGTCGGCGCCAACAGGATCACAGTATCCAAGATGAACAAAGACGGCCAGGAAATCCTGCGGCCGATCTACAACACCAAGAGCACTCTCAAGCGGGTCGTTCGATCCGGAGAAAACCAGATCAATCTCAGCTTGACAACCAAGGATCTGCCACAGACGATCCCGAAAAAGAAGCCTCGACCAACAGTTCCAAACGGAAGTTGACACTTTGTCGATGCTGCGGAGAAGATGAATTCAACGGGGTCGTTTTCCGACCATGCCGTTGTACAGCAGTTTGCTACAAGGATGCCCCGCGATGCCTCGCTCTACCCGCCGCTCACCAGGCTTCACACTTGTCGAGTTGTTGGTCGTCATCGCCATCATCGCAGTGCTAATTGCTTTGATTCTTCCCGCCGTCCAGTTGGCACGGGAAGCCGCTCGCAAGACCCAGTGCCGCAACAACCTGAAACAGGTTGGCCTCGCCCTGATGGATTACCATCAGCAGCACGAGGTTCTGCCGCCGTCCTACGTCAATGGCGGCGAGTTTCATGCTCCCACCTTCCTGTCCCCAGGCTCGATTCGAAATCACACCGGCTACCTGTTTCTCCTGCCCCATATTGACGAGGGGCCTCTGGCCAGCCAGATCGACTGGAACAAGGCCACCGGCAAGGCGGACTGGCATGGCGTGGGTGGCGGGGACAGCCAGGCGGTGCTCGAAAAAGTGTCCATCGCGCTCTTTCGCTGTCCATCGGACCCCAGGTACGACGATCCGCACACGAAGGACTTTCACCAGGCGGGTGGCACTTCGGTGCTGACGGGCAACATGTACGCGATCACCGGTGGAACCCGCGTGAGCTACGGATTCGTTCACCGCAACCATGAATACGGGGTCCCACTGACATTCCGCGCTGACCGATCCAGCCAAAAAACTGCCTTCGGCAAAAATGGAGCCGCTCGGCTCAAGGACATTTTTGACCCGCACACCGCCACGATCCTGATGATCGAAACTCCTTTCCAAAAAACACACCCGGCCTATGGGCCGTACCTGCAGGCCTACACGCACACGCACCACATCCTGCCAATCCAGTACGGCATCAATTACGACTACCTGAACACCGGCCGACCCTATGCCTGGGGCGCCGGGAGCCGGCACGACGGAGGAGCACACGCCCTGTTTGTGGACGGAAGTGTGAGATTCGTCAACGAGAATGTCTCACATTCGATCCTGACTTCGATCTGTACGATTTCGGCCAGAGATCTCGCGGAATTGCCGTTCTAACCACCCCGTCGATACAAGTTCGATACCGACATGTGGCCGAAGATGGTGATCCCCTCTGAGCAAAACCATCGTCGATGATGGTTTTTTTCGCAAATCGGGAATATACGCTGGTCGTGATGGCTCCGAGTTGTTGCAATAGCTCCAAGTTGGCAGTCGGTCATCGATTCAATCCGACTTGCTGGTGTTCGGGCCCGACGCGGCCTTTGTGATCAACGCTGTTTAACAGGATACGAGGAGTAATCATGAAGAAGTTCATCACGACCCTTATGGTCGCCGCCCTGGTAGCTGCTCCGATCGGTTGCGGTGGTGGTCCCGGCTCATCGGGATCCAACCCCGCTGGTGACGGCACGCCGATCGATAGCTCCGCCAAGGGACCCGGTGGCGAAACCAAGGCCTCTCCCAGCGATGCGGATCCGAAGACCGGTAAGGTCCACAGCGATGCCGACATCCTGAAGGAAATGGGTGAAGGTGGCGCAGCCGATCCAGCAGCTGCTGCTGGTGGCGGAAACTAGGCTCGTTGACCTTCGCGACACCATCGGTTTTGTATGGTGCATTTTTCGGAGGCCGTTGGATTCCACCCACCGGGTGGATTTATTTCACCAGTGTTTGTGTTTATAGAGCAAAAACGATGAAGAAGTTTATTGCGACAATGCTCAGCGTGGTGGTGCTGGCCTGGGCCGGCATCGGTTGCGAAAGCAATCCGACTGAAGCCGATGCCAACGATCCGCCGCCGTCGGCTGACCCCGCCAAAAACGATGATGGTGGTGGTCCGTCGGCCAAGCCTTCTCTCGAAAAGGCCACCAAGCCCATGCCCGAAGCGGATGGCAAGAAGACCGGTGGCTAGTCGGCTTGCCTGCTGACGAATGATAATGCGCTGAACAGGACCGGTTCACCGATCGTGGTGGTCCGGTCCTGTTTGTTTAATTCAACCGTCTTTGCGGCATTGCTTCGACTCAGCCCAGCCCCGACAATCGAGGGGTGGCACGATGGATCATTGTCCGCAGGTCACCGGCTCACCGAATCGGTCTCCGCGGAATTGTTGATTCAACCTCTTCACTCCTGGCATCGAAATCTGGATGACCAAGACACCGATTGCCCTCTGCCTTGTCGCGACGCTTCTGGGCTGGTCGGTTGCCAGTGCCCAGGAACAAAAATTGTCGGCGCAAGATACCGCGTTTTTCGAGAAGAAGATCCGACCAATCCTCGTGGCCCACTGTTACTCCTGCCACTCGGCGCAGGCTCTCCGGACGAAGAAGTTGCGTGGTGGGCTGCAGTTGGACAACCGTGCCGCGTTGCGAAAAGGAGGAGACAGCGGTGCGGTGATCGTCCCGGGCAAGCCAAAAGAGAGCCTGCTTGTGCAGGCGTTGAAATACGAGTCGCTGGAGATGCCTCCCAAGGGTAAGTTGCCACCACGCGTCATCGCCGATTTCCAGGCCTGGATTGCCCGCGGCGCTCTCGATCCGAGACGCGGCACCGCCGTGACCTCCTCGAAAGCCAACCTCAAGCAGGGGCGCGATCACTGGGCCTACCAGCCACTGAAACGACCTCTCGTACCACGGGTGGGTGGGTCGTCCAAGGCATCGGCCATCGACGCTTTCCTGCGACGCCGGCTCGAGACGGCTCGATTGCAGCAGGTCAGTCAGGCGGATCGCACGACCCTGGTGCGGCGGCTGTATTTCGACCTGCTGGGACTGCCACCGACACCAGAACAGATCCAGTCCTTCGTGGACGATGAGTCGCCGGAGGCCTACACCCGCCTGGTGGATCGACTGTTGGCCTCACCCCATTTCGGGGAACGCTGGGGGCGTCACTGGCTGGATGTTGTCCGTTTTGCCGAATCGATCACCCTGAGGGGTTTCTTGTTCCCCGAGGCGTGGCGGTACAGAGATTATGTGGTCGGCACACTCAACGACGATCGACCCTTTGACCGGTTTGCCCAGGAGCAGATTGCCGGCGACCTGCTTCCGGCCACCTCGCTGGAAGACCGTCAACGGAACGTCGTCGCCACCACCTTTCTGACACTGGGGAACAACAACCTCGAGGACCAGGACAAGGACAAACTGCGGATGGATGTCGTTGACGAACAACTCGAAACGATCTCCCGAGGCTTTCTGGCACAAACTGTCGGCTGTGCACGATGTCACGATCACAAGTTTGATCCGATCCCCACCCGGGATTACTACGCACTGGCCGGAATACTCCGCAACACGAAAACGCTCAACCACGCCAATGTCTCGAAATGGATCGAGTTGCCGTTGCCGTTGCCGCCGGGCAGGGCCGACCAGTTCAAGAAACACCAGGCAACGGTGGCCGCGGTGAAAGCCCGTCTCAAGTCACTCAAGGGCACCACCGGGTCCGCGCTGACGCCGCTGCCCCCGGCACAATTGCCGGGAATCGTCATGGATGATGAGCAGGCCATGACAACCGGCATCTGGATGAGATCCCAGTTCACAAAAAGCTACATCGGCTCGGGTTACCGGCACGACAAGAACGAACAAAAGGGCGACAAGACGGCTCGTTTTCGCCCACGGTTGCCTCGCGACGGGAACTATGAAGTGCGTTTTGCCTACACGCCAGGCAGCAATCGCAGCCCGGCCGTTCCCGTCACTGTCATCGGTGCCGATGGCAGCAAGACGATCACGATCAACCAGAAACAGACACCATCAATTGACGGGCGATTCGTCTCCCTGGGTCGTCATCGCTTCCAGCGCAACGGACCCTCGGAGGTTCTTGTCACCAATGCCGGAACAACCGGAGTCGTGATTATCGACGCCGTACAATTCCTGCCAACTGATGAGGTCGGAAAAACAACGGCCAAGAAGACGGCACCGAAAAAGAATTCCGCCAGCCAAAAGAAACAAATCCGCTCACTCGAGCGACAACTCAAACAGCTGCAGAAACAGGCTCCCAGCCAGCCGATGTACATGTCGGTCGAGGAAGAAAGCACCATCGAGGACACCCGGGTTCACATCCGTGGCAATGTCCACAACCTGGGTGCACCGGCACCCCGGGGTTTCCTCCAGGTGATCCAGATGGACTATCGACCGACCTTCTCTGGCAAGGAGAGCGGTCGTCGCGAACTGGGACGGTGGATCGCCCATCACGACAATCCGTTGCCCGCCCGGGTCCTGGCCAATCGCGTCTGGCATTGGCTTTTCGGTGCCGGACTGGTTCGCACGACCGACAACTTCGGGACGACCGGCGAGTTGCCCTCGCATCCGGAATTGCTGGATTACCTGGCAACACGCCTGGTCGACCAGGAGTGGTCCATCAAGAGCCTGTTGCGAGAACTGGTTTGCACGCGCACCTATCGGCTCAGTTCCCGTCCCAGCTCAAGTGGAATGGCCCGCGATCCAGAGAACCGGCTGTTGTGGCGGATGAATCGTCGACGGCTGGATGCCGAGAGCCTGCTGGATGCCATCTTGTCCATCAGTGGACGCCTGAGAACAGACATGGGTGGCCCACAGATTCGAACCGGTACCGCCACCGACTACAACTACCTCCACGACAGCAACCGGCGGGCACTTTACTGGCCCGTCCTCCGCAATTCGCTGCCGGAACTGTTCCGGGTCTTTGATTTCGCGAATCCGAGCATGGTCACCGGTCGCCGGGAAAACAGCAGCACCACACCACAAGCACTGTTCCTGATGAACAACCCGTGGGTGCTGCAGCAGGCCGATTACGCCGCCGAGAGCCTCCTCGATCTCCCGCATCTCGATGATGCGCGGAGGATCCAACTCGTGGTCACAGCCGCGTTCGGCCGACCACCAACCGGGTCGGAATCGGAGTCGTTGCTGGTATTCGTGGGCTCTGAAAACGACGATAAGACTCCCAGGAAACAAAAATGGTCCCAGTTGATCCAGGCCCTCTTTGGCTCGGTTGATTTTCGCTACCTCCGGTAAGCCCCCACGGACCACCTCGACAAATTCTCGGGAACACGAGCAGGAATGTCGCAGACCATTCTCACCCGTCGTCAAATGCTCGCAGCCTCCGGTTGCAGCTTCGGGCAATTGGCTCTCACCGGCCTGTTGCAGAAACCGGTCTCTGCCGCATCAACCAATCCACTGACCCCCCGCCAGCCACACATCACACCGCGAGCCAAGCGGATCATCTTCCTGTTCATGCAGGGTGGACCCAGCCACGTCGATTCTTTCGACTACAAGCCGATACTGGAAAAACGCGACGGCGAAACGCTTCCTTTTGACGACGCACGTGTGATCGCCAACACCGGCAAACGCGGCAGCCAACAACTGCTGAAAAAACCACTCTGGAATTTCCGCCAGTATGGTGAATCCGGCCGTTGGGTCTCGGACCTGTTTCCCGAAACAGCCCGACATTCCGACAAGCTTTGCCTGGTCCACTCGATGCACACCGAGGGCGTGGCCCACGGACCGGCGACCCTGTTTCTGCACTGTGGGTCGACGAACTTCGTTCGTCCCTCGATGGGCGCCTGGATCAACTACGGCCTCGGCAGTGAAAACGAGAACTTGCCGGGGTTTGTTTCGATTTGCCCGTCTCCGGGCAACGGTGGGGCCCGCAATTACGGCAGCGCCTTTCTCCCGCCGGTGTTCCAGGGAACCACAATGGGCACAGCGGGTGGTCCGGCCGCCGATGCCAGGATCCGGGACCTGGTCAATGGTCGGCTCTCCAGGCGGCAGCAACTCAGGCAGTTCGAACTGCTCCGTTCGCTCAACAACAGCCAATTGCCGGCCGACTCAGGCGATGCCGAACTGGAAGCGGTGATCAATTCGTTTGAACTGGCCTGGCGGATGCAAAGTCACGCTCCGGACATCCTGGACCTTTCCCGGGAAACACCCGCCACCCAGGCGCTGTACGGGATCAACGAGAAACCGACCGACGACTTCGGCCGCCAGTGCCTGATGGCCCGTCGCCTCAGCGAGGCAGGCGTGAGATTCATCCAGGTGACCTACGGCGACGGAACACCCAATCCGGCATGGGACCAGCATTCCAACCTGCCCAAGCATGCCGATCACGCCCGCCGCGTCGACAAGCCGATTGCCGGACTGCTCGAGGATCTGAACCAACGGGGCCTCCTGGAAGACACGATCGTTTGGTGGTGCGCCGAGTTCGGCCGCACTCCTTACGCTCAGAATCGAGGGACCGGTCGCGACCACAATCCCAACGGGTTCACGGTCTGGCTGGCCGGCGGTGGCCTGAAACAGGGATTTGCCTACGGCAGCACCGACGACTTCGGTCACGTGGCGGTCAAGAACAAGATGCACATGCATGATCTCCACGCCACGCTGTTGCACCAACTGGGAATTGACCACCGGCGACTGACGTATCGCTACTCCGGACGCGATTTCCGACTCACCGACGTGCATGGTGAAGTCGCACACGGACTCTTCAGCTAGCCGGCCGTCGGAAGGATTCCACAGGATGCTGCTCAAACTGCTTGTCCTGTTCATCGTCCTCCCCCTGCTCGATCTCTGGCTGCTGTTCACCCTCGCCGATGGAGTTCTCAGTTTTGGGGCCACCGTGGGCCTGGTTCTCGCCACCGGAGTCATCGGTGCATCGCTGGCCAAGCAGCAGGGCCTNGCGACCTGGAGAACCTTCAACGAGGAACTGGTCCGGGGAGCATTGCCAGCCGACACCATGCTCGACGGCGTGCTGATCCTGCTGGCCGGAACCGTACTGATCACCCCCGGGTTGATCACCGACGCGGTCGGACTGGCACTCCTGGTTCCTCCGGTCCGGCGTCTCGTTCGAAAATTCCTGGTCCAGCGATTGACCTCGCGAATCAAGTTTCACACCGTCTACTCGCCTCACGCCGCCGGNNACCCTGCAAGAGGATTCGCCGCGGATGACGCCACCGTGATCGATGCCGAATTCCAACGGCGGGACACCAACGGAGCATCCTCCAGCGATCGCNCNGGTTCCTGATCCAGTTCACCACTGCNTCAATCATCACCGCACACGTTCGTTTCACACTCTCCCGGAGATTCTCAAATGGACCACGACCTGTCACGACGCGGCTTCCTTGCCGGGGCCTCGACTTCCGCGGTCACGAGTTCCTTGTTGGCGGGGTCCGCGACCCCCGCTGAGACACTCCGGATTGGACTGATCGGTTGTGGCGGGATCATGAATTCCCACTCCCGCAGCTTGAGCCACTTCGCATCCCATGTTCACGTCTCCTGGCTGTGTGATGTGGATCCCCGCCAGATAGACCGCATTGCCGGGATCGTTTCGAGATACCAGAAGTCGTCACCCAGGCGGACAGGCCGCTTCGAGGACATCGTCGAGGACAACAACGTCGACATTGTCATCATCGGTACACCTCACCACTGGCACGCGCGGATCGCCCTGCTGGCCCTGGCCGCCGGAAAAGACATTTACCTCGAGAAACCGATGTCACACGTTTTNAACGAGGGACCGGCCATCATCGCGGCNGCCAAGAAATACAAGCGGGTGGTCCAACATGGATCACAGATGCGNTCGAGCCCGGTCACCGAGGCGGCTGGAAAACTGCTCGCCGAGGGATTGCTGGGAGACATCCGCATCACCAAGGCCTGGAACGTCCAACGGCGAGGTACTCGAAAAGTCGTTGCCGACACGCAACCACCCTCCGACGTCGACTACGAACGGTGGTTGGGGCCGGCACCGGTTCGGGGATTCAACATCAACCGCTTCCACAGCAACTGGCGGGTCTACCGGGATTATGGCAACGGAGACATCGGTGACGACGGGATCCACGATCTCGATATGGCTCGCTGGGGACTGGGGGTCAACACGCAACCGGTGCGTGTCACGGCTCATGGCAGCCATTCGGTTTATCGTGGTGAGAACCGGGGAGATCGCGAGTATCCCGACAACATGACGGTCAACTACGAGTACGCCGACGGGCGGGGGCTGATCTACGAGGACCGCCTGTTCACACCCTACGGCCTGCACGGGTACGACAGTGGCAATGCCTTCTACGGCACGGAGGGCTACATGATTTTTTCGCGACGCGGAGCGTTCAACACGTTCCTGGGCCCCAAGGAGAAACCGGGACCGACCGAACCACGCGAGACGCGGACGCAGCGGGGATACGCGCCCCACATGGCCAACTTCCTCGAATCGGTCCGCAGCCGAAACTTCAAAACACGGGCCAGCGCCGAGATCGGTCACCTCTCCTGCAGCCTCGTGCACCTCGGCGAAATCGCCTACCGCACTCGGGGCCGGCTGGACTTTGATCCGGCATCCGAGACGTTCAAGAACGCACCGGAAGCCAACGCGATGCTGACCAAGGACTATCGGGCGGGCTACGAATTGCCGGTGGTCTAAGCCCCTATTGGAATTCTGTTCTCGCTGCCGGTGGGTCGGTGTTGAGTCGGCCGGTGATGAAAGGATAAACTGATAGATCGGTCAGACCCGATGGGTTAAGATGAGACCACCCCAACGGCCGGTTTTTCACTCGACCACGCCTGAGAATCGTTCGATGAACTTACATCGTTCACCCGTTCCTGCCGCTCATCCACAATTCTCGCGGCGGACCGCCATTCAGGCCGGCGCCATCGGCCTGCTCGGACTCGGCGGCAACCACCTGAGGGCGCTGCAGGCCGCAGGTGGCCAGGAATCGGCCGGTCGGCGGCACAAGTCGGTCATTTACCTGTTCCTCTCGGGCGGGTTGGCGCAGCACGAGAGCTTCGACATGAAGCCGGACGCGCCGGACCGAATCCGGGGCGAGTTTCTTCCGATCGACACCTCGGTGCCCGACATCCGGATCTGCGAACACCTGCCACGGCTGGCACAAATCGCTGACAAGTGGGCCCTGCTCCGATCGCTGACTCATCCGTACAACGAGCACTCACAGGGGCATGCCGCGATGCTGACGGGGATGACCCCGCGCGGCCGAGGCTTCAGTGGCAACAAGCCCCAGGCAACCGATTACCCCTGCATCGCCAGCGTGGTCGGCACNCAGATGCCTCGTCGCAACAACCTGCCCCCGGCGGTCGTGCTGCCCGAGAAACTGGTGCATGTCACCGGCCGGGTGATCCCCGGTCAGTTCGCAGGACTGATGGGCCCCGAACACGACCCGTGGTTCATCGAGGCCAGCCAGTTCCGATCAAGCCAGTACTATCACGGGGCATTCCCCGAATACGGATTCCACCGCACCACCGGAAAATACACNCCCGATAATTATCGTTTTGCCGCACCGAGTTTCACGCTGCCACCGGGTGTGCTGACACCCCGGTTCAAGGACCGTGTCGGGCTGCTCAACACCATCGATGCCCAACGCCGGCACCTCGACCGCACCGTCGCTGTCGGCGGTTTCGACCGCTACCGGCAGGAGGCCGTGTCGCTGTTGCTCGACGGCGGTGTTCACAAGGCACTCGACATCCACTCGGCNCCGGGCGACATCCAGGACCGCTACGGACGAAACAGCTTTGGCTGGAGTTGCCTGATGGCCCGACAACTGGTCGAGGCCGGTGTCAGCCTGATCCAGGTCAATCTCGGAAACGACGAATCCTGGGACACGCACGAAGCCTGTTTCCGGAACATGCGCGAGTACCTGCTGCCACCAACCGACCGGGCGGTCGCGACGCTGATCGAGGATCTCGANGAACGGGGATTGCTCGAAGACACCCTGATCGTGATGGCTGGCGAGTTCGGCCGTACGCCCAAAATTGTTCCCTCCAGCCGCACCAAGACGCCGGGCCGGGATCACTGGGGACCGGTCCAGACGGTTTTCTTTGCCGGTGGAGATGTCCGCGGCGGAACCGTGGTCGGATCCACCGACAANATTGGCGGCTACCCGGTCGCCAACACGTACAAGCCCGAGAACATGGCGGCGACGATCTACGAGCACCTNGGCATCCCGCGGACCGCCGCGTGGAACGACAAGCTCGACCGCCCACACCAGATTTNTCACGGTGAGCCNATCATCGAATTGAAACGGGGAGCTTGATGGGCCACATNGANCCNCACTCACCGATCTCCAGCGCGCTGTCGCGTCGTACGTTTCTNGTCGCCGGAGCCACCGGCATCTACGGGCTGGATGCGGCCCGTTTGCAGGCGGCCCGGNAGGAAAACGGTGCCGCGGCGGGACGNCGCCCGGCCCGGNCAACCATCCTGATCTGGCTCTCCGGCGGNACATCTCACCTCGACACCTTCGACCTGAAACCCAAGGCTGNCCGGGAATTTCGTGGNCCNTTCGAACCNATCGCCACATCNGCACCCGGTGTCGAGATCAGCGAGCACCTCCCGCTGCTCGCCCANCAGGCTCATCACCTCGCGGTCATCCGTTCGCTGGGCCATTTTCGCCGTGGAACCGGCGACCACCATGCCGGGTATTACTACAACCTCACCGGCCGTGCCCCCGACAACAGCTTTCGACAGTTGCTCAACGCCCGCACGCCACGAAAAACCGACTGGCCGTTTATCGGCAGTGTTGTTGGCCAGCAAATGCCACCGCACCCCTACCTGCCACAGGCCGTGTCGCTGCCACTGAAACCCGGTGCCCCACAATACACGCGTCCCGGCCAGTTCGCCGCCAATCTCGGGATCATCCATGACCCGGTCTACGTCTACGGCGACACCGACAAGCCCCTGAACTTCACCGCCCCCGCACTGTCACTCAACGGTGACATCACGCTCAACCGACTCAAGAACCGCCGCGGATTGCTCGAGACCCTCGACACCGCAACCCGGCGACTCGACAGTTCGAACGCCACTGTCGACTGGTCGACCCACCAGCAACGGGCCTTCAGTTTCCTGGGCTCCCAGGCGACCCGGGACGCCTTCGACATCGCCAGCGAACCCCAGTCGGTCCGCGAACGGTACGGCGAGGACCTGAACGCGATGAGCATGCTGATGGCCCGCCGATTGGTCGAAGCGGGTGTGCCATTCGTGTCGGTCTTCTGGAAAGGGGACAAGAAGGCGGCCGAGAAGCTCAACTGCAAAAGCGGTGGCGGCTGGGACACTCACGGCAACAATTTTGTCTGCCTCGAGAAGTACCTGCTGCCCAAATTTGACCGGCCATTCTCAGCCCTGCTCGCGGATCTTTCAGATCGGGGACTGCTCGACGAAACACTGGTGATGGTCAACAGCGAGATGGGTCGCAAGCCAAAAATCGGCGATCCACGTTCCGGGGGGGTCTCCGGCCAGGGCCGCGATCACTGGACGCATGCCCAGAGTATCCTGCTGGCAGGTGGTGGCATCCGTGGCGGCCAAACCTACGGCACCTCCGACAAGGTGGGAGCCTACCCCGCCGACAAGCCGGTGGCGCCCGAGGATGTCGCCAAGACCGTCTATCACTCCATGGGCCTGGGCAATCCCGAGGCGATCGACAGCCAGGGCCGGCCCTACCGGATCCTGGAAGAAGGCGAGCCGTTGACGGAGTTGTTCTAGCGACGACCGGTCGGCTTCAGCCGCTTGTGAAGCTGGCCGAAAATCCGTTCCTGCTCCCGGGCCTCCGCGTCTCGACCGACCTTGCGATAGAACCGGACCAGCGCTCTCCTGAGATCCAGCACCGTGGGGTCCCGCTGCAACCCACGTTCGGCGAGCCTGATGGCCTCGTCCAGTTNCCCTGTCGCCTCGAGCATCTCGGCCAGGGGGCCATGAGCGCGACCATCCTGTGGATTCAATTTCAACAGTCGCTGGAAATGCCTCAGCCCCGCATCATCCCTGGTCGAATACGCGATCAGTCCCAGGAAGGTGAGGTAATACTCCGAATTCGGACGATCCTCCAGGGCCCGCTCCAACTCCCGTTTGGCAACCNCCATGTTGCCCGTGCGAAACCAGGCGTAACCCAGCCTGGCACGGACCTCGAAATCGGTCGGATCTTTGGCCAGGATCCTCTCGAACTGGTTCCGCACACGACCCAGCANCCGAATGTCGCCGGTGTCATTCGCCTGGCGGAGCCCGGCCATTGCGTCACTCCGACGGCGTTCCTCCTCGGTCAGNANCTTTCCCATTTCNCCAAATGGCCGCCACAACTGGCCAATCGCNTCNTTTTCNAGNCTTTCGATCGGNTTCGTCTNGGAGGCCTTTCGGACAATNCGGTGATCGGCCTGCGTGGTGTGTGCAACATCACGAGAGTGCAACTTGGGCATGTGGCAGGCAATACACGACCCGGATGCCGGCGCTCGTTTTTGATCCGGTTCCGGAAGGGAACACCGACGATCCTGGTGGCAACTGTTGCAGCGCGCATTGTAGAAGGACGCCTTCTCGGCAGCCGGTGGAGACCGGTGAGGATCGTGACAGGTGGTGCAGCGAATCCCTTTCTCGGACTTCTGGAAACACTGGCTGGAGTGCATCTGCTCGACGTGGCTCGTGAACAGCGGACGGCCCTCTGCATCGAACGGTGTCTCATCGACGTAGACCGTCCAGGTCTTGCCCAGCAACTCGCCCGGACGAAAGTCGGCGAACTCGTGTCCTCGCCTCAACACGCGCATCTTGCCCTCCAGGTGACACTGGTTGCAGATGTCGTCCTGCCGCTGCCCGTCCAGGGAATCGGGATTTACGATCAGCGAATCTGTGACCTCACGTGATGTCTTGGAGCGGAAGAGTTCGCTGTGCCGACCACCGGGGCCATGGCACCGTTCGCAACCGATCGACAACTCGTGAAATGGCTTTTCGCTGACGAACCGATCGTGGCCCTCGACCNTCGCGGGCCTGCCCGAATGGCACGAGAGGCACGTGTCACCCACACGCCGCTGGAAACGGTAGTGCTCCGCGGGCGGATAACCCGGCGACAGCCCCCAGNCGTCTGCCTGGCTGTACCAGGTGATCGGTGATTGGAAGAACAGNTCTCCTCGCTTCAGGAGATAACTGTGGCCCTTGGCCCCGTGACCGATCACGTACTGCACCGATTCAGCCTGGTCATACAACACGCCACCGTCATCGTCGTGCATCACCTCGTGATGTATGACCTCCCCGTCCCGTCGNTCGACCTGGTACGTCTTCCCACCGGCGGTGAATTGATCCTGGTGTGGCCCCGCCAGGTCCGTGGGGCCAATCGGTCGCAAGGTTCCAGCCATCGGGTGTTGAAGAAAATCCGCGGCAATCTTGGGGTGACACTCGGCGCAGGTCCGGCTGCCGACGAAGTCGTGGGCCCTCGGATTTTCAGGAACCGGGTCATCAGTCCGAACCCCCCCGTCACCAGCAGGGTTGTCACGGTCCCAATTCGACCAGGTCACGAATCCGACAATCGCCACCAGGGCAATCAACAGCCCGATCCGCGGCATCCTGTTGTCTGCAACACTCTCCACCGACGTCTCCATCACGACCCATTCCGGTCAATTCCGGTCAGGAAAGCAACCCGGGAATCACGCGTGCCCCGGTCAATGACGGATCGGTCAGCGTCTCCTCACGACCCGAATGCTCATAGACCAGTGATTCGTGGTCCAACCCCAGTTGATGGAGCACCGTGGCGTGAAAATCGGCAACACTGACCTTGTCCACCGCCGCCGCGTAACCCACCTCGTCGGTGGCTCCATGCACATGACCCGCCCTGAAACCACCACCGGCCACCAGCAAGCTGAACGCGTTGCGGTTGTGGTCCCGGCCGGTTCCGTTTTGTGACACTGGCAATCGTCCGAATTCGCCCGACCACACAACGATCGTGTCTTCGAGCAATCCTCGCTGCTTCAGATCGGTGATCAGGCCGGCCGTCGGCAGGTCGCAGTTGGCACAAATTCCCGAGAGGTTCGGGCGGGTGCCACTGTGAGTGTCCCAGGGCTGAAATGGCTTGGGATGAATCTGTACGAACCGCACTCCGGCCTCGACCAGCTTGCGGGCCATCAGGCACCGCCGCCCGTAGGGCTCGGTCGTCTTGTTGTCGAGCCCATAGAGTTTGGCCGTGGCGGCGGTTTCGTTGGAAATGTCCAGCACGTCCGCTGCAGCCAACTGCATCCGGGCAGCCAGCTCATAATTCTGTATCCTCGCCTCCAGTTCCTCCTCGCCCGGCAACCGGCGTTGATGAATCCGGTTCAACCGCTCCAGAAAATCGAGGTTGTTGCGTTGCTCGGACACGGTCACCGGCACCGCCGACTTCAAGTTCAACACCGGTGTCCCGTTGCTGGAGAACTCGGTGCCCCGGTACTGTGCCGGCAACCAGCCGTTGGTCCAGGTCAGGGTGCCACTGGTGTTGTAGCCCGAGGGATCCCGCAACACGACATAACCGGGCAGGCTGTTGTTCTCGGTTCCCAGCCCATAACTGATCCATGCCCCCAGCGCCGGGCGATCCTGGAAGATCTTCCCGGTCATGAACATCACCAGCGCCTCGGTGTGATTGTTGTGGCCGGTGTGCATCGACCGGATCAACGTCATGTCATCGATCACGCTGCCGATGCCTGGAATGATTTCCGAGAGTTCAATTCCCGATGCGCCGTACCGTCGGAACCCGAACGGAGTGTTCATCAACTTGTTCTGTTCGCTCCCCGGCTGGAACATCTCGACCTTGACCGAATGCTGCTTGCCATCGAACTTCTCCAACGCCGGCTTGCGTTCGAAGAGATCCATCTGGCTCGGCCCGCCGTTTTGCATCATCAGGATCACCGACCGGGCGCGTGGCCGCACGTGAGGCACCTCGGCCGCCCGGGCACCACCGGTCCGGTGAGATGAATCCGCCATCAGGGCTCTTAACGCGAGTCCGCCGAAACCGAGACCACTCAGCTGAAGCATCCGTCTTCTGGAGACCGGAGGAGACAGGCCGATATCGGTACAGGACATGAAACGTGGTGACATGGCACACGATGGGTTGAGGATTCAGGGAACGTAGAGGAACTCGTTGGTATTGAGCAGCATGTGGCACAGGTGCTCCAGGGGTCGCTGGGGCGACTTGACTGACTCGACCGACTGACGTTTCAACAACTCGCCGGCCAGTCCACGCTCCTCGTCGCTGGCCGAGCGACCCAGTGCCAACAGAAACGCACGGTCAATCCGTGCCGCCTGGCCCCCGCCGGGAGTCTCGGCAACGACCCGGGCAGCAAAACGACGGGCCTGGTTCATTGCGAAAGATCCATTGAGCATCACCAGGGACTGGAGCACAACGGCCGAGGTGTCGCGACGGGTGCAGTTGTTGGCCACCGTCGGCTGATCAAAGACACTCAATTCCGTCGGATGGTAATTGCGGCGGCAGGTCAGGTAGAGACTGCGGCGATTGGCATCACTGGGCCGAGCCAGCTTGGCGAGATCCACCACCACGCTGCTGTCGCTGTTGGACTTGATCGGTACGGCCGGGCCACCCTGGAAGAAATCGATCTGGCCGCTGACGGCCAGCACGCTATCGCGAACCACCTCCGACTCCAACCGCTTCAACGGGCGATGCCACAACAATTGATTGTCCGGGTCAGCCTGAGTGCCCCGTTTCCAGTCCGCCCGGGACCGCGACGTCGACTGCCGGTAGGTCTCAGAAAGCAACACCCGTCGCTGCACACGCTTCAGGCTCCAGCCGCCCTCGACCAACTCGGACGCGAGCCAATCGAGAAGTTCCGGATGTGTTGGCTCTGCCCCGGACAACCCGAAGTTCGCCGGCGTCGCCACCAGCCCGGTACCGAAATATCGCATCCACAACCGATTGACAATCACTCTCGAGGTCACCGGATTCTCCGACCGGGTCAGCCAGCGAGCAAACGCCAGGCGGCGGCCGCTGCTGGACTTGTTCGCGGCCGTCCCGAAGGCGGGAATCGGCGTCGGACGACCAACCGGATCGAGCACCGCCGGGACACCGGGTTTCACCTCGGGACCCGGGGTCGTGTAGTCGCCCCGGCGATACAGGAACGTCGGCGGCGGCGAACCGGCTTCCCATGTCACCCGCACCGTCTCGTAAGACTGCCGGCTGGCCACCAGCCTCGCGATCTCCGCCTCGGCCCCGGTCACTGTCGCCAGTTGCGGCGCCGTCAAAGCACCGCGAACCTCCGCGGGAGAAACAGCCAGCAGTGGACCCAATCGGCTGGCCAGGTACGCTTCGATCGGATTGCGTTTCTCCTTGGCCACCGTCACCGCCTTGTCCGTGTCAGACCGGACCGGCTCTGGCAACGCCGCCAACTTCGTCTCCCGCAACCGTTTCGAAACCACCGCCTCAATCGCGGCCACCTGTTTCTTCAATTCATCCACGCGGGTCTTGACCCGCCCGTTGTGCTGGTCAATCCGGGCCTTTTGGCCCGGTGGCACGGTGTGGAGATGCCGCTTGTTGGCCTGGATCCAATTCTGCACATCCAATGACGGAGTGAAAACGGCGGCCAGGCGGTAATAGTCGGCCTGGCTGATCGGGTCGAACTTGTGCGAGTGACACTGGGCACAGTGAACCGTCAATCCCAGCAACGAGGTGGACACCGTCTGGAGGGTCTCGTACAGCACCTGGTGCCGGATGTCGGCGGTGTTGAGTTCCGGTGAGGAAGTCGAGTCGCGGGCATGCCGCAGGAACCCGGTGGCGATCATCTGTTCCAGTTGACCTGGCGAAAAACTTTCGACACTCCGCCAATCAAACAGCTCATCACCGGCAACCTGTTCAACCAGAAACTCATCAAACGGCTTGTCACTGTTGTATGCGGCCACGACGTAATCGCGGTATCGCCAGATGCCCGGCGCGAGGCTGATTCCGCCGGCATCGTTGTCGGACCCGATGATGTCGACGTAACCAGCCACATCCAGCCAATGTCGACCCCAACGCTCCCCATACCGTGGGTCGGCCAGCAATCGATCGACCAGCCGACTCCAACCACCCGGCCGGCGATCGGCCAGGAACTGGACCACCTGGCCAGGCGAAGGCGGCAAACCGAGCACATCCAGGTAGGCCCGTCGAACCAGTTCTGTTCGGGTCGCCTCCGGAGCGAGATCCAGGCCGGCCGACTCGAGACGTGCCAGAACAAAAGCATCAACCCCGGTCGCCACGCGATCGGTGTCACTGACAACTGGAAGTTCCGGCCGTACCCGCGGACGAAATGACCACCAGTCCCGGTCACTCTTGTCCAGAACGGGTTCCTCCAACCGGTTGAGACCTCGGTCGACATAGCGGGCCCGCGCTCCGCCGACGACCCAATCCTTGATGATTTTGATGTGAGCGGCGGTGGGCTTGAGTTCTTTTCCTGGCGGCATCTGCCCACTGACCAACTTCTGCACCAGCAGGCTCTTTTTTGGATCCCCGGCCACAACAGCCGGCCCGGTTTTTCCTCCCCGCTTGATCAGCGGTAAAGACCGAAGATCCAGTTGCGCGAGCCGACCTTCACCCCCGTGGCATTTCCAGCAGTAGGTCTTCAGCAATCCGTGAACACGTTCTTCAAAAAACGGTCCGTCGGCGGCCATGGACGCTGGTGAACCAACCAGCAGGGCCACAACAAGAATTCGGAAACCGCGGTGAATCATGGCTTGGGGTCAACTGAGGACACAGACACGGAGTCTCGAGAGACACATCATACCACATCCCATTCACGCCAAGCGTGCTCGATAGCCGAGGTGAATTCACGCGCCAGTCGGTGTCCATCACCCAGTGGTCCACCGGCCACCCGCTCCCGCAATTCGCTCCTCAGCCTTCCTCGCCGATCGCCGTCCCCGGCCAGGCTCAACACCGTGGAGACATAGTTCTCCCGCGAGGACGAGACCAGTTCCTCGAGCCCAACCCGGGTCAGGAACGACGCCGTCTGGCGACCACACATGCGGCCGCGTGCCCAGGTCACCACCGGTACGCCCATCCAGAGTGCCTCACAGGTGGTCAGCCCGCCGGAAAAAGGAAACGTGTCCAACCCGACGTCGATCTCACCATAGCCAGCCAGCAACTCCGAATGGTTCACCCAACAGTGACATTCGATCCGGCTCGGATCGACCCCGGCCTCGCCCAGCAGATCAACAACCCGCTTGCTGACACCCGGATCATCGAGCCCTCGACTGCGGAGCACCAATCGGGAATTCCGTTGCCGAACAAGTATCTCGGCCCACGTCGAGAGCACCTCCGGGGTGGTCTTGTCGAGCTTGTTGAAACTGCCGAACACGATCTCTTTGGAATCGGGTCGTGCCACCACGGCGGGCGCATCAACAGGAGGCAGGAAACTCACATGCCCTCCATCCAGGCGAACAATCCGCTCGCAAAACGCCCCCTCGGCTCCAGGAGGAACCAGCACGTCATCGGCCACCAACCCGTCAATTGCCGACAACCCCGTGGTCGAGGGATAACCGATCCACGTCAATTGCAGCGGGGCCGGGCGACGAGCAAAAACTCCCAGGCGGTGTCGTCCCGTGTGACCAGCCAGGTCAACCAGCACATCAATTTTCGCGTCACGAATCCAGTCGGCCACCACCGCATCGGTCCGCCCGCGGATATCCAGCCAGTCGGCTGCGGCCGAACGGAACCGATCGGTGTACGCGTCGACCTGGATCCGGTCACTGAAACAAACGGCCTCCACCCGCTTCCGATCCAATGCCTCGAACCCACCCAGCAGAAAGCGTCCCACCGGATGCTGACCAAAGTCAGAGGAGACAAACCCGATCCGTAGCGGAAAACGATCCGAGCCGATTGNGGGCGAGGACGNCCGGGGCGNATCCAGCTCCCCCCACAACGCCATGGCGNCCTGGCGGTGTTCGGACAGGATCTCGTCNGGCGACACGCCCTCGCGGCAGAGAATCGTGGACAGACGATTGGCGCCTGCGGCGGTGCCATCCGGCGAGAGTCGGCCGGCCTGCTCAAACAGCTCGTCCGCCTCGGCCAGGCGACCCTGCAATTTCAGGATGACGCCAAGATTGTTGGCGGCCCGGGCGTGACCGGGATCCCGGTCCAGCACACCACGTTGGCAGTCCTCGGCCTCGGACAATCGACCCGAGTGCTCCAGGGCAATGCCGAGGTTGTATTCGGTCTCGATTTCACCGGGATTCATCGCGAGGGCGCGTTGATAGGCCGCAATCGATTCCTCGAGCCGCCCCAGTTTCAGCATCGCGTTGCCCAGGTTGTTTTCCGCCGCCGGAAGTTTTGGCTGGATCGACAACGCCCGACGACTGCAGTCGACCGACTCGGCGTATTCACCCACCTCGACCAGCACATTTCCCAGGTTGGCCCAGGCGCCGTGGTGAGCCGGTTGCAACTCGACTGCACGGCGAAATGCATCAACTGACTCGTGATGACGACCCTGGCTGCGGCAGGCCAGCCCCAGGTTGACCCACGCGGACACGAACCCGTCGTCCAACTCGACCGCACGCCGGGCCATCTGTTCAGCCTCCTCGCCCCGGCCGGCCGCCACGAGCACCGCCGCCAGATTGGCTGCAGCCTCGGGCACACTCGAATCGATGTCGTAGGCCCGTTTTGCCGACACCACGGCCTGGTCCAACTCACCACGTCGCAGGAAAACACCCGCCAGCACCCGGTGGGCCGACGGCTCCTGCGGTGCTACCGCCAGCACCTCGCGAGCCAGGCTCGCTGCCTCATCCAGCCGACCCGCCGCGAACAAGTCAAACGACCGTTGGATGTCTCTGGTCACGTCCATCGCCAAGAAAGTGGCTGCCTCCCCGGGAGAGTTGCCAGATATAACCCGCTCTGTAGTCTAGTCAGTGCATCAGGCGAGCTTATGGGACGTTGCAGGAAACATCAGATGCGGCCTGTCCGATCGATCACCATGCTCGTCACGTTTGGACTCGCTTCAACCTTGGTTACCGGCTGCCGACCCGATGACATCGGTTCGACGAGTCCCCGGGTGGCCTCGTCATCTCCCGCCACTCCCAGGACCCGTTCATTTGAACTGGACTATGGCGTGACGATCAAGGGAATTCCTGACGACGCTCGATTGAGAGTCTGGTTCCCGGTACCTCAAACGACCCGGGCCCAGACGGCCACGCGGCTGAGCCTGGACGGACCGGTCGAACCACAACAGACAACCGGGCCGAAATACGGCAACCAGATGCTGTATTTCGAGCACGTGGCAACCACATCCGACCCGCTGACTTTCCAGGTCACCTGGAACATCACACGCAACGAGGTGCGTGGACTGGAGAATACCGATCCCCGGTCCCAACTCGACAAGTCCGAGCGTGAATTGTTTCTCGGTGCCAATCTCAAGGTGCNAATCAATGGCAAGCCACTGACCCTGCTCGACTCCCAGCCGCTTCCCAGGGACGAACCGCTGGAATTGGCCCGCGCGCTGTACGAGCGGGTCGACGCGCACATGAAATACGACAAGTCTCAGCCGGGCTATGGAAACGGAGACGTGCTTTGGGCCTGCGACAGTGGATTCGGCAACTGCACCGATTTCCACAGNCTGTTCATTTCTCTCGCCCGCGCCCACGATCTCCCGGCCCGGTTTGAAATAGGTTTTCCGTTGCCCCCCGAGCGTGGCCACGGATCCATCGGCGGGTACCACTGCTGGGCCCAGTTTCACGTCGACGGGCAAGGCTGGATTCCCGCCGACATTTCCGAGGCCGACAAGCATCCGGAACTTCGAACGTATTACTACGGCAACCTGACCGAGAACCGTGTCCAGTTCACCGTGGGTCGCGACATCGTGCTCGAACCGGCCCAGGACGGCGAACCACTCAACTACTTCATCTACCCGCACATCGAGGTCGACGGAAAGACCTGGCCGGTCGAAAACACCGAGAGACACTTCGCGTTTCGGGACGCCGAGTCGGGTTGACCGGATTGAATCCCTGCCACGAGAACCCCATCACTGCGACTCGACAAACTCCAGGAATTCCCGCAACGGGGTCCCCACGACCCGGTCCACCGCGGTGACCAGGTACAGTTGTCGACGAGGACGCACCCGTTTCACCCGGACGTGGCACAGGCGGCCACTCTCCAGATCTCCGGCAATGCCCCGACGGCTCAGGAATGCGGCAGCCAGTCCGCAAGTCACCGCGGACCGGGTGGCATCGACCGAGTTGGTCTCCATCCAGGTCACCAGTTGGTCACGATGCACACCAGCCTCCTCGAGCGCCTCGTCGACACACCGTTGGCTGGCTGAACCCGCCCCACGAACCACCAGCGGCAACGTCGTCAGGTCGGTCGCTGAAATCTGCTCCGACTTGGCCAGCGGATGGTCCACACCAACAACCAGCACCAGTTCATCCTCGGCCACGGCCCGGGCCGCCAGCCGCTTGTCCCCGGGCAACTCGCCCACGACTCCCACGTCAGCCTCTCCATTGGCAACAGCTGTCGAAGCGCCACGACTGTCCGAAACGATCAGGGTCTCTCGAACACCCGGACAGACCACTCGAAACCCGGCCAGAACTTCCGGCAACCACCATTCGGCCGGAACGGTACTGGACGCGATCCGCAACCGGCCGGTGACCACCGGTCGACTTCCCGCGATTCGTTCGTCAGCCGCATCCAGCAATTCGAACACCACCGTGACGGTTTCCAGCAAGATCTTCCCCGCCTCGGTCAACGTCACCGAGCGAGACCCTCTCTCGAACAACGTTTGGCCGTATCGCGATTCGAGAGTGGCAACGTGCTGGCTCACGGCCGCCTGCGTCACCTCGAGCCGTTCAGCCGCCCGGGTAAAATTCCCGGCCTCCGCAACAGTCAAGAACGTTTTCAGGTGTCGCAATTCCATGAGACCATCATAGCGGGCCAATTTCCCGGTGCCCTCATCCTTTGCGTCGCTGCCAATCTCGGGAGTAGGATGATGTCCCATCGTCATGGCACCCAGGGACTCACCATGAATCGTTTTTCTCGCCCTACGACCACTGTTCTGCTCGTGCTTGTTGCCACGATTGGCCTGCCTCCGGCATCGGCACCCGCTGCAGATGCTCAAGCGATCCACAAGCAAATTGGTGTTCACGCGGGACTGTGTGTCTTGCTGGGCGAGAACCAGGCCGAGCGGGCCCTTGCACTGGCCAAAATCAGTGATCTGGTGATCTATCTCCAACCCGCGACCCTGGCCCAAGCCACATCGATTCGAACCGCCGTTTCGAGAGCTGGGCTCCTGGGCACTCGGATCTATGTCGACCACGGACGGCCCGGGCGAATTGGATTGGCGGCTGACCTGGCCGACGCCGTCGTGGTCGAGGGCACCACCAGGACACCGGCGACGGAGTTGATGCGAGTCATCCGTCCACGTGGTCGACTGATTATCAATGGGCAGGTGCGCGTCAAGCCGGTTCCCCGGGGCACAGGCGAGTGGAGCCATCCGTACCACGGTGCCGACAACAACCCGCAATCTCAGGACCAGTTGGCCAAGGCCCCCTACCTGACGAAATTCCTGGCCACACCGTGGTACGGGCCAATGCCCGAGGTGACCGTGTCCTCGGGTGGGAGAATGTTCAAGGCATTCGGGTTCCTGGCATTCAAGCGTCGCGAGTGGCCCATGGTGGGCAAGCTGGTCTGCCTGAATGGCTACAACGGAGCCACCCTGTGGACCAAGCTGCTCACTCCCGGATTCATGATCCACCGCAACACGATCGTCGCAACTCCCGAAACCCTGTACCTGGCTGACAACACATCCTGCAAGCTGATCGACGCGGCCACCGGGACTGTCCGGGATGAAATCGTCGTTCCCGATTCCCACGCGGCCCACGGCACGACCTGGAAATGGATGACGCTCCGCGACGGCGTCCTTTATGCAATGGTCGGCACCACCGAAAAACTGCACCAGGTTCACCTGGGAACCCGCACACAAACTGGATGGCCCTGGGCGACGGTTCGCAGCACCTACGACGGGTCTCTGAAAACCTGGGGATTCGGACGCACCCTGCTGGCCTTCGACATCAAGACGAAGAAGGTGCTCTGGTCACACACCACCACCGCTCCCATCGACGGGCGGGCCGTCGTGATGAACCGTGATCGAATTTTCCTGTACAGCCACCAGGATCATCTCGAGGCAATCAACGCTGCCGACGGAAAGACCGCCTGGAAAACCAACGACAAGCAACTGCTGGAGACCATCGGTGCCCACCACCGTGCACAGACCGCCAGCCTGGGTTACGCCACGTCGGCCTATCTCAAGTGCAACAACGACGCGTTGTTTTTTGCCGGCCCCACGCGGACCAAGCTGGTCGCCGTCTCGGCAAAAACCGGCAAGCTGCTGTGGAGCTACAAGGACGGCAACATGCAGCTGATCCTCCGTGACGATGGACTGTACGCGATGGGACGGCTCAGCCAGAGCAAGAAATTCCACCCGTTGACCGGCGAAGTGCTGGCCGACCTCCAGTGTTTCCGTGGCAACTGCACCCGCGCAACCGGAACGGTTGATTCGATTTTTGCACGGGGCTACCGCCACACGGGTACGCTGCGATTCGACGTGTCCTACGGCAAACCCAGGCGTCTACCAGGGATGCGACCGGCCTGCCAGGACGGTGTCATCGTCGCCAATGGCCAGTTGTACTGGGGACCCTGGATGTGCGACTGCAACCATTCACTCGTCGGGGTCATCAGCCTGACGTCAGCGGGTGACTTCGAATTCGACCGCGAGGCGATCGAGAGTGAACGGCTCGAGACACTGTCCACCCGCAAGAACAATTCCCCCCCGCTGGTTGCCGCCGACTGGCCAACCTACCGGGCCAACAACCAGAGAACGGCCGCGACGCCGGTCCGCGTGCCGGACAAACTGAAGCTGGCCTGGCAAACAGCTCCCCGAGAGACCATCGAGCCCACCGCTCCTGTCGCGGCAGCCGGACTGACCGTGGTCGCCGGATCCGACGGGGCCGTTCGGGCCTACGATTCGGCAACCGGCAAATCCCGTTGGACCGCCTGGACCGGTGGCGCCATCAACTACCCACCCTCGATCGCCGACGGCCGGGTTCACGTGGGATCCGGTGATGGACGCGCCTGGTGCTTCGACCTGGCCACCGGAAAACCGCTGTGGTGTTTTCAGGCAGCGCCGCTGCAACGACGAATACCCGTCTACGGACGTCTGCTCTCGACCTGGCCGGTGGCCAGTGGCGTGATGGTGGCCGACGGGGTTGCCTACTGTGCCGCAGGAATCATCTGCCACGACGGAACACACGTCTACGCGCTGGATGCCGCCACCGGAAAGATCCGTTGGCAAAACAACAAATCGGGAAACCTGCTGGGAGAAGACGAGTCGGTGGGTGTCAGTGTCCAGGGCCACATGCTGCTACACAACAACATCGTGCACATGGCCGGAGGCAATGTCGTCTCGCCGGCCAAGTTCGACATCGCCACCGGAAAGTGCCTCAACACCCTGACCCAGAAACCCGACAAATCACAGGACGACCATTGGAAAATGCAACGTTCCAACCGGGGAAGCGAGTTGTTCCTGGTCGAGAACCAGGTTGCCGTCGTCGGGAGAATGTTGTACGCGCCCCGGACTCCTGGCCCGCCCTCACGCTACAACGCCAAGTACCTGCTGCAGGCGAACTCCGGTGACGTGATCATCCAGGGCACCGACAAGGCCCTGCTGCGGGTCGACCCCAAGGGGGGCGAGGGCGGCAAGGCAAAGATTCTCTGGAAAGACTCCAGTTTCGCCAAGACCGCGGCGGTGGTGTTGACAGCCAACGCGGTGATTGTGGCCGGAGAATTGTCCGCAGAAAAGCAGGATGGACCACTGCGACCGGCCCTGGTCGCACGCAGCCCGGTCGATGGGAAACCATTGTGGGCCCAGGCCCTTCCGGCGCCACCCCAGAAATGGGGCCTGGCTGTCGACCGTGACGGTCGCGTCGTGATGACTCTCATTGATGGCCGCACCGTGTGCTTCTCGAGTGCGCGGTGACCGCCGCCCAGGAATCGGCCATTCTTCGGTATGGAAAACACCTGTCTGTGCATGGCATGATGGATTGATCTTCTCACGCCGCACGGAGTCGAACACTCCGTCACCAAGGTGTTGCTGACCGATGGCCGATTGCCGCTCCTGTTCCGCTGTTCTTGATCCGGACGCCAGGTTCTGTCCACACTGTGGCGCCGCCGCGGCTGTGTCAGAGAACATCGACCCTCGGTTGGCGGCGACGCACCAGATTCCGGGCGGGACCGAGAACTCGGGCACCGACAGCATTCTCGACTCAATCGCCGGCCCCGCGGTCTCGCCTCCCTCCAACCCGCCCTCATCGATCTCCAGTTCCCCGGGTTCCAGCCACGGTCGCTTCGTTCCGGGAACCGTCCTCGACGAGCGGTACCGCATCGTCGGACTACTGGGCCAGGGAGGCATGGGGGACGTCTACCGTGCCGACGACCTGAAACTGGGACAATCGGTTGCACTGAAATTCCTGCCCGAGGCCCTGGCCAGCGACGCCACGCGGCTGGAATTGTTGCACAACGAGGTCCGGCTCGCCCGACAGGTTTCCCACCCGAATGTCTGCCGTGTCTACGACATTGGTGAAGTCGACGGAATGCACTTNCTGTCGATGGAATTCATTGACGGGGAGGACCTCAGTGGACTGATGCGACGGATCGGTCGGCTGCCGTCGGACAAGGGCATCGACATTGCCCGNCAACTCTGTGGTGGGCTGTATGCCGCTCATGAAAAAGGTGTCCTGCACCGCGACCTCAAACCAGCCAACATCATGCTCGATGGCCGTGGCCAGGTGCGTATCACCGACTTCGGCCTGGCGCGACTGACCAGTGTCGAAGACGCCGCCGGAAACCGAGCGGGGACCCCCGCCTACATGGCTCCGGAACAGCTGGCCGGCGGAGCGGTCACCGTACAAAGTGATATCTACTCGCTGGGACTGGTGTTGCACGAGGTGTTCACCGGCCAACCTGTTTTCCGGGCCGACTCGATTGCCGANCTGGTCAAGCTGCGNGAGGAATCGTCCCCCGGCACGCTCTCCAGTGTCGTACCGGACATCGAACCCGCCGTTGAGCGTGTGATACTGCGTTGCCTGGAAAAGGAACCGTCTCGCCGCCCGGGAAGCGTCGTGCAAATTGCCGCCGCCTTGCCAGGTGGCGATCCCCTGGCTGCAGCCCTCGCCGCGGGTGAAACTCCCTCCCCGGCACTGGTGGCCGCCAGTGGCGAAAACACCGGATTGACCCCCCGGCAGGCCGGGTTCGGGCTGGCGACTTTTATCGCCCTGCTCATCGGCATNGTCGTNCTCTCCGACAAGGTCTCGTTCGTCGTCCAGTCGAACCTGAACGAAAAACCGGATGTCCTCGAGGCCAAGGCCCGGGACATCGCCCTGGAGCTGGTGGGACCCGATGCCGACCTGCCCGTCCGTGATTCGGCCTACGGTTACTGGTACAACCCCGACCATCTCCTGAGGCGACACGACGAATTGCGTGCCAGCGGCGATGGGATGCTCGAATTCTGGTACCGGCAGAGCCCCGACTTTCTCAGCCCACAACACCCTTTCCTCTACACCCGCATCCCCCGAAAACTGGCCCTGGCCGACCCCCTGCCAACCGAAACGGGCATGGTCGGGCTGAGAATCAGCGCGAGAGGGTTCCTGCGAGAACTCAGCCTGATCACCCCGCTGACCGACGCCCCACCTCGCAACCTCCATCCCGGGGACACCAGGGATTGGGATCGCCCATTCCAACTGGCTGGACTCGACATCGAGGACTACGCGCCCACGACACCCCGCTGGACACCCCCGGCTTTCGGCAACCACCGCTTTGCCTGGGAGCTGAAGGAAACCGGGAGCGACAGCAAGGAGTCGCGGCCCAAGCGGGTCGAGGCAGCCAGTTACAACGGCCGGGTCTCATACTTCCAGGTCATTTTTGACTGGACCACCCGACAATGGACCACCCCGTCAAGAAAGCAAAACACCCGGGGAGCCACTGGACGCGTGGANCAATCGATCCAGTTCAGCAATGCGTTCTTCTTTCTTATCGGGGGCCCCCTGTTGGTGATCTCGTCGATCCTGGCACTGCGGAACCTCAGGCAGGGAAACGCAGACAAGAAAGGCGCCCTGCGGTTCGTGGTGACACTGGCGGTTCTGGATACGGGAGTGGCACTGCTCGAAGCACACCACAATCTCTCGGTCGGGATGGAGATGACCACGTTGCTCTCCTGCCTGATCAACTCCATTGGCCGGGCCGTCCGTTTCTGGATTTANTACGTGGCCCTGGAACCTCACGTCCGCCGCATCTGGCCCCGGGTCCTGATCTCCTGGAGCCGTTTCGTTGATGGACGACTCAATGATCCGCTCGTCGGTCGCGAATTGCTGATGGGATGTCTCTTCGGAGCCGTACTGGCTCTTCTGATCGAATCGAGGCTGTTTGCCGATGGCCTCCGCCAGCAAGGATTGATGGGAAGCCCTGTTTGGCTCACCGAAGCCCTGCTTGGTGGAAAGGGAATTGCCCAGACATTCGGGACGGCCATCATCAGTGCCATGACCACGATCTTCACATTGCTGGTNTTGCTGGTCTTCCGCATTGTCGCACGGCGGAACTGGCTGGCCATCATCCTGTACGTTGCCGTTTTCACACAGATCAACACCACCACCAACGACGGCGCGATGACCTTTGTCTTCGTCATCCTGCTCCACTTGACCAACGTCCTGGTGGCNTTGCGGTTCGGACTGCTGGNACTGNTGACCGCACATTTCGTCCAGGAGTTGCTGGTCAAATTCCCCATCACCAGTGGTCTCTCCGAGTGGTACGCGGCCTCGGGATTGGTCGGCCTGGGCAGCGCTTTGGGACTGGCTCTGATCGCCATCTACATTTCCCTGGGAGGTCAATCACTGTTTGAGGACACCCCAGGGGACAAGGCCGTCTTTCCAACCTTGACGGGCAAATGACGACGCCTGCCAATTCCTCAGTTCCNGCCATGGAAGTTCTNGAGGNGTCCGNGCCTGGCCTGGAACGCCCCCGNTACCATGGTCTCGATGCGCTGCGAGCCTGGGCCATGTTCCTGGGCATCGTGCTGCACGCCGGCCTGCCCTACATGACGTCAAGCGACAGGATTTTCTGGGGCATTGTCGANCCCTCCCGCGATCCGACACTCACGACATTTGTCCTCTGGGTGCACAGCTTTCGGATGGAACTGTTCTACATGATCTCGGGCTTCTTCAGCTGCATGGTGCTGCAATACCGAGACAACCGGTATTTCGTTCGCCAGCGCNTCAAGAAACTGCTCATCCCGTTTCTCTGCTGGTGGCCGTTGATCATGATCTCACTGGAATCCGTCGTGATCTATCACGAGTGGGCGCACTACGACATGGGTGGTGGCGATGGATACTGGACCACGTTGGGAAACCGATTCGTCTCCCGGGATTACTGGCTCGGATACCAACCCACGCCCAATGGTGGAAACCGTGGATATGGCCACCTGTGGTTTGTGCATTACCTGCTCCTGTTTGTCGCAACCAATGCCGTGGCGATGGCCGTGCCCTGGCCGGCTGCGTTCCGGAGTCTCTGGAACAGGCTGGTGCGATCGGCTGACTGGGTACTGGCACANCCGGTGAGAATCGTACTGCCAGCCATCGTGATGATCCCGNTGGTGGCTGAACCCAAGTGGTTCACCTCGATCGAGGCACCGTCCAGTATCCGTCCGGTGTTNCGGTACTACACCTATTACGGGTCCGCGTACCTGGCCGGATACCTCTTGTATGCCAATCGCCACCATCTCGAAACACTCAAGGCCCGCTGGGGCTGGTACGCCCTAATCAGTCTCGTCGGGTGGACCGGGATCATGCTCCGTGAGTACATCCACATGCATTTCGTGATGGACACGATCGATGGAGCTCGCTTCTTTTTCCCGAAAGGGAACCTCCAACCAGCAGTCGAACTCGCGACCGATCAACACCGGTTTCTGTTTCCGCCGGTGGAGCTCTTCACCAGCACGCCTCCATCGATCACGCTGAGCGAATCATTGGTGCTGGTCCCTCCCCTGGCCGTCGCACTCGTGATGCTCAGCTCCAGCCTGGCGTTGTTTGGTATCTCCCTGCGCTACTTCAACCGGCCCAGCTCACGGGTCCGCTACTGGTCGGACTCGGCGTACTTCCTCTACGTGCTCCACATGCCGGTCACGATGATCCTGCCCTCGTTGATGCTGCCACTCCCCTGGCACGCGGTGGTCAAGTTTTTCATCACGACGGCGGCGACAACCGCGATCGGCCTGGTCCTTTACGAATACTGCATCCGTTACACGTTGATCGGGAGCCAGATGAACGGCCCCCGCACCCGACCAGGCCGGGACNCTGNGCCGGCGGATTCCGCAACGGCATGATCACACCGGGACGGTTCACCGTTTCCACAACTCGTGCCGACGCGATCGTTCCAGGATCCTCACCGCGTCTTCGTCGAGCAGCAGTTTTCTGCGNCGGAGATCCAGNACAGCGNCGGCAATTTTCGAAATGTAGTCNGCCCTGGTCGGATACCGTTCCTGGACACTCCGACGCGGGTCGCCGCTGGCTTGCCGTTCCGCCTTGGTCCTGGCAAACGGCATCCAGCTGCCGGTAAAACGGCCCAGCATTCCTTCCGCACCGCCCCGTTTTCCTCGAACGTTCCAACCGCTGTAGGCCCCCAGCGGCACCGAGACCCGTGGCAACTTGATCCCCGCCCGTTCGATCCCATCCGCATCCACGGCCGGCACCAGCGTGTTGTAGGCCGGGCCGATTTTTGGCGGCACGTGATCTGCAATGCCCTGGGTGAACCAACGCGGCCCCGGATCCAGTCTCAACGGACGAAACATGATGCCCGACCTGGTCATTCCCGGGACGTCGGGAAACTGTTTTTGCCATGTCGCCAGATCGACCAGCGTGCCATCGTCAATCCGGGGAACCGCCGTCGGCGGCGGCTCGACACCCGAGGTCACCCAACGATCCAGCGCCACCAGCAGGGCCCTGAGCAGGGGGTAATGATTCAGATCGTTGGTCGGGTTCCGGTAAATCCCTCGTGACGTCGACCCCGATACGCCGTGCTGGGCACCGGTGAAAAAATACAGCCGCAGGTTCGGGTCAATTCCTGCATCGGTCTTGCCAACCGTGTCGGTGTGCAACAACGACGCCGCCCGGCTCCAGTACTCCGCNGACGTCTCGGTGAAGAACACCTTGGGCAGGTGACCACGTGTCCGCAATGTCCGAAACGAATCGCCTTTCTGACCGGTCACCGGATCCACCTGCGGAACACTGTTGAAGGGAAAGAAATCCGACGCGAACAGGTTGTCCTGGTGCTGGCTACCGTGCCGCGTGGTCTGGGCAAACCGGTAGTTGAACTGNCCCTTGCCGCCGCCGCCGACATGGGGCATCGCGCCATCGACCACCATCCGGCCCGATTCGTCGGTGTTCATCGCCTCGAACAGAAAATGGTGAATGAAACGACCCGACTGGCTGATCCCGAAGATGTAGGCCTTCTCAATTGCACCGGCCAGCGGGTTCTTCGTGCCGGAGGCATCGGTGGCTGCGTAGCGAAAAAACGAAATGCAGTCCCGGACCGCGACCAGGCCGAGCCCGGTCGCCCGCGGGTCCTTCCCGGTGTAGACCAGCTCGTAGATCCACCCCGAACGGAACCCGTCACGCAGGTGCAAGTGGCCGGGACTGGGAACNACCTGGCCATTCACAACCCGGGCAAANGACCACTCCTCGTGAGGCACCTCCTCGGGGGGAGTCGTCCGGTANGGACGTCGAGTCAGGCGAGCGGTTCCGTTGTCGAGGCTCACCGCCGGGTAGGCAACCGAGTTGCCCCAGTACAAGGGCTGGCTCTGCGGGCGACCCGTCACGCAGATNTCGGCATAGATCCTCGACACGATCGAACTGCCATCGGCATTCTTGACCACGGGCAANTCGATCATGATCCGATCACCACCGGGACGCACGTCCCCNTTCCAACCACACCACAACACCGAGTACCCCTGTCGCATCANNAACCCGTTGCCCGCNTCNGCCAGTGTCCTGGGGTTGTTCNGATTCCCGGTCGGACGGTTGAAGGCCCCCAGGNCCANCTTGTTGCCACGGTTGTTGACGTCGTAGAGAATCCGCCCGTTGCCGCGGCGNGCATCCACCGGCTTCAACAGGAAAAACTCGGTCCGGAATTCGACCTTCCCCTGCTTGTTGGTAGTGACCAGATCAATGTCGGTGATCCGGCGATGCAACGCCGCCCCGGGATCGATCGCGATTGTCAGCCAGCCNTTGACCCGCTCGTAGGGTCCGACGTTCCCGAAGTGATGCCCGTCGGCAAAGGACGACCGCTCGGCAATCTCCAGCGACACCACCTCCNCTTGAGCAGAACAACCCAGCAACAGCAGCAGCACGAAAGAGCAATTCCAGCGATGCATGACATTTCGGCCCGTTGAACAGGAACTACGCGACTTCGACCCACGATTGTGCCAGACCCGCAGGTTATGATCTAAGGCAACCACGACATTATTCTCACAGGGCTCGACCACCCACCGTGACCACAAACGACACGCCAGGACCTGATTCCGACGCCCTGCTGGCTGACTTGCTCGAGAGTCTCCTGGCTCGATCGGGTGCCGGTGAGGACATCGACATCGAGCACGAGGCCGGGCTCCAACCCGAACTGGCCGAGGAATTGAAACAGCTCTGGGCCATGGCCAATGTCGCGGCCGAATTCAGCACGTTGGCCTTTGACAACGATGGTCCCACGGCTTCCCCGGTGACAATGCCCAGTTCGATCGGCGAGTACGAATTGCTCGAGGAACTCGGGCGGGGCGGNATGGGGGTCGTGTACCGTGCACACCAGTCCAGCCTGGACCGCGACGTGGCCATCAAGATGGTCCTGCGAGGCGACTGGGCCTCCCCGGTTGACCTGGCGAGGTTCCGTGCCGAGGCCGAAAGTGCAGCGCGGCTCGAGCACCCCAATATCGTGCCGATTTACGAGGTCGGTGAACACGAGGGATTGCCCTACTTCTGCATGCGGTTGATCGACGGGGTCACGTTTTCACAGAAACTGGCCAACGGTCCGATGGACTCACGGGAGGCGGCCGAACTGATGTTGCCGGTCTGCCGTGCCATCGCAGCGGCGCACCACGAGGGAATCCTCCACCGCGACCTCAAACCGTCAAACATCCTCATCGATCACGACAACGTCCCCTACATCACCGACTTCGGACTGGCCAAGAGAATCCCGACCGAGGCCAACCCGGCGTCACCCGACACCCTGACCGGCAGCGGAGCCATCCTGGGAACACCCTCGTACATGGCACCCGAACAGGCCGCGAGCCAGCGGGAACGGGTGGAAGAGCGGACCGANATCTACAGCCTGGGCGCCATCCTCTACGCGCTGATCTGCGGTGAAGCCCCGTTCCAGGCCGCGACACCGGTCGACACGATCATGCAGGTGCTCGAACAGGATCCCGTTCCACCGCGACTGGTGAATCCGCAGGCCGACGCCGACCTGGAAATGATCACGCTGAAATGCCTGCAAAAACCCATCGACCTGAGATACAAGGGCGCTGACGCACTGGCCGAAGACCTGCAGGCCTTTCTCAACAACGAACCCGTCTCGGCTCGCTCGTCACAGTTCTCCCAGGNGCTCAGCCGCGCCTTCCGGGAAACCCACCACGCGGTGGTACTCGAGAACTGGGGATTGCTGTGGATGTGGCACAGCCTGGTGCTGGTCATCCTGTGCCTGCTGACCAACTGGCTGCAGGCACGAGGCTCCAACACGCCCTGGCCATTCCTGTGGGTCTGGGGAGCGGGGGCGGGATTGTGGGCACTGATCTTCTGGAATCTCCGCAAGAAGGCCGGCCCGGTGACCTTTGTCGAACGCCAGATCGCGCATGTCTGGGCCGGCAGCATGGCCGGCAGCATCCTGCTGTTCCTGGTGGAACCGATCCTCGGNTTCCAACCACTGCAACTCTCNCCTGTCCTCGGGCTGCTCTGTGGAGCCGTCTTTTTGGTCAAGGCCGGGATCCTCTCGGGCCGGTTTTATGTTCAGGCGGCCGTGCTGTTCGCCAGCGCGCCGTTGATGGCATGGATTCAACAACGGGCCATTGCGGCCAGTTCATTCGACTACAGCATTTCGCTGTTCGGATTGCTCTCCGGCGCCAGCTTCTTCTTCCCCGGGCTCAAGTACCACCGGCAACTCCGGCGCGGACGCTCCCGGACCGGTGTCTCGACGGAAAANCCAAAATCTGAGACCTAGACCGATGTCTGTTCCGNCCTCCACATCGCTCCGATTCCTGCTGCTGCAGGTCCGCAATGCCGACGACCCCATGCGGGATCACGAACGGTTGGCATTCGCACGGGCGTTGGCAATCCAACCCGACGACTGCGACACCGTCGATCTCCTCTCCACCCGGCCGTCCTCCACTCAACTCGACACCAGCGACGTGGTGCTGCTGGGCGGCAGTGGCGATTACTCGGCCACCGGCGAGGGCGAATGGCTGGACCGTTCACTGGATGTGCTCCGGGAACTCGTCCAACGCAATCAACCCACGTTTGCCAGTTGCTGGGGCTTCCAGGCCATGGCGCGAGCGATGGGTGGCACNGTCGTCAACAACCCGGACACCGCCGAGGTGGGAACCCACCAGTTGTTCGTGACCCAGGCCGGTCGGAACGACCCGGTATTCGGTTCACTGGGACAGAGCTTCCCGGCACAGATGGGACACGAGGATTGTGTGTCGGTTTTGCCCCGGGGAACCACGCTGCTGGCATTCTCTGAACGCAACACGCACCAGGCCTACCGGGTCGACGNCGCCCCCATTTATTGCACGCAGTTTCATCCCGAGTTGACTCGGACCGACCTGCACCAGAGAGTCAAGGCGTATCCGCAGTACATCGAACGGATCACGGGGCAAACTCCCGGAGAGTTCATCGCAACACTCGAGGAGACACCCGGGGCCGAGGCACTGCTGCAACGGTTCGTCGCAACGGTCTTTGCCGGTTAGNCTAGCTTCATGCACATCGCCATCGTCACCGCCGGCGGCGCCGGGATGTTCTGCGGATCGTGCATGCACGACAACACCTGGGCCCGATCATTGATCGACGCCGGGGCCGATGTCAGCCTGGTCCCCACTTACACCCCGATTCGCGTCGACGAACAGGACGTCAGCACCTCCGAGGTNTACTTCGGNGGGGNCGGCGTCTACCTGGCACACCGCAGCCGCCTGTTTCGCCGCCTGCCANGAGCGTTGACACGCTGGGTCGATCGGCCCTGGGCCCTGAAACTGGCCACCCGCTTCGGGGTCAGTACCGACGCCCGGCAACTGGGNGCCATCACCCTCGACATGCTCCGTGGCGAGGACGGTCCACACCGATCCCATGTTCTCGAACTCGCCGAGGCCTTNGCAACATCGCTCAAGCCCGACGTCATCTGCTTCTCCAACGCCCTGCTGGCCGGTACCGCACGGGCCATCAGGCAGCAAATCGACGTCCCCTTGCTGTGCGTTCTCCAGGGAGACGACATCTTCCTGGAAGACCTGGTCGAGCCGTATCGCACGCAGGCGATCGAGTCGATCCACGAGCGAGCCGCCGACTTTGACGGGTTCATTGTCCACAGCGACTACTACCGGGATCACATGGTCCGTTACCTCGGCCTCGACGCCCGCAAGTTCCACACCCTGCCACTGGGCATCGACCTGGCCGACCATGATGGCCAACCGGGGGCGTCCCCGGTTCCGCAGGACGAACCATTCACCGTCGGGTACTTCGCCCGCATCTGCCCCGAAAAGGGACTCGACCGCCTGGTCGATGCCTTCCGCATCCTCCACGCACGGCGTCCGGGGGTGCGATTGAANGTCGGAGGTTACCTGGGCCANCGCGACCGGAAATACTTCAACAAGCTGGTGGCAACCACCCGCGACCTGGGCGATGCGTTTCACTACGTCGGCAGTCCACCCGATACGGCGTCAAAGATCGAGTTCCTGAAATCGTTGGACGTGCTCAGCGTCCCCACCTCGTACCGCGAACCCAAGGGACTCTACGTGCTCGAAGCACTCGCCAACGGGGTTCCGGTGGTGCAACCCGAACACGGCGCGTTTCCCGAACTGATTGAGGCGACCGGGGGCGGGATGCTGGTCGAACCGGGGCGGGCCGACACGCTGGCCGACGCCCTCGAGGCCCTGGCCGACGACTCGGAGCGACGCATCGAACTGGCCACGACNGGCCGGCAGAGGGTCCACGAGTTGTTCGGTCCCGGACCCATGGCCCAGAAATCACTCGAACTGTTCACCCGGATGATGGAATCTCATCGGTAGGTGATCCTGTCGCGGTCCCTGTGCGCCTCAGCTTCCAGGCGACACCCAGCAGGATCACGACCCCTGCTCCAACCGGCTTCCAGCCCCACGGACCAAATACCACCGTGGCGTTGAAGAACAGGAACGCAAAGAACAGGTGCAGTCCGACCGACCAACCACGGNACCGCGCCGTCTCGGCCGGACGGCTCCACCACCACACCACGTCCACCAGCCAGGCCATCGTGAAAGCGTAGTTGATCCACACGCCTTGCCCGAAACTCCAGCCGGTCAACCGCCCGGTCAACCGGGCCGTGTGCAACACCGCCTCCGCGTGGCTCCAGTGGTGAATAAAATGGAATGCACAAAACACATGAGCCAGGTGTCCCACGAGACCGGCTGTCCACGCGACACGCCGCGACCTGCCCGGCACACCGATCACGACCATCAGCAACCAGGTCGCCCAGCAGCCCACTGCCGCCCGCGCGGTCCAGCGCGTCAATTCCGGACCCAGCCCGGAAGTCAACTCGTTGAACACTTCGTGGGTTTCCATGGGCTGATTCCTGTCCGGCGTCTGCCTACACTACGACAACAGGCCACCTGTGGTCCCCCGAGAATCAAAAAATAATCGGACCGACCGATGACACGNGTTCACGACCTCACCCGACGGCTCCAGAAAGACAACGGTTCCAAGATCGTCCTGCTCGTCTCCGACGGACTGGGCGGACTGCCACTGGAAGCTGGTGGCCGGACCGAGTTGGAAACCGCCAACACCCCGAACCTCGACGCCCTGGCCGCCGCGGGAGAAACCGGTGGAAGCATCCCGGTGCTGCCGGGCATCACGCCCGGCAGCGGCCCCGGTCACCTGGGGCTCTTCGGCTACGATCCGCTGGAATACGACATCGGCCGTGGCGTACTCGAATCGCTGGGAATCGACTTCGAACTCGGGCCCGACGATGTGGCCATNCGTGGCAATTTCTGCACCATCGACGACAACGGGAACATCACGGACCGACGCGCCGGACGGATCGCCAGCGACATCGGCGAACAGTTGTGTGAAAAACTCGATGCGATCGAAATTCCCGGTGTCGAGGTCTTCGTGCGGCCGGTCAAGGAGTACCGGCTGGTGATCGTTTTCCGGGGTGAGGGCCTGGGAGGACGGATCAACGACACCGACCCGCAAATCACCGGCGTTCCCCCCGAAGACCCCGTCGGACNGGATGANCCCTCCCAGAAGACCGCCGGAATCTGCCGCGAATTCCTGAGACAGGCTGCCGAAATCCTGGCCGACGACGTTCCCGCCAACCTGTTGACAATGCGCGGCATTGCCATGCTGCCGGAAATCCCCCGGTTCAGCGAGGTCTACGGTCTGCGGCCGGCCGCGATCGCCGTCTACCCGATGTACCGTGGCCTGGCCAGGCTGGTGCACATGGACGTGCTCGACGCTGGCACCACGCTCGAATCACAGATGGATCGGCTCGAGGCCGCATGGGACGANCACGACTTCTTCTTCATCCACTTCAAGTACACCGACTCGACCGGCGAGGACGGGGACTTCGANGGCAAGGTGGCCCGGATCGAGGAACTGGACGCCGCGGTGCCCCGGATCACCGCACTGGGACCGGATGTTCTGATCGTCACCGGCGACCACAGTACACCGGCCAGGATGAAGTCGCACAGTTGGCACCCGGTTCCCACACTGATTGCCAGCGACCGGGCACGAACCGACAACTCCACCACCTTCGGTGAGGACCAGTGCACCACAGGCGGGCTCGGCCAGTTCGAAGCCCAGCACCTGATGCTGTTGGCATTGGCTCACGCCGGTCGACTGGAGAAATACGGAGCCTGATCTCCGGGTGTCACCAACTCCCGTTACGCGAACCCAAACACCCGCACCGCGGTGCCGCCCAGCACCTTCGCCAGATCTTTCCCCGACAATTTCCCAAGATAGCCTGCCACTCGCTGGCGATACGCCCGGTAACTGTCACCGGTCGCCTGGCCGTTGAAACCGCCGCCGTAAATCGACCGTTCCGGACCGTAGGCATCCACCAGTCGGCGAATGATCGGACCAATCGGCCTTGGGGCCTTCGCATCAGCAGCCGGCAACGACGACACCTTGATGATCGTGTTCTTGTAACGGGCCCACTTGAACACCTTGGCGTGCTCAGCCTTGGTCGCCTGCAACGGCCGTCCGAGATGATCAATCACAACGGTCGTCCCCGGATACTCGCGGATGTACTTTTCGAATCCGCCAGCGTACCCGGGCTCGAAGTGCAGCTGCACGGCCAGCCCCAGGTCCGCAGCCATCTTCCACACGCGTCCCACACCCGGCTTGCTGAAGTCCGGAATCCGGTCCTTGCGGAACGCGTGGATGCGGGCGGCCACGATCCGTCCCGGATGTTTTTTGACCAGTGCGGGCATCTTCTCGATCGAACCGGGCCGGTCGCCAAAGAACAGGCAGGTTCCTTTCAGCTTCTTTCCGCCCACTCTCAGGCAATGGTCCAGGTAGCGATGGTCATCCTGGTAGGGTTCCGGGTGCACCACGATCGCGTGATCGACCCCGGCACCAGCCATGCAGTGCAACAGGTGTTCNGGCGACGCGGAGGCGGTGGGACGATAGGGAGCCCTCGGGTGAAACGGAAACCGNTTGTCCTCGGNTCCGGCAAAACAGTGCAGGTGCGTGTCGACAACTGCCGCCGCAGGCTTCTTGGCCGCGGGGACCGGCTCCGACGCACACAACACGGTCGACGCGGCGGCTGTCGCCACGAACTCCCGCCGATTGATCGNNGGACCCCGGCTCACTTGTCGAGTTCCGCCAACCGTTTCTTGGCCGCTTTCCGTGCCCGGGCCAACACGCTCTTGATCGACACGGGCTTCCCATCCATCCGCTTGCTCACGTCGGCAGCCTCCATGAACGCGTAGATCTCGATCGTCTCTCGATTGGGGATCGACGACTTGCCGGTGCGAAAGAACCTCACGATATCAACGACCAGTGGCTTGTACCCGTCGTAGGAGCCAACCGCCGCGGTCCCTTTCGTGCCGGTGGCGGTGCCGGAATAGCCCTTGCCAGGACGCAACCCGGTGAAGGTCCCCGTGCGGCCACCCTTCCATGTTCCGACCACCACGTCCTTGCCGGCAGTGCTTTCAGCTCGTACCACCGTCTCACACCCGGCACCCATCACGGTGAACAATGACTCGACACCGTGAATGCCGTACCAGAACAGATCCGGATGGGTCTTCTCGAGACTGCACGGGCTGGTGGTTTCGCACTTGGTCACCTTGCCAATGCTGCCTCCCCGCACGGCCAACGTCGTCTTGCCGTAACGGAGCGACGAGGAACTGAAGACCGGCGTCTTGTATTTCCTGGCGGCTTCAAAAATTGCTACCGCATCAGCCAGGCTGCCGGCAATCGGCTTGTCGATAAATGTCGGCTTGCCGGCTTTCAAAACCGGAAGAACCTGTTCCAGGTGAGGACGGCCGTCGTTGGTTTCCAGGAACACCACGTCGACCTGCTTGACCAGTTCAGGAATCGAGTCGACGATCTTGACCCCCATTTCCTTCACTTGCTTGATGTAGCCGGGCACGCGAGAGGTGCTCGATTCGATGTCGGGGCTTCCCTTGGGATAGGCCGCCACGACACGGCACCCGGCCAATTCGGGAGTCACCTTGTCAGCGTTGAGAATGCGGGTGAAGGCGATGACATGNGAGGTGTCCAACCCGATAATTCCCGCGCGAAGACTCTTTGGCTTCTTGGCCGTCGTGGCCACGGGGGTCGTCGTGGTCGCCGCCGCGATGGCCACCGGCTTCTTGTCCCCAGCAGACAGGGCGGCCAGGTTCCAGACACAGACAGTCTTGTCGTAGCTGGCAGAGAACAGGACACGTCCATCCGGAGAAATGGCGATATCGGTGACACGAGCGGCGTGGTCGCCGATCGTGGCGAGTTCTTCACCCTCGCGGGGTGTCCAGAACTTGATCTCGTTCTTCCCCTTGGCCCGGCCACCGCTGCCGGTGATCACGAAGCGACCATCGGGACTGAACAGGGCCGAGGTGGTGGGACGACCGTGTCCGCCGAAAAAGCCCAGGGGAGCCTCCTTGCCCGAGGAGTAAACGTTCACGGTTTCGTCGTAGCTGGTCGTGACCATCAACTTGCCATCGGGCGAGAACGCCGCACCGGTNGCGGCCTTCTTGTGGTCGTCCAGCACCGTCAACTGCTTGCCGGTGGCCGTGTCCCAGGTGATCACCTCGCCACGCTTCGTCGTCCGGGTTTCATCCCCGGCGGCCGAAACAATCCGACGCCCNTCTGGCGAAAAGACAACGTCCTGCACGGGAAAGCTGTGACCCTCCAGGACCCGAACCGATGCGCCATCGGCCGTGTTCCACACGTGAACCGTCTCGTCGTCACTCGAGGTGGCCAGCAACCGTCCATCGGGCGAAAAGGCGACGCCGGTCACCTGTCCGCGTTGGCCCTTCAGCNCCCTGGCCANCTTNCCGGTTGCTGTTTCAACCACGAATGTCCGCTGGTAGCCCCCGGCCGCCAGGTGCTTCCCATCGGGCGAGTAGGCCAGGTCCCGGATGTAGCCACCCTTGAGCTTGATGTCCCCGAGGCTCTTGCGATCGGAGGTCGACCAGCGACGGATGACCCCGTAGGACCCCGCGGCAAACTGCTTGCCATCGGGCGAAACAGCCACGCTGGTGGCCCAGTCCTTGAAACCCGACAGCCTCGCAACCAGCTTGACCTTCGAGGCTTTCGTGAGACCTGACGTCTTCTTCTTGCCAGCGTCTCTTTGCGCCGCGTCGACAAGTGCCACAANGGAAACAACCGCCACCAGCAACAAGGCCAATGGTCGAACCAGGCGAATCGTGCGAAACATCCGATCACTCCAAGAAGACAGTAGAGGCTGCACGAAGTATCTCATGGCGCAGGCAGCATGTCGACCAGTCGACCCATTCGACATCCCGACAAACTCGAAACAAGATGGTGACTGGCCCCGTGCCACTCATTGATGTCATTCCTGTTGGTAGACGACCGATGGCTGCATTATCATCGGAGCTGCAACCCGGTGCTTCACCCCGCAAACCCCTGGCGGTCATGTCCGACGAAAGCCAACGCTGGATCCGAGGATTTCGCGACAGCGACGAGAGTGCCGTTGCCGATTTCTGGATGCGNTACGAGGAACGCCTCAGGCGGCTCGCCGAACGCAATCTCTCGGATCGCATGAAGCGGCGGGTCGACCCGGACGACCTCGTGCAATCGGCCTTTCGCACCTTCCTCAGGCGGGCCGGTGGAGATGAATTCGATCTCCGCGACCGTCAAAANCTNCTGTCGTTACTGACAACNATCACGCTGAACAAGATCCGCCAGAAGGTCCGGCACTTCGCCGCCCAGAAACGAGGCGGTGACAGCGACCAGTACTTCGAGACCATGGCCGACCTGGGCGGNAACCAGCCCACTCCCGACGAAGACGCAGCGTTGCGGGAGATCGAGGAATTGCTCAGGGGATTCGACGAGGAACAGCAGCAGGTNNTNGACCTGAAACTGCAGAACCACACCAACGAAGAGATCGCGCGTCAACTGGGTTGCTCGGAACGAACCGTCCGACGGATGCTCAANAAGGTCCAACAGCGACTGGAGAACCTCGTCCAGGTCTCCTCTTCCGANAACGTGTCCTGACTCCCTCGCGCTGCTGATCGAAGAATCGTCTCACCAGCCCCGAGAATTCATCCGGAAGACGCTTCTACCCCACCAGGCTTCTGGTTTACCGTCGGGCAGCCCGGCTGCGAAATCGCTCGCCGACCAGCTCGTCGCGGGCCGACGCATCAGTGATCGTGATGTCGCGACCACGTCCATCCTCGATGAACCGCAGGTCTTTGCCGCGGAACCGCTCGCCGGCCAACTCGTCGGGGGCCGACGCATCGGTGATCGTGATGTCGCGACCACGTCCATCCTCGATGAACCGCAGGTCCTTGCCNCGGAANCGCTCGCCGNCCAACTCGTCGNNNCCGNNACTGTCNGTGATCGTGANATCGANGAGACCGACCNTCNTCNATCNNCACCTCGGCAGCNACAGCCGAGAGCAGNACNCGGTGCTCCAGGNTTTCGCAACNCGCANCCNGNGATCCAACTGGTCGACGACGAACACGNGGACGGCTNCGGAACCAGTNGGNCAGGCTCTTCTTCATCCAGCTTGTTTTTGCTGTGAAACTCATCGTNNTTTCTCCCGTGTGTCTCTCGGTTGGCTTGTTTTGTNCCTGGAATGGCTCGCGTGGTTGCCACTCATCAAGGAGATTGCGAAATCACNNTGAGGCCGGACACACTTTTTTGAGAATTTGCNTGATTTGCNTCTTCACNNAAAAANCCGGGGTCATGGCACTGGNCCACGACCCCGGCTNTGCTGAGGAGAGACACGCTTGGGACGGTTGTCATGTCTCCCCTCGGCAATCCCCTCCTTCCGATCTAGCGACCTCCTCTCCAGTAACCCATCTCCCGCACCATGTCCTCGACTTCCATTCCCACCTCGTCGGCCAGCTCGTACTCGCCGATATCAAGCAGGTCGAAGTAGATGTCGACCATGTCGACCACGTTGATGGTCACCGGGGCTCGACGAGTGCGATGGGCAATCTTCGGGCTCGACTTGCCACGGTCACGGTACATGCCGTGAGCAATCTTCGGACTCGACTTGCCGCGGTCACGGTACATGCCGTGGGCAATCTTCGGGCTCGACTTGTCCAACGGATCGGCCATCGTGGTTTCGACCAGCGAGGTCCCAAACAGCATCGCAACCGACAAACAACTCAGCTTCAGTGTTGTGGAAATCTTCATTGTTCTTTTCTCCTGTCATGGAGTCTTCGCTTGGTGCGGTTGACCCCGAAAATATTTCCTGTGAGCCGGGCGTCGAATATCGCCCCGTTCACTGGAAAGATTGAAATCGACAGACAAAACCGGACAGCAAATGGAGCCGGTCGCAGTTTTTTTTGCNGATTTTCCACGGTCGACAGAAATGCAGATTTCCAGCCCTGATGCGATTCGTTCGAATTCAGGCTCGAAAACCCACTCAAATGGTGGTGGAATCGAACACCCCACACCTCCAGTATCTCGATTGCCATGGCCATCAAGCTGAAATGCCCCAAGTGTGGCGAACCCTACAAGGTCGCCGACAACCGAGCCGGTAAGAAGTTCCGGTGCCGCAAGTGCCAGGGTCCGGTGAAGGTGCCCGTCGACATGTTCGCGGCGACGCTGGACAAGATGGAGATGGGGATGGCTTCGGAAATGGAAGACGAGGGCGATGCGCTGAGCATGGAGGAACTGATGGCGCTGTCCGAGGATGGCGAGGCCATCGAAGGGGCAGGACAATCACTCGAAAAACCCGGTGACGGTGNCGGCCCACCCTGGNTCGCGATNGTCATTGGCGTGNTCATTGTTGGTGGGATTGCCGCCGGTTTGGTCGCCTGGCTGATGTAGTACGGGNTAGCTTGTCGATGGACGGTCCCCTGCTGTACTTTGGAGNTTGCTACACCACTCACCTCGGAAACCGCTCATGTCGTCTCTTCAACTGGTTGTTGTCTCCGGACCGGACGCCGGCCGATCATTCGCCNTGGAAGACAACACCGCCCTCTTGGTCGGTCGAGGCCAGGATGCCAATGCCCAACTCACCGACCCCCACTGCTCGCGAAAGCACTTCCAGTTGCAGGTCGCCGAGGGCAAGGTGCTGCTGAAGGACCTGGGCAGCAGTTCGGGAACCCACGTCAATGGCACACCGGCCAGTGACACCAGAGTCGGGCCGGGCGACACGATCCAGATCGGCCAGACACAAATGCGCGTCGAAGGCCCGGGAATGTCGGACGTGACAGTCGCCGCNGAGGCCAATCCCGAAGCTGCCGGTGCCGCCGGTGCCACGGCCCTGGTCGGCCAGAAGATCCACAACTACGAGATCACCAAGGTGCTCTCGCAGGGCAGCACCAGCGTCGTCCTGCAGGGCCGGGACACCGAGCAAAACCGCGACGTGGCCGTCAAGGTGCTGCTGCCGGAACTCGCGACCGACGAAGAGGAAATGCAACGTTTCATCCGCGCGATGAAGACGATGCATCCGATCCGTCATCCCAACATNATCCGTATCTACAACGCCGGCAAGACAAACGAACACGTCTGGGTGGCGATGGAGTATGTCGACGGCGAGAGTGTGGCCGAGATGATCGAACGAATCGGCACCGTCGGAATGCTCGACTGGCGGGATGCGTTCCGCGTCTGCATCCACATCGCACGCGCACTCAACGAGGCCTTCGAGCACAAGATCATCCACCGCAACATCACGCCCGAGAACATCCTCGTCCGTGCCGAGGACAAGGTGGCCAAGTTGGGCGACATGATGCTGGCCAAGGCCCTGGAGGGCACCAAGGTCGAACAGATCACNCAGCCGGGTCAGCTGATCGGCCCGATCCCCTTCATGCCACCCGAGCGGACCCTCGGCAGCAGCGACGTCGACTGCCGCGCCGACATCTACAGCCTCGGGGCCACNGTCTACGCCCTGTTGACCGGCCGGCCCCCCGTCGAGGGGGGAAACCTGCCCGAGCTGATCATGAAGATCCGCGACGAGGANCCGCAGCGGCCCAAGGACTTCCAACTCTCGATCGACGACATGTTCGAGGGCGTNGNNCTNAGAATGCTNGCCAAGCGACCCGAGGACCGCTACCAGGAACCCTCNGACCTGGTCANCGAACTCGAACGAATCGCCAAGTTCCAGAACCTGGCCACCTGANGCAGCCCCGGCTCATTACACCTCGACCCGNGCCCAGTGCACACTCAGGCACGACTCGTCGGGACCGGCGTAGTAGGCCAGCAGCAGCGAACCATCACCCAGCACCGCGACGGTCGGGTGCCCGAAGCTCCAGGTGCCCATCGCGTCCCAGAACTCATCGTAGGTCGTCTCTGCCGAGATGCCCTGCTCCCCCGGGCCACTGCTCGCATAGACCACCAGTTCATTCCCGGTGTCCCAGCTTTGCCCCTCGTCGTGCGAGGCGACCAGCCGCAGTGAACCGGGTTCGTGACGGTGAACGTAAAACGCCAGCAACCGACCGTCCTCCAGCGGAATCGGCATCGCGATCTGGCCAGCCATGCCTGTCGAACGGGGCGACTGCCAGGTCAGTGCCTCGGCATCACCCCACGCCATGTGCATCTCGATGTCCGCCTCGGCCCGGTTGTCGTANGTCCAGTACATCGCCACCGGACGACCCGTNCGTGGNCACAGCTTCTGACGCTGGTCGTAAAANAAGAGNTCCGGGTTCTCGTCAACAACATCCACCATCGTGTCGAACGTCTCACCATCGGCGCTGAAGTGAGCATACGCGCCGTGGAATCGCTCCCGCTCGGGTGTCCCCGGGTGCGAGAACTCGCTGGTCACCACCCAGCCCCGGCCCGGCAACCGCATCACCGGACCACTGAGTACCGCGTCTCGTTTCAGCACCCGGCGTTCGCCCCAGGTGCGGCCCCCATCGCTCGAATAATCCTGCAACAGGTGCAATGACGGCATCAAATCGGTCTCGGCATCCCGCAACACACCGCCNCCACCCGACCGATCCACCCAGCCACCGACGGCCAGCAACCGCCCATCGTCCAGCTCGGCCAACTCGGCCGAGCGGAACTCGCCCGGCAGGCCCTCGAAAGTTGTTTCGAACCCCTCGCTGATCACCGACCAGTTGGCACCCTCGTCGGTCGATTCGCAGATGACCACGTTGCCATCGGCGGAATCCTTGGCCGAACCCCGTCGGAACGAAGCCAGCAGTGTGCCGCTATCGAGCCGCAGCAATGATGTGAACGAACAGACCCGCAATGGGCCCTCGACAGCCGTCGCGTCGAAGATCAATCCACTGTCGGTGACTTGCATGAGAGACTCTCGACTACCAGTGCATGATGAACCCGCCATCGACGTTGATCGTCTGGCCGGTGACGTTGTGAGCTCGTTCCGAGGACAGGAACACGGCCATGTCGGCGACATCCTCGGGCTGTTGCCAACGCCCNAGCGGGACCACGCTTTCGATCTTTCCGGCCGCCCACTCGTGGTAGTCCTGTTTCGCCTCTTCCGGCTGGCGATCGTTCCACGCCTGCCAGACACCTCGGTTCAGTGGCGTCTCGATCATCCCCGGACAAATCGTGTTCACGCGGATCCCGTGATTGGCCAGGTCCTTGGCAACGCACTGGGCGAAGTTGATGTTGGCCGCCTTGGCCGCGCTGTAGGGCGGGTCGGTCTGGGACCCAAATTGACCGGCCACGCTGGCCAGAAACACCATCGTTCCGTTGTTCTGCTCGACCATCCCCGCGGCCACCGCGTGGGTCACCCGCACCATCCCCATGATGTTCACGTCCAGTGTCGCCGACCAGTCATCGGGATCCAGGTTGGTAAACGGGTAGCCAAAGTGACCCGAACCGATGGCCGCACAGTGGACCAGGTGGTCAATCGCACCCAGGGATCCAACCGTCTGCTCCAGGGCCTGGGCAATCGAAGCATCGTCGGTCACGTCCACGCGGACACCAATCACCGTCGGACCACCCGAGAGTTCGTCCGCTGTCGTGTTCACCGTGTCGGCAATGTCCCAGATCGCCACCCGGGCCCCCTCGGCCAGGAATCCCTCAGCCACGGCCCGGCCGATCCCGCTGGCTCCACCGGTGACGACGGCGACATGATCAGAAAGAGACAGGTCCATGGGTACGAAGCTCCATCGATGGGCAAGACGTGCCATTGTCGGTCNGCCGCAAAACGAGGCAAGCGTGTGCAGTCTCGCGTGGCTATCATCACCTGAATTTTCGAGGTTTTCGCTACAATCTCGAGATATCACAGCAGCACGCCGGAGTCACCCACCATGCAACTTGGCCTGATCAACTCGGCCTGGGCCCAGGCCGGCCGCGACACCGCCTGGGGCATTCACAAGACCGCCGAACTGGGATTCGATTCGATCGACATCTTCACCGATCCCCTGGACATCGACATCCAGGAGCGACGACTGATCAAGACCGAGTGCGACAAGGCCGGTTTGCCGATCGTCTCGATCTGCTGTGTTGCGGTCGGACTGATCGATTTCAATCCCTCGGTCCAGCGGTTCCACATGGACCGCTGCCACGCATTCCTGGATCTCTGTTACGAGTACGAGGCCGACAACCTGCTGCTGGTGCTCGGCGAATACATCTGGAACCAGGAGGTGATCCCTCCCGAGGAACAATGGACAACCGGTGTCGACAACTGCCGGGAACTGGCCGAGTACGCCGACAACCTGGGACTCAAGATCGCCCTGGAACTCGAACCGTTTCCGCTGTCGCTGCTGGGCAATGTCGAGAACATGGTGCGGTTCATTGACGATGTGGGTCACCCGGCACTGCAGGCCAACATCGATGTCTCGCACCTGCTGCTGGCAGACGTTCCCCCCACCGAACTTCAGCAGTTGCAGGGAAAAGCCATCCACGTGCACATTTCTGATTGCGATGGCAAGGTTCATGGCGACCTGCCACCGGGCCGCGGGGTCGTCGACTTCGGACCGTACCTGGAGGAAATCGCCCGGNTGGAAATNGATGGCGCGGTGTCGATCGANCTGGAGTATTCTCCCGAGCCAGACAAGATCGAGGAGTGGGTGGCCGAGGCGTACCGGGCAACCGACCAATTGATGCAGACGGCCGGATTGCGGGGGTAGTTGTCAACAACAGCCCCGTCCCTTACCGTCGGGGGTTTGACCTCGCCAAAGCCCATTGGCTCGGACAACCGTCCTGGCCGACAACCCACGAAAGTCTNCCGATGACAGACCTCGTCCCTCCCCATGGTGGTCTCTCCGAACCCGTGTGCCGGATGGTCTCGGCCGACGAAGCCGAGGCATTTGCAGCCAGCGCGGCTGGCCTGCCCGTGCTGCCACTCAGCACCGCCGATCTCTCGACCGTCTATCGCCTGGGTGACGGCACGCTGAGCCCATTGGTCGGCCCGATGAACGAGGATGTCTTCAATCGCGTGCTCGACGAGAAAGTGATTGAATCCCAGGGNGGCCTGTACGCCTGGACGATCCCGTTGTCACTGCCGGCCACCTCCGAGACGGCCGCTGGCCTGGAAGTTGGATCGACTGTCGCGTTGGCCGGTCCCGATGGGACAGTCGTGGGAACGCTGGACGTCGAGAGCGTCTTCGAGTGGGACAAGCCNCGATACATCTCCGCGGTCTACGGCACCGATCGCACCGATCACCCCGGTGGCGACATGGTGATGGTCCACGATGCCGACAGCACCCACCTGGTCGGTGGCTCGATCCGCGTCCTGCCGGGCGCCAAGAACCCCGACTTCGGCCAGTTCGTGCTCTCACCTCGCGAGGTCCGATCGCTGTTGGCCGAAACCGGATGGGATGCGGCCGTGGCCTTCCAGACCCGCAACCCCCTGCACCGGGCTCACGAATACGCACTGGTGTATGCCCTGGAATCGCTGCTGAAGGACGGCAAGAACGCCGGAGCCGTACTCAACCCGTTGATCGGTGAAACCAAGGGGGACGACGTCAACGCGGCCATCCGGATGCAGACCTACGAGAAGCTGATCAGCGACCAGGCCATGGGAGACGGCGACAGTGACCCCGAACTGTGGGGTCCCCGGGGCGAGAGTGTCCCCGACCGGGTCCGGCTGCTGGGACTGGATATCAAGATGTTCTATGGCGGCCCGTCCGAGGCGGTGATGCACGCCATTTACCGNCAGAACATGGGCTACACCCACATCGTGATCGGNCGCAAGCACGCCGACGCGCCCTACCACGACGGCGATGCAATCTGGGGCGATTTCGACGCCCAGGAAATCTTCGACAACCTCGCCGGCGACCTGCAGATCAGTCCGGTCAATGTCGGNTTTGCCGCCTACTACGAATCGCTGGGACGGGTCGACCTGATGAAGAACCATCCCGACGAGAAGCCCGTGTTCATCTCGGGCAAGGATGTCCGCGCCACTTTGCTGCAAGGCGAAATGGTCGATTCCAGGATCATGCGGGAAAGCACCTCCGAGATTCTCGCGGCCGCCATGGGCACCGCGTCCTGACACCGGATTCCGGTGACACGGTCTGAATTCTCCGGGATTCGGCTACAATCCCGGTGGACCGAAACTCCACGGGGANACCCGCCATGCGCCAGTCGTTCGCCGTATTGCCCACCCTGCTGATCACCCTGCTGNCATTCCGCCCGGCCCTGGCCGACACAAAGCCCAACTTCATTGTCGTCTTCTGCGACGACCTGGGTTACGCCGACATCGGACCGTTTGGCTCCAAGACCCACGACACCCCGGTGCTGGACAAGATGGCCCGCGAGGGCATGAAACTGACCGATTTCTATTCAACCTGCTCGGTCTGTACCCCCTCGCGATCCAGTCTGATGACCGGCTGTTACCCCCGACGTGTCAACATGCACTGCGACGAGAAGAATCTCTGCGTGCTGTTCCCCGCCGCCCGCAAGGGATTGAATCCCTCGGAGGTGACCGTGGCCGAGGTCCTCAAGACCCGGGGTTACGCCACGATGGCCATCGGCAAGTGGCACCTGGGTGACCATCCGGATTTCATGCCAACCAGCCAGGGCTTCGACCATTACTTCGGCATCCCCTACAGCAACGACATGAACCGCAAGAACGTGCCGCTGCCACTTGTCCGGGATCTGAAAGTTCTCGCCTCCGGCATCCAGAAAGACACGTCCATCACCCGGCAATACACCGNGGAGGCGGTGAAGTTCATCCACGCCAACAAGTCCCGGCCCTTCTTCCTGTACCTGCCACACACCGCCGTGCANCTTCCCCTGGTGCCGGCCAAGCGATTTCGTGGCAAGTCGCGCGATGGACTCTACGGCGACTGGGTCCAGGAAATTGACTGGTCGATGGGCGAACTGTTCAAGGCCCTGGACGACTGCGATATCGACAAGCAGACCCTGGTGCTGTTCACCTCCGACAACGGATCCGCCCGGGCCAAGCAGGGCAGCAACCTGCCCTTGCGCGGCCGCAAGGGACGCACTGACGAGGGTGGCATGCGCGTGCCGTGCGTGGTGCGTTGGCCGGGCAGGATTCCCGCCGGCACCAGCAGCAAGGCCATCACCAGNACCATCGACGTATTGCCCACGCTGGCTCACCTGGCCGGGGCCAGCCCACCAAGGGACCGGAAACTCGACGGCAAGAACATCTGGCCCATCCTGGCCGGACAAGCCGGTCCCGACGCCGGACACGACGCCTTCTACTACTACCAGATGGACCAGTTGCAGGCCGTCCGGTCGGGGCCGTGGAAAATGTTTGTCCCGATGAAGTCCAAGAAACGCAACTGGGGCAAGCCCGAGCCAGCCCAACCACTGAAACTGTTCAACCTGGACAAGGACATCCACGAGGACAGAAACGTGGCAACCGGAAACCCGGCCGTGGTCAAGAAACTGATGAAACTGGTCGAGGACGCTCGGGCCGACCTCGGCGACTCGAATCGCCCGGGCAAGGGCCAGCGCAAGGCCGGGTGGGTGGCCAAGGCCTCGCCGCGACTGCTGAAGACGGCGACTCCCTAGCCGGACCAGATTGGTTCCGAACAACGGTCCGATCAATTCCAGTACGACCGGTCCAGCGCCCGGAAGTTGATGGCTTCCGAGAGATGGTCCTCGGCGATGTCGGCATGACCCGACANGTCGGCGATCGTCCGCGAGACGCGGAGNATCCGGTCGTGGGCTCGGGCCGAGAGTCCCATCTGTTCCATCGCCAGCTTCAGCAGTTTCTCGGCCGCTCCCTGCAACCGGCAATGACGTCTGATCTCCGGAGGACTCATGTTCCCGTTGGCCCCGGTCGTCGAATGACCAGTGGCCGACGTGAACCGTTCCAACTGGACGTTCCGGGCCACCTCGACCTGGCTGGCCATCGCCTGGCTGTCGGTTCCNGCNACGTTGTCGGACAACTCGTGAAACGGCACGCCGGGGACCTCNACATGGATGTCGATGCGGTCCAGTAACGGCCCACTGATCTTGGCCATGTACCGTTCGACCTGGGACAACCCGCAATGACATTCCCGACGCGGATCACCACGGTACCCACAGGGACACGGATTCATCGCAGCCACCAGCATCAGGTTGGCCGGGAAGGTCATGCTGCCCAGGGCACGCGAGATCGTCACCTGGTTCTCCTCCAAGGGCTGCCGCAACACCTCCAGTGTCCGCCGGTTGAACTCGGGCAACTCGTCCAGGAACAACACGCCGTGATGGGCCANGCTGATCTCGCCGGGCGAGGGCCGACTGCCTCCTCCAACCAGGCCCGCCTCGCTGATCGTGTGATGTGGTGCGCGGAATGGGCGTTGCAACATCAGCGGACAACCCGCTGCCAACCGACCAACGGCACTCCAGACTCGACTGGTCTCCAGGCTCTCCTGGGACGTCAANTCGGGCAGAATACTGCCCAGTCGACGGGCCAACAGGGTCTTGCCGGTACCCGGTGGACCAATCATCAGCANGTGATGTCGTCCGGCTGCGGCCACCACGACCGCCCGCTTGGCGGTCTCCTGCCCCTTCACATCCGAGTAATCGATGTGGTAACGGCCATGGGCACCGATGGCTTGCTCCCAACTGAATGCTGCCGGTTCGATATCGATGGCCCCGGCCAGGTACCCGACCGCNTCGGCCAAAGTCCCCACCGGGACCGCATCCAGGCCCTCGACCACAGCGGCCTCGGGAGCGTTCTCCAACGGCACGACAATCCCACGACGTCCCGCATCGCGGGCCGCCAGGGCCATCGACAGCACGCCGCGGATTGGTCGCANACGCCCGTCGAGGGCCAGTTCGCCAACCACGGCGAAATCGCCAAAACGATCCCCCTGCAATTGGCCACTGGCCGTCAACAGGCCCAGCGCAATCGGCAGATCAAACGACGCGGCGTCCTTGGGAAGATCGGCCGGCGAGAGAGAAATCACGATTCGGTCGCTGGGTCGGACGTAACCGCTGTTGACCAGGGCACGTTCGATCCGGTGAGTGCTTTCTCGAACCGCGGCCTCGGCCAAACCGACCAGGATCGTCCGCGGCAGGCTGCCCGCAGAAATGTCGACCTCGACCTCGACAGCCCGCGCCTCGATCCCAAACAACGAATACGTGAACAACTTCGCCAGCATGACAAACACCTCGGGCCCGCGGATTCCAGGGAAACCAACCGCAACGGCTGCCNACGACGAGATCCGTCTCGCANGGNAGCAACCGCCCGAGGCGAGCAGTTCACCGTGANCGATTCTGCGGATCACCGGTGAGCATTCGCAAGNNNGNTTTTNGACCGGGACGCCATCNCACCGATGTTCAACTTGTCCTCGCTCGANCCNATCGGATAGCCTGAANCCATGGCCNTNGCCCANTCCCANTCCAGTTTGCCCCTCGCTCGACGCGACCTGTTGCAGGTCGGTTCGCTGGGCCTGATGGGACTGACCATGCCGTCGTTGCTGGAACAGGCTGCCGCGGGAGGACTGCGGCCGGGTGCAGCCAAATCCTGTCTGCTGTTCTTTCTCGACGGGGGACCCGGCCAGCACGACATGTGGGACATGAAGCCCAACGCCCCCGTGGAAGTTCGCGGTGAATTCCAACCGATCCGAACCANCGTGCCGGACATCCACGTTTGCGAGGGCTTGCCCGAACTCTCCAAGCAAATGCACCACCTGTCACTGGTCCGCTCGGTCACACATGATGTGATGGTGCACAGTTCGGCCACCTACTACATGCTGACCGGTCGTCATCCCCAACCGGCAGCCAACCTNATCATCAAGGAAGAGCCCGACAACTTTCCTCCCATCGGCTCGGTACTCGCCCAACACCGTCCCCTGCGGGAAATTCCCGAGTACGTGCACCTGCCGGACATCATGTGGGACGCCGGTCACGACCTGCCTGGCCAGAGGGCCGGATTCCTGGGTCCCGGATTCGACCCGCTGGTGGTCGGCGACCCCAGCGTGAAAAACTACCGCGTGCCCGGGCTGTCGCTGCCGGCCGAGGTGCCCCGCAGCCGACTGGGCCGAAGAAAAACCTTGCTGGAACTGCTCGATCGGGCCCCTCACCAGAGAATTGCCGAACCGACCTGGAACGCAATGACCGACCACTCCCGCAAGGCGTTCAGCCTGCTGTCGTCGGTCAAGACACGGGATGCATTCGACCTGGAACGCGAGCCGGTNGCGATCCGCGAGAAGTACGGGTTGCCCGATCGTGTGAACCGCAGCAAGGGAGCTCGCAATTTCGGCGGCNTGCCACACCTGGGCCAGTGCCTGCTGCTGGCCCGACGATTGATCGAGGCGGGAGTCCCGCTGGTGACCGTGTGCAGTGGCCGACGACGTGACTCGGCCTGGGACGGACATCTCCGTCACTTCCCCATTCTCCGAAAGTCGTTGTTGCCGTACTTCGACAGGGCCTTTCCCGCCCTACTCCAGGACATGCACGAACGGGGACTGCTGGAGGAAACCCTGGTCGTGGCGATGGGCGAATTCGGCCGGACCCCGAAGATGGGCCAGGTCACCGTGGGCGCCGCGACGTCAGCCGGTGGTCGTGATCACTGGTCACACTGCTACACGATCCTNATGGGCGGAGCCGGCATCCAACCGGGAACGGTCTTCGGATCCTCGGACGCACACGCCGGGTATCCCGCCAACAATCCGGTGACACCCGAGGACGTGGTGGCCACCATCTACCACGCCCTGGGACTGGATCCCGAGATGAGNATCAAGGACCCCCAGGGGCAACCTCACCCGATCGCGCTGGGTGAACCCATCCACGGGATCCTGTCGTAAGGCCAGGATGCCCCGTCGTCACACCACCGGTGATGGCGACCCACCAACCGCTTCCGCGATCTCACTCAATTCGCTAGTCTGGAATGGCACCCGGAACACTGCCGACCAGGAGCTGTCTTGATGAAAACCATGCGGTCCTGCCTGTTGATTCTTGTTTGCGTTTCCCTGGTCTCGGCCGCCGCGCCGGAGGCGAAGAAACCCGCCGCCGCGCCGCTGCTCAACGACGCCGGACACGGCTCGGTCAGCGGCCAGTTCCTGCTCGACGGCGCCATCCCCAAGGCCAAGATCCTGGTCAAGAAGGGTGACCCGACTGCCAAGGACGGGGCCGTTTGTGCCGCCGTCGACCTGGCCAGCGATTCCCTGGTCGTTGACCCCAAGACCAAGGGCATTCAGCACATCTTTGTCTACATCCGGAAAGTCGACAAAACCAAGATCCACCCCAAGCTGAAATCCAGTGCCAAGCCGGAAGTCGTTTTNGACCAGAAGGGGTGCCGTTTCACGCCTCACACCCTGCTCGTCCGCACCGACCAGTCGGTGGTGGTCAAGTCGGCCGACAACTGNGCCCACAACACGCACACCTATCCGATCCGCAACAAGGCCGACAACTTCATCATCAACGCCAACAATCGCACGGGACTCAAGTTCAAGTACCCCGTCGCGGAGTTCTTGCCGACCACGGTCAAGTGTGACATCCATCCGTGGATGAAAGCCTACTGGCTGGTACTCGACCATCCCTACATGGCCGTCACCGACGCGTCGGGACGATTCACCGTCACCGGGCTGCCGCCGGGAACATACGAGTTCCGCTGCTGGCACGAGATGATGGGATACGTCGCCGCGGGCTCCAAGCGAGGCTTCAGCGTGACAATCAAGGCCAACCAGACGACCCAGTTGCCGGCAACCAAGGTGCCGGTGGCCAAGTTCAAGGACGAGTAGGCTNGCCGGCTCACAACTCACCCGGGCCACAAACGCGAAGGTGCCGCGATGCGACAGCAGATCGGCTTCCTGATGCAACTGGCTGTNNTGACACTGTTGCCTTTCCTGATTCTCTGGCAACTCAACTTCGGCATGCCGCTGCTCTGGATGCCGGTACTGACGCTTGTCGGAATCGGGGTGTTCACGCTCGGGACCAGCTTGCGGGGAGGTCGGGAGTGAGCCGCCTCGTCCGGCCCCCGTTGCTTGGAATGCTGCTTGGGCTGCTGCTGTTTCCGACCGCGACGGTCCCCGCCCAGTCTCCCGTCATCACCGTCCAGGCCAGCGCGACCGCACGCCGAAAGATCCGGCTGGCTCGCGAGTATCTCAGGCGATCCGACTGGTCCAACGCCATTTCCCTGCTGAACCGGGTTCGAACCGATCATCCCGATGAACTTGTCGAGGTGAACCCCGGTCAGTTTCTCGACACCACCCTGTTGGTCCANCACCTGCTGGTCGACATGCCACCGGCCGGACTGGCAATCTACCGTGACCAGGTCGATCCACAGGCGCGACGATGGTTCGAGGCCGGCCGCGCCGCAAAGGATCCGGNTGCCGTGTCGCGGGTGCTCCGGGACGCCTACGCCAGCCGGTGGGCCGACGACGCNCTGTGGTGGCTAGGTGAACAGGCCTGGCAGGCCAACCGGCCACAGCGAGCCGCCCGGTACTGGCGACAACTGCTTCCCCCGTCCCNGGTCCCTCCCGGAGACGACCAGCCGGACACCCCCGGNAGCCCGCTGGCCATTCAACGGCTCAATTTTCCCGACAGCCAACACCCCGNGGCCCAGGTGCGAGCACGNCTGGTGCTGTGTCATTGCCTNGCCGGACAAATCGAACGCGCTCGGGTCGAATGGAACGAGCTGAAACAGCGGCATCCCAACGCCCGTGGCACCCTGGCCGGTCGCACGGGGACACTCGTGTCATTGCTCTCCGAATGGCTCGCCCGTCCGGAAGCCTGGCCCGGTCCCGCGGCTGACTCCGACCACGTCACCTTTGCCGGAAGACCAGAGAGGAATGGCATCCGGACGGCCCCGGTCGATCCCGCCGCACCACTCTGGCATGCCCGCATAGACAACTCGCTCACCGCCGGTCTCTCGCGGCACACCGATCGGCATCCGGTCGTCTACAGGAACCTGGTATTTGCCGCCGACTCGTTCGGACTCCACGCCTGGACTCTCGACACCGGACAACCCGCCTGGTCAACCGCGACCGGCAGAACGTCGTTGTATCCCCCACCACCGGTGCACCCGCCGGTGAGAGCAACCCGGCAACGGACCGGACGGGTCAGCACCAGTCTTACCGTTGCCAGCGGTCGCCTCTACGCCAGAATCGGATCGCCGGTGACTGCTGCCACCGGTGGTGAACCACGTCGGCTGACCCATGAACTGATCGCACTGGATGTCGCTGACGGACAGGGACAACTCGTGACCAGGTTCGACCCGGATGCCATCTCCTCCAACGACACCCGTGGCGGCTGGTCATTCGACGGCGCCCCGGTGGTCATCGGTGANCGGCTGTACGTGTGCACCCGNCGGGGTCACCCACGTTGCGAGATCGGGGTCGTTTGCCTGGATGCCGATTCCGGGGAACAACACTGGCACCGCCGACTGGCATCAGCCGTGACCGCCATCGACCCATCCGCCAACGTTGTCACTCACAACCTGCTGGCAATCAGCGATGGCCGATTGATTTACTCTGGTGACACCGGGGTCGTCGCCAGGCTTGACACCGCNTCNGGCTCCACCGCCTGGATCACCGCACTCGATCCTCCCNCCGGNCCGGGTCCCTTCTGCTGCCTCCCCGACAANGACTCGGGACTGCTGCTCGCCCGCTCCGGTCGTCAAGAACTGGTCGCATTGGACATCCAGAACGGTCAACCCGCCTGGTCCCGTCAATTGGACGGTGGCATCGAACACCTGCTGGCAATCCAAAAAGGCCGAGCCATTGTCTCGGGCAATTCCCTCTGGGCCCTCGACGTACACACCGGACGAATCGAATGGAAACGCCTTTCCCAGGAACAACATCAGTTCGGCCATGGACGAGGGCTCGTCGCCTCCAACATCATCTATTGGCCAACCCGGGAACTACTTCACGTGGTCGATCTCAAGTCCGGTCAACCGCTCCGGCAACCCGTCCGTCTCGATGTCCGAGGTTGCCAGGGTGGCAACCTGCTGATCACGCAACACAAACTGGTCCTCTGCGGAAATGGCCAGCTCACCGTCCTGGGACGATTTGGTGGATCGCTGTCGGCCCCCCGGTTTGACAACGTGACCAATCCCGCTCGATGATACGGCGTGGCCCACTCTTCTTGACTCACTGCAGACGAGCCATCTGACGTGTCCTCCGATACACCCACACCGCAACCAGCACCGCAACCAGCACCGCAACCAGCACCGCAACCAGCACCGCAACCCACCTCCCACGTCGATCCCGACGCTGAGGCCGTGAAGCGGTTGGGTGAGGCGGCCACACGGATCAACCACGAGTTGGGACAAGTGATCGTGGGCCAGGCGTCGGTGGTCGAGGACCTGCTGGTGGCCATGCTGGCCGGAGGCCACGCGTTGCTGGTGGGAGTTCCCGGCCTCGCCAAGACACTGATGGTCCGCACGTTGGCCGACACCCTCGGGCTGGCATTTTCACGTGTCCAGTTCACTCCGGACCTGATGCCAGCGGATATCACCGGCACCGAGGTGATCCAGGAGGACCGTGGAAGCGGAACTCGGGAGTTTCGTTTCCTTCCCGGGCCGGTCTTTGCCAACGTCGTGCTGGCCGACGAGATCAACCGGACTCCGCCCAAAACACAGGCGGCCTTGCTGGAAGCGATGGAAGAGCACCAGGTGACCGCCGGCGGGCGACGACACCCGTTGCCCGAACCGTTCTTCGTGCTGGCCACCCAGAACCCCATCGAGCAGGAGGGCACCTACCCGCTTCCCGAAGCACAGCTCGATCGTTTCATGTTCCAGGTCCTCGTGGATTACCCGGCCGTCGACGAGGAATTCGAAATCGTCCGGCGAACAACCACCGACGAATCCACCGAGGCTGGCACCGTGTTGAGCCACGACGATGTCGTCACCCTGCAGAAACTGGTCCGGCGGATTCCGGTGGCCGATCACGTCATTCGTTATGCCATTGACCTGTGCCGTCTCTCCCGACCTGCCCGTTCCTCCGACAGCGAACCGGACGGTTTCATCGATCGATTCGTGCAATGGGGTGCCGGTCCTCGAGCCGGGCAGTCCCTGGTATTGGGCGGCAAGGCCCGAGCCGTGCTGGCCGGACGAACATTCGTCGGAATCGACGACATCCGTGCCGTGGCCTTCCCGGTCTTACGCCACAGGATCATCACGAGCTTCAACGCCGAGTCCGAACGGGTTACCCCTGACGATGTGATCGACTGGCTGCTCCACGAAACTCCCGCCGGTGAACCAATCGACCACCCGGCGGTGGCCCGGATTTTCCGGGGTGCAGACCAGTGACCGGTGACGGACGATCGATCGCCGACACGGCCGTGTCGAGGGCCGACGACTTGATCGACACGGCACTCCAATCCCGTCTCTGCCGACTGAGTCTCGAGCCACAGCGCCGGCTCGAGGGATCGATGACCGGACGACACCGCAGCCGCCTGCAAGGGTTCTCGGCCGAATTCGCCGAGCATCGTGAATACGTGGCGGGCGATGACGTGCGGTACGTCGACTGGAAAGTCTTCGGTCGCAGTGACCGGTACTTTTTGAAGCAGTTCGAGGACGAGACCAACTTCTCCTGCTGGCTCGTTCTCGATACCAGCGAGTCGATGTCCTACCGCTCGACCGGCACCCGATGTTCGAAACTTGACCACGCCCGCCGGGCCGCCGCGGCCCTGGCATGGCTCGCACTGCGACAGGCCGATGCCGTCGGCCTCGTCACGGTTGCCGGAACACTCAAGAACGTCCTGCCACCCTCCACCCAACCCTCACATCTGCAGCAAATCAAACAGGCACTGGTGGACAGCACCGCCACCGGACCGACGGGACTGGGAACCGCGCTGACCGACCTGGCGACGCGGCTGACACAACCCGCCATGGTGATCTGTTTCAGCGATCTCTTTGCTGACATCGATGAGACCATCGGCGGACTCGAGCAGCTTGCCTGGCATGGACACGACGTCGTGGTCTTGCAGGTGATGGATCCTGCCGAGGAAGAATTTCCCTTTGAAGATCCGACACGATTTGTCGGACTGGAAGGAGAACCCGACCAGGTGGTCGAACCACGTGCGCTGGCCGAGGCCTACCGGGTCGAGATCCGCCGGTTTCTCGACGAACTGTCCTCCCGGTGTCGCTCGATCCAGGTCGATTACCAACTGCTGCGCTCCGACGTTCCTCTCGCCGACTCGCTGCCCCGGTTTCTCCAGGCCCGACTCCGGCGACGGAGGAGGAAGTGAACCATGTTGCCCTGCAGCACCTTCCCACTGCTGGCCTTCGGATTCGGCAGTCCCTGGTTGTTGTTGGGGGCCGCCCTGGCGGTGATCCCGGCGATCCTGCATCTGGTTTTCCGGCGCGAGCATCACTCCGAACCGTTCGCCGCCAACCGGTTCCTGGCCGAGGCCTCCCGGAAACACTCCCGGCGACTCCGCTTCCAGCACTGGACCTTGCTGGCTGTCCGCATGTCCATCCTGGTGCTGGTTGCCATCGCCCTGTCGCGGCCATTCCTGCAATCCACCCCCATCGCTCTCGCCACCGACCATCGCACCGTTCATCATGTTTTCATCCTCGATGCCACTCTCAGCATGAGGCACCGTGACCGGGGCCACCGGAGATTCGATCGGGGCCGAGCAATTCTCGAACAGACTGTCGAAGCGGCTCACGACGGTGACACGTTTCGCCTCTTGGCCATCCGCGGTGCCGAACCACCGGTGGTGGTGTCCCAGGCCTCCAGCCGTCGCTCCGAATTTCTCGAAGAACTGTCTCGCCTGGAACCGAGTTGGGAGTCCGGTCGCGAAATCGATACGCTCAAGGCAACACTGGCGATGCTCAGCGTTCCCGGTTCAACCGGCCGGGTCCGGGTCTCGCTGGTCACCGATCTTCAGCAGGCCGCCTGGCAACCATCCGACCCGGACAAACGGGAAGACCTCGGGACACTGCTGGCGTCCATCAATCGAGAATCCGAACTGGTCGTCTACGACGTCGGCGGGTCTCACGCCTCCAACGCGGCCGTCATCGATCTTCAACCGGGGACCTCGGTGGGGATCGTTGATGAACCGGTGACCCTGAGAGCCACCGTCTCACACTTCGGACCCGACACGTCAACAGGTGATCTCATCGACGGCCGGGTCGAGTGGTTCATTGACGATCGCATGGTGGCCCGCCGGCCGCTCGCACTGAAACCCAACGGCACCACCACCGTCGAATGGACTCACAGTTTCTCCACGGCCGGAGAACACCATGCCGAGGTGCGACTGAGCGGTGACGGATTGCCCGAGGACGACAGCCGCCATATCGCCCTGCCGGTCCGTGACCGGCTGAATGTTCTTTTGGCCGGAGGCCGCTCGGGAAACCGTCCGGAACAGGCCGCCACGTTCTATGTCGCCGCCGCCCTGGATCCGAAAGACTTCGCGACACCCCCCCCCAACGGTTCGGCTGGACCGGTCGGTTCATCCCGGATCACCACCACCGCGATTCCCGAAAGCCGCCTGTTGGGCGAGGAACTGGATCGGTACGACTGCGTGGTCCTGTGTGACGTGCCCCGGCTGGACCACCTGGAGATCTCGCGGCTGGCCCGGTTCGTCGAAGCTGGTGGTGGCCTGGTGATCGGCCTGGGCCAGGAGGTCGACACCGGGGCCTGGAATCAACTACTGGGCGACACCGGTGCCGGGCTGCTTCCCGGGCGGATCGAGCACCTTGTCTCATCCGACAGTCCCGGCCAGGAGCCGGTCGTGTTTGATCCGGGCAACTACACCCATCCCCTGCTCTCGATCTTTCGCGGCCTGGATGGCAACGGCCTGGGCACCACCGTCACGCTGAAGTACCTGTTCACCAGTCCGCTGCCGTCTGCCCGCGTCGCGTTGTCTTATGATTCCGGGGACCCCGCGATTCTTTCGCGACGGTTTGGACACGGACATGTCGTCCTGGTCACCACGTCACTGGATCCACGGTGGACAACCTGGCCGGTCCTCTCCACCAGTTTCCTGCCCATGGTTCACGAACTGGTGAGATTCTCGGTCTCGAGCCGCTGGTCCTCCCGGAACCATCTGGTCGGACAACCGATCACGCGTACAGTGGGCCCGCTGGTCACCGGGGGAACATTGCTGGCCCCCGACGGGAGCAGTCTGTCCATGGAGAATCCGGTTTCGCGTGAATTGCTCTCCGGACAGGACGCCGAACCGGCCAATCACGGATCGGGCCAATTGATCAGCGACACCCCGCTGGTCCCGGGGATCTACAGACTGTCACTGGAACCCCCCACCGATGCGATCGAATCGTACGCGATCACCATGGAAACTTCGGAGAGCAATCTGGAGGCGGCCGTCGGCGAGTCGGCTCGTGCGCGACTCTCCGGAGTGGATGCACCGATCTACACCCGGTGGCACGACGGAGAGGCGCCCACCGCCCTCGACCAACCAGGTCGACCGCTGGGCCGGTTTTTCCTGAACATGCTGCTGGGACTCCTGGTGGTCGAACTGGCGATGGCCTGGCACTTTCGCGCCGGCCTGGTGGCCCTGGGGGGGTTGTGTGCAGCGGTTTCCCTGGGATGGTGGGCCGCCGCCACCGTGCTGCTGTTGGGTTGCTGGGCGCTGCGTAACCGTCATGGTCGTCACAGACGGTCCGTGGCATCCGCCGGCACAGGCTGAACTACCCTCGCCGCACCCTGATCGACCGCTTACACTAGATTGAGCTGTGCCGCGCAGGCATGCGCGAANGGAATCGCTGGCTCGCAGGCGGGTTCCCACACCCGANCAGTCCTCTTGGACNNTTCGGGACNAAATTGTTACCGAGACCGTGTTCGTGTCGACCACTCAACATCAACGATCAGCCGCACGCGATGCCGCCGGCATCAGTGGTGCCGACATTCTCGTCGACTCCTTGATTCACCAGGGAGTCGAGTGCATCTTTGCTTACCCTGGCGGGGCCAGCATGCCCCTGCACCAGTCCCTGATTGCCAGGGAAGACCGGTTGCGGACGATCCTGCCGCGGCACGAACAGGGAGGTGGCTTCGCCGCCCAGGGTTATGCTCGCAGCACCGGCCGCGTCGGTGTCTGCATGGCCACCAGTGGACCCGGTGCCACCAACCTCGTCACCACCCTGGCCGACGCCAAGATGGACAGCGTGCCCATGGTGGCAATCACCGGGCAGGTGTCCAAGCATGTCATCGGCACCGATGCCTTCCAGGAAACCCCGATCGTCGAGGTCTGCAGGGCCGTCACCAAGCACCACTACCTGATCACCGAAATCGAGGATGTGGCCCGGATTGTCAAGGAGGCCTTCTACGTAGCCCAGACCGGTCGGCCCGGCCCGGTGCTGATCGATTTCCCCAAGGACATCCAGGTGTTGCGGCTGGACAATCCACCCGACTTCGATCCGCCCACCGACCTGCCCGGGTACCATCCCGAGGGACGGATCTCGCAGCCCGAGCAAATCGGACAGACGATTGCTGCCATCCGGCGATCACGTCGGCCGATTCTCTACGTCGGTGGAGGCATGATCAACAGCGGGGCCTTCGAGCAGCTGACCACTTTTGCACGCCGGACGGGTATCCCGGTGACCACCACGCTGATGGGACTGGGCGTCTTTCCCGGCGACGACCCCCAGTCGCTGGGAATGCTCGGCATGCACGGCACGGTCTACTCGAACTACGCCATCAACGAAGCCGACCTGTTGCTCGCACTGGGCGTTCGGTTTGATGATCGAGTCACCGGCAAGCTCGAAGAATTTGCCCGACACGGAAAGATCGTTCATGTTGATATCGATCCTTCCGAGATTCACAAGAACAAGGAAGCCCACATCCCGATCGTCGCCGACGTCGCCGATGTGCTCGAGCAACTCAACCAACAACTCACCGACGAAGACGTGCCGGAAATCTCCGAGTGGATCAGCCAGATCGACCGGTGGAAGCAGGACAACCCGCTGGTGTGTCCCGACGACGAGACACTGATTTTCCCACAGGCCGCCATCAGGGAACTCGCCCGGCAGACCCGGGACCGGGACACCTTCGTCAGTGTCGGGGTGGGACAACACCAGATGTGGTCGGCACAGCACTTCCCATTCCGGCTGCCAAGACGATGGATGAGCAGTTCGGGGCTGGGCACGATGGGCTTTGGACTGCCCACGGCCATGGGAGCCCAGGCCGCCAATCCCGGTGCACTCTGCATCGACATCGACGGTGATGGCTCGTTCCAGATGAACATCCAGGAATTGGCCACGCTGCACTGCGAAAAACTACCGGTCAAAATCCTACTGCTGAACAACCAGCACCTGGGCATGGTCATGCAATGGGAGGACCGGTTCTTCGATGGTCGCCGGGCCCACACCTGGCTGGGACCAGTCGACGCCCCCGAATACACCGGAGATGGAGACGGCCAACTGGCCGAGAAGACCTATCCCGATTTCGTCTCGATCGCCCGGGGATACGGTGTCGAGGCCGCTCAGGTCCGCAACCGGGATCAATTCCCCGACGCACTGGCCACCATGCTCGCCTGTGACGGCCCTTACCTGCTCGACGTGGTGTGCCCGTACCAGGAACACGTGTTGCCAATGATCCCCAGCGGGCACACCGTCCGCGACATCATCACCGAGTAGCCTGTCGAGGCGGGCCGTCGACGTGTAATATCGCTGGCAGCGTTCCTGTTTCAGTCGTGTCCGGTCACCGAGATCACCGCGATGGCAAGTTACAAGAAGTTTGATCCACGGATCGAGTTGCTCGTTGTTGAAACCAGAACGGTATTCGACCCGGAAGTCGAAGCCGAGATCCAGCAACTCGATAACGAACTCGAGGAGCAGGCCGATGGGGAAGTCGACACCCACCAGCTGCTCTCAGCACTCATCCATTCCAAGCCCGAACTCGCCACCCAGATCTTTTACGAACGAGCCCACACCGGGTTCACTCGCGAGATCACCGTGACGCGAGCCGACGTCGAACGATTGTTCACCGAGCTGACCTCGGCCTCTCGCTGATGGCTGATCAGGTCGAGATCAACGGCATCCGCTTGCACCTCTCGTCGGCCGATCCGTCGCGTGGCGAGTGGATCGGACAGGGCGAGGGGCTCCGGCAACTGCTGGCCTGCTGGTTGACTGTCGACGACCAGGACCTGCCATTGGCCCCTCGCCTGACAGGCCCACCGGGAATCGGCAAGACGACGCTGGCCATGGCCGCCGCTCGCACCCGCGAGCAGGACCTCTATGTCTACCAGTGCACGTCCGACACGCGGCCCGAGGACCTGTTGGTCACCCCGGTATTGGCCGAATCGGGGTCCATCCAGTACCACGCCAGCCCACTGGTCACCGCGATGGTCACCGGTTCGGTCTGCGTTTTGGACGAGGGCAACCGGATGAACGAAAAATCCTGGGCCAGCCTCGCCCCGCTGCTGGACCACCGACGCTATGTCGAGTCAATCGTCGCAGGAATCACCATCTCGGCACACGACGACTTCCGCTGCGTCGTGACGATGAATGAGGATGAATCGACCTTCGAGGTCCCCGATTACATCCTCAGCCGACTCCAGCCCACCCTCGTTCTCGACCACCCCTCACGAGAAGACGAACGCGCCATTCTCGAGTACCACCTGCCGTTCGCCAACGCCGAGATGTTGAACCTCACAGTCGAGTTCCTGCAGCAGGCGCACGAGCTGAAACTGGATTTTTCTACCCGAGACGGTATCAACGTTCTCCGCTACTCGTTGAAACGACTCGCGTCCGACCCCGACCATCCACTCTCCTCTGATCAGGCGTGGGCCGAATCGGTGACCGCCTGCCTGGGCGACGATGCCCTCGATCTCCAGGCACTTGCCTCCCGCCGACAACACTCACTGGGTGGCAACATCATGCCGCTGGGACTGGGAGACTTTTTCTTCACCGGTGACGACCCCCTGCACCCCGATGCCGACGACGAGGACGAACCCGGAGGTGACGGGATCGACTCATGATCACCGGACCCCTGGCCATCAGCGACAAGACGTTGGCCGTGCCCGTGATCCACGGCAGCGGTGATTTTGCGATCGCCGTTCGCCGCGTCATGCTCGAACACGACTTCGACTGCCTGGCCGTGCCGCTGCCGCCCTCGTTCCAGGCCGACACCGAGGCCGCCCTGGCCCATCTGCCCGGCGCCACCGTCGTGCTGCAACACGAAGCGACGGATTTTGATGTCCAGGACTGGGCACCCGGTCAACATGACGACGACCCGTCCACGACATCACGACGGGCCAGCTACGTCCCGATCGACCCCTGTCAACCGGTGATCGCGGCCCTGCGAACCGCGATGGGCGAACACCTTGTCCGCGCGTTCATCGATCCGGAGACAAATCCCTGGGAACCACTCGCCGCAGTGCTGCCCGATTCCTACGCGCTCAAACAAGTGTCGTTGCCCCAGTTTGCTTCGGCGATTCTGCCGGCACTGCCACGGCCACCCGAAGGACAACCGGCCGATCGCGTGAATCACATCGCCGCCCGGATCCACGAACTCGAAGCACAACACGAGTCGATCCTGCTGGTCTGTAGCCTGCTCGATTGGCCATGGATCCGTGAGGCCTACGGCACCGGAGGCCAGTTGGCCGAAGAAATTGACGTGACAGGCACCCTGCCGCTGGCCGTCGATCCCCGGACCCTGGCATTCGTTCTGGGTGAACTGCCTTTCATCACCGGGCTTTATGAAACCGCCCGATCCCGACTCGACGACGACGAGAATCTCTCCGTCGACGGACTCAAGGAACTGCTGCTGGAAACCCGCGACCGTTACCAGTCGGAGTGGAAGTCACGGGCCCGGCAGGTGACACCACAACTGCTCTCGACGTTCTTCCGTTACGTGCGCAACCTGTCACTGATCGAACGACGACTGACGCCCGACCTGTACACTCTGGTCACCGCAGCCAAGCAGGTCGCCGGCGACGAGTTCGCGATCACCCTGGCCGAAACCGCCCGCGACTATCCCTACGCACAACCACTGCCGCTGGACGAAATCCGAATCGGCGTCGGACGAGGCCAACTGCCCGGAGGAGACCAGGTCGATCTGGTCAGCCGCCTCCCGGGTCCACCTCTCAGCTGGCGGACCGTCCGGCTGAAACCGAGACCACCCCAGCCACAACAGGACCAGTGGCAGTTGCAGTGGGATCCACACCGCCAGTGCAGCTGGCCTCCCGAGGACAACGCGATCGAGCGTTTCCGCACACACGTCAAGGACTCGGCATTGTCGATGCTCGGAGCCGACCTGGCACGTTCCGAGAAATTCACCACCAGTCTCCGCGACGGCCTGGATATTCGTGAAACGCTCAGGAACTGGCACACCGGAGACCTGTTCGTCAAGGTGCTTCCCCCCACCCGGGGCAATCTCGATTGCGTCCTGATGTTTTTTGATTCACCGGCCGATCCACGTGATTACCCGTGGCGGATCACCTGGATGGCCGAACACAACGACGAATCGACACTGGCACTGTTTGCAACGGATTTCCAGAACGAACTTGCCGGGCCGGGTATCGGAGTGGCCAACTACGGCGGCGCCATGTTCCTGTTCCCTCCCCGGCCTGTTCCCGAGGTCTGGGCCGACCCGCGATTCGACTGGGCCGATACGCTCGAAGAACGACTGCTGGCCGCAGCATGTCATTACAGCCGCGAACGCCACGTTGCCATTCTCAGCGAATCACCGCCGGGTGCCGCCTGGCGTCGGATCGCCCGCCAACACGGCCGGAAACTGATCCACGTGCCACTGGGCCGGTTCAGCCAGGAAACCGTCTCCAGGCTGCGGCAGGTCCATGTGCTCAACGGTCAGGAAGTCCGCAGTTACGCCGCTCACTTCATTCGCAAGGCCTAGTTGTCGCCACGCGGCGCAACATCAGCAACCGAAACTCCATCGCCTGCGACCCGGGAATTTGTGTCGCTCGCAACACCAGGTCACTGCGACCCCGCGACAAGTCGATCGCTCCCACCCGCATCGGCCGGAAGTCCTTGACGTACGACTCCTGGCGCGGCACGCGGTCGTGCTCGCCACCCCGAGGCGGCACCTCGTGCGGCCGATTGATCGTCGTCGCCACCCGCGATGACCCGCTGCTCAACTCGATCGTGGCACCCACGTCCGCCTTCGACACGGCGTAGTAGAGAGTCACTTCGAACCGACCATCCGACAACACGTCGATTGGCCAGGTGACCCGGTCACCGACCTCCGTCCAGTTGGTGAAGTACGAGCAATTGGGAAAACGATTGGACCTCCTGATCGTGCCGGCAGGCCGGCCATCCCTGGCGGGCAACTGTGTCCACTCGGCACCCGGAGCACCCACCGGGAAGGGTCGCACTCGTTTCGAATCCAACTCGCCCAGCACCTCGTGTTTCCACTTCGCCACGTCAACTCGCAATCGAGCAGCCAATTGTGGCCGGGCCCGGCTGAGATCTCGACGCTGTCCAGGATCCGACCCGATATCGTAAAGCCGTCCCTGGTGGTCCAGCCGATGAGTCTGTGTTCGCACGCTGACACGTCCGCGCCAGTGCGAGAAGATCGAGCGATCCGGCCACTCCACACTGGCGGCTTTTGGACTGTCCACCAGCAGTGGCTTCAGGCTGCGACCGTCCAGCGGTTTCCCGGCAGCCGGCGGAATCGGTATTCCAGAACAATCGGCCAGCGTGGGCAACAGGTCGATTGCGCCGGCGATGCGATCGACAACCCGTCCACGCGGAATCCTGGCCGGCCACCGCACCAGCAGGGGCGAACGCACACCACCCTCGTCGGTTGACCCCTTGCGGCCCCGCATGTCTCCGTTCCAACGCACTCCATTGGGGCCGTTGTCATGAAAATACACCACGATCGTGTCGTCGGCCAATTTCAACCGTTCGAGGGCCGCCAGCAGTCGACCCACATTCCAGTCGATGTTCTCGCACATCGCCAACGCACAACGGATGTGCCCGATGTTTTCACGCTGTCTCGACTTCAACCCCGGCCGCCCGGCGTCACGATGATGCATCGACAGTTGCTTCTCACGAAACCCATCCCACCAGCGACCAGGGACCTGCATCGGTGAATGGGGCGTGTTGAAAGGCAGGTAAACAAAGAACGGCTTGTTGTCGCGACTGGCCGTCTCGATGAGACGGATGGCTCGGTCGGTGAAGTCGTCGACACAAAATCCATTTCCGCGAACCAGGCGGCCATTGTGTTCCAGTGGCGGGCTGAAATAGTTGCCCCAGTGACCCGAGCAGAACCCGTAGAACTCGGCGAACCCCCGGCTGTTGGGGTGGTAGGGTGGCTGCATCCCGTTGTGCCACTTGCCGAATGCCGCCGTGGCATAGCCGGCCCGGGCGAACACGTCACCGATGGTCCGCTCGTCCAGGTCCAGTCTCTCGCCACCGGCAGACGTGCTGTAGACACCGCCTCGCGGATGATACCGCCCGGTCAGGAACTCCGCCCGGGTCGGAGAACAAACCGGGCAAACATAAAATCGTTGGAAACGGGCCCCCTCACGGGCCAGCGAATCGATGTGCGGGGTGCTGAGATTGCGGTTCCCGTTGAGACTCAGATCGCCCCAGCCCTGGTCGTCGGTCAGGATGACCAGGACATTGGGACGGTTCGCCGCAGAGAGTGTCACCGGCAACAACGCCAGGACGGCGGCCAGCAACAGCCGGCTCACGGCTTGGCCTTCTTGCCGGTCAATTCACCAAAGACGTGCTCGATGTTCTCTTCACGGGTTTTCACATCCACCCCGGTCCATTTCTTGTACCACGGAAGATCGATGGCCGTTTTGATCTGTTCCAGGGTCTTGCCGTCATCGACCGCCTTCTGAATGGCCTGCCGCAACTCGACAAAATACCGTTTCTGGGTGGCGATCAACGCTTTGCTTGAGGTCTCGCCGTGGCCGGGAGCAATTGTCTTGATCGGCAACTTGGCCAACTGCGTCAGGACGCCAATCCAACTCGCGGTATTGCTGTCACCGGTGTAGTTGAAAGCCCCGTTGACACACGAATCTCCGGTGAAGGCAATCCGCTGCTTGGGCAGCCAGGCGATGGCATCGCCGGCGGTGTGCGCGTGGCCAAAGGTGATCAACTCGACCCGCATTGTCCCGTCGTCGATGACCAGTTTCTTGGGGAAGTACAACGAGGGTTTGTCATAGGGCACCGGTCCGTATTCCTCTTTTTTCTCCTTCTGGGACTTCTGGAATCCTGCAATCCCCTTGGTGTCAAACAGTGCCCGGCTGCTTTCCGAAGCGATCGCCACCGCACCCAACTTGGTGTACTTCGCGTTTCCGTCGGCGTGGTCACCGTGATAATGCGTGTCGAAGACATACCGGATTGGCTTGTTGGTCGTCTTGCGGATCAGCTTGATGACCTCGTCGGCCTGGTTTGGAAAATTGGCATCGATCACCAGGACAAAGTCCCGAAACACCACCCAGCCCTGGTTGCAGCCAATGAACTCCGGCTTGGTCTGCGTCTTGCGGAAGAAGACCCCTGGAGCCAACTCGGTGACCGTCGTTTCAGTCGGGATAAACCAGCCGGAAGCCCAGCCCGAGAGTCCCAGCAGCAGAGCGACAGAGAGGGTGCCAATTCCAAGTCGTTTTGCGGATGTCATGTCTAGCGCCTCGACAGAATGTTTCAATTGATTCGTTTGAACCGTACAGGCTCCTGGCTGCTTCCACGCTCCGATGATCACTGCCAGCCATCTCACTCGTCAAGCAACCCGGCAGAATCCCCGGTCTCGCCATGATCTGGTGACGGCACGGCGTCCTCGGTGTCCCCCCAGATCCGACGCAACTCCTGCAGCTTGGCCTCCTCGCCAAGATGCTCGTAGCACTGGGACAGAGGATAGTACGCGGGGGCGTAGTTGACGCAATCGGTGAAAACCAGTTCCAGCGCGTCGGCGGCTCGTTGGATTTCGTTTTGCTGGAGAAGAGCCATCGCGAGGTTGTACTTGACCCCGGCGGAAAAGGGGACCTGGTCAAGAACCTTCTGGTACCCCTGCAACGCCGCCAGCATATCGCCCTTGCGGGCCTTGAGATTGGCGGCGTCCAATTCGCCCATCACGCTGCCAGTGATCTTCCCACCGTAGCAACGAAACAGTTGTACAATCGCCACCGGAATACCCAGCAGAAACAGAAGGTTCCCCAGCAGCATCTTCCAGGCCGTGCCGCGCATACAGGCCGGACAACGGTGAGTCACGCGCGACGTGAACCCCCAGACAACAACCAGGAAGTAGAAATAGAAGATCGTGAACCGCCGGGGCTTGGAGAACATCCCGCATTCCTCGCACAACCCGAGTTCGTGTTCGTCGGGCATTCCACCCGGGCCGGTGGTCATCAGCGAACTGCAGAAAACGCAATACACCTGGGGAGTGTCGGGCATGTCCGAGAGGTCGATGGTCGCATTGCACTGCGGGCAGATTTCTGTCCGAAACGCGTCTCCACGCCCCTCGCCAACCATCCTCTCACGAGTGATCTCAGCCCAGGCAGCACTGCGAACCGCATCGATGGCCCGTTTCAAATCGGCAGCCGGTACCTTGTAGATGTGAAACATCTTGGAGTCGGCCACGTCGCCATCAACAAATGCCACGGCCAGGCGTTCCTCGTGGATTTCCAGCGAGATGATGTTGGCCACCGACAGCGTCAAATCGTCCAGGACCAATTCCTGGCCATCGAAGACCCCCTTTTTGCTCCGGAAGAGACCGGTGACGTTTCCCTGCTCATCGAGCCAGCGGAACTTGAATCGGATCGGAAGCTCGCGCATCAAACTGCCTTTGCGTCAGGTCTGCGACAACGGAATGGGGCGATTTGGTGTCACGCAATTGCCTGCGTCTGTCCTGTCTCCTGGGCCCGGTAAAGTCCGTAGACCATCTGCAATGCGCGGAGACTGTCGAGCGAGGAGATCGGTGCATCAGCCAGGCCAGCGGCGGCCTTCACAGCAGCCTGGACAAACGGCGTGTACCCACGGGGCTCGTCCCGGCCCTCCCAGGTCTGCACGCCCGTCTTGGCTCCCGGCTTCCAGCTCTGCCAGGTCAATGTCTTGCCACCCCAGCGTTCCAACTGCAACCAGCCATGAGAGCCCCAGATCTTGATGTGCGTGTGATACGACCGGTCGAGGTAATACCCGGACGTGAGGGTCCCCAGCGTGCCGTTGGCATACCGCAGGGCCACCGCCGCCGAATCTTCGACATCAAGCGGCTGCCCTCCCACGTTGGCTGCAAACCCGGTGATATGAGTCGCGTGCGTTTCGGTGAGATACGTCGCGAGATCCAGCCAGTGGATGCCCAGCCAGGCCAGGTGGCCACCACCGGCTCGATCTTTTTTCGCGTACCATTTCTTCTGGTACGCGGGAGTCTTCAACCGTGTCTGGTCGGCAATGATGTGCAGTTCGGTGCCGTACACCTTGCCAATCTTTCCGCCGGAGACCAATTTCCGGGCCGCCTGCGTTTCAGGATTGGTCCGATTCGCCAACGCCAGCATCAAGTGCAGATGCTTGGCGTCTGCCAGCTTGACCAACTCACCAAAATCTTCCGGTTTCACACAAGCCGGTTTTTCGGCAAACACGTGGCAACCCGCTTCCAGTGCCTGGCGGATCAACGGGGGGGCCGAACGCGACTCCAGCGACACCAGTGCCAACGAGGGCTTCTCGACCTTCAACAATTCCGCATGGCTCCGGTAGACCTTGGCCAACTTGTCGCCCAGCGCCCGCCGGGCCCCGGCAACAGCCTGCCCACTGGGGTCCGCCAGCACGATTCGTCCCGCCTCGGGACTGGCCGCCAGCGCCGTGAAGTAGGCTCCCAGGTGGGCGCCGGTTTCGTTGGTTAATACCGCCGCAGTGATCGTCTTGTTGGACATCAAATCGCTCGTCGGACCATGAGAATCGCACCAGGACTAGGGCAAGGATACCCGGACCCAAGGGTGAATCAAACAGCCACGAGCTCCCGTGACTATTCGAGGTTGGCATGCCGCGCGAACATGGTTTCGGGGCTTTCGTCGCGCCGCTGCATCAAGGCCAACACCACCGCGTCGAGTACCACGAGCAGGCTCTGTTCAAACAACGATCCCATCGGCTGGATCGACTCGGCTTCATCTGGCCCATCGAGCTTCGGAGTTGGTGCAGGCACGAAGAGTTCGACATCGGCCAACTCACCAATTGCCGAACCGGCTCGAATGGTCACCAGTGCCACTCGACCTCCTGTCTCGACCGCTCGTCGAGCAATCGGGATCAACGATCCCGTGGAGCCTGAACCCGATCCGACCAGCAGCAGGTCACCGGGTTGCAGCGCCGGTGTCGTCGTCTCGCCGACGACAAAGGCCGACACGCCCAGGTGCAACAACCGGATGGCGAACGATTCAATCGATCGCAATGACCGCCCGGCCCCGACCACGAAAACCCGTTTGGCCTCGTCCAGCGCGGCCACCAGCGCCTCGGCACGGTCGTCGTCCACTCGACCCACCGTCCTGGACACCTCCCCGGCAATCTGAACCGCCTGGTCACGAACACTCACCGCACCTGCTCCCCGGTCAACAACTCGCGCATCTCGGCGGCCGCCTCGCGGGGCTGGCTGTGACAGGCCAGGTACCCCCCGACAACAACGATTTCCGGGGCCAACTCGGCAACTGCCGGCAACGTCTCGGGACGAATCCCACCGGCCACCGCGGCCCGCTCGTTCGGGGTCACCTCGAGAAGCTCTGACAGTTCCTCGAGCGGATCCACTCCTGCTTCCTGGCAATCGAAGGCCGTATGAACGCACAGCATGTTCGCACCCAGCCTCAACAATTCGGCCGCACGCATCGGGATATCCGGACAGCCAATCAGGTCCACCAACACCCGGCCCCCGGAGTCACTGGCCGCCTCGAGCACTCCACGCACCGTGGCATCGGCGGCCACGCCCAGGACACTGACCCAGTCGGCACCGGCCCGGAAAGCCAGGGCCGCCTCGAGCCGTCCGGCATCCATCACCTTCAGGTCCGCCAGCACCTCAACTCCAGGACAGGCCTCTCGGATCCGCCGGACCGATTCCATCCCGTACTCGATCACCAGCGGTGTCCCCACCTCGATGATCTCCACCAGGTCGATCAATTCGCGTCCGCGAGCCACCGAGACCTCGAGATCCGGTTCATCCAGTGCCAATTGCAAGCGGGTCATCGCAATCTCGCCAACCGGGTCCGGTCCGCCACGTGAATTCCAACCAGCCGATCATTCTGGACCGCGACTCAGGTCAAAGTAAAGGGGCAGCCACTTCGGACACGATTCCCATCTCCGTGGGCCCCGGATAAGGTGAGTCCTGTTCCGGCCACCTCCCAACTCCCTCACGGGGACCGTTGCCCAATGTCGCGGTTGTTTGCCAAGGACCGCATTGTCGCCGGCCCCGGTTTCAACCGCTGGCTGGTACCGCCCGCCTCGGTGGCCATTCATTTGTGCATCGGATCGGTCTACGCCTGGAGCATCTTCAACCCGCCCCTGGAACGAGTCCGCGGCGTGATGGCTCCCTCGGCCGAGGACTGGTCGCTGGGCAACGTGGTCTGGATTTTCACCGTCGCGATCGTGTTCCTGGGCCTCTCGGCCGCGCTGGCGGGCAAGTGGCTGGAACGGGTCGGCCCCCGCCTGGTCGGCACCGTGGCGGCAACCTGCTGGGGAGGGGGATTCCTGGTCGGTGCCGTTGGCATCTGGACCCACCAGCTCTGGCTCGTCTACCTCGGCTACGGAGCCCTCGGCGGATGCGGCCTCGGGCTCGGCTATGTCTCGCCGGTGAGCACGTTGATCCGCTGGTTTCCCGACCGACGTGGCATGGCGGCCGGGATGGCGATCATGGGGTTTGGGGGCGGAGCGATGATCGGAGCCCCTTTGAAGAAATGGCTGCTGGGACTCTTCCACGTCAATCCTCAGAAACTCAACGGAGCCATCGAACTGGTCACCCGGGGTGGACGACGGATGGCCGAGGTGGCCGGAGAACTCCGCGAGGTGATTGTCGTGGACGAGAATGGCATCGACGCCGTTTACGTCGTTGGCACCGGAAGCGTCGGTGTGGCCGAGACATTTTTGGTGCTGGGTATCGGTTACTTCCTGGTGATGCTTGTCGCCTCGTTCTGCTACCGGATTCCCGCCGAGGGCTGGGTGCCGGAGGGATGGACTCCACCTGCAGAAGATGCCGCGCAGAAAAAGATGATCAGCCAGTTCGACGTCGGCATCGACCAGGCCATCAAGACACCCCAGTTCTACCTCGTCTGGATCGTGCTCTGCTTCAACGTCACCGCCGGCATCGGCGTGCTGGGAGTGGCCAAAACCATGATGACCGAGATATTTGGTACCACCCTGCCGGACCTGGTCGACGAGGGCTTCGCCACCACTTACGTGCTGATGATCAGCGTCTTCAACATGCTCGGCCGTTTTTTCTGGGCCAGCGTCTCGGATCTCATCGGACGCAAGACCACCTACACGCTGTTCTTCGTGCTGGGGATCGCGTTGTACGTTTCCATTCCCTTCACCGCTGCCGGTGTCAGCGCCAGCCCGACCGCCACCTGGCTGGTCTATTTCTACGCCGCCACGATGATCATCTTCACGATGTACGGAGGCGGCTTCGCCACGATTCCCGCCTACCTGGCCGACCTGTTCGGCAGCCGCTTTGTCGGTGGCATTCACGGGCGATTGCTGACGGCCTGGAGCACCGCGGGAGTGCTCGGACCGCTGGCAATCACCTCGCTTCGCGAGAACCAGCGACTCGCCGCCATCGGTGACCTGGCCGCAAAGGTTGACGCGACGGCGTTCCGCGAGAAGTTTGATGCGGGCAAGGATCAACTCGATGCCCTGGTCGAGGCCAAGACCGTCGACATCGGCAACCTCCTGGCATTATTGCCCGAAGGCACTCTCGACCCGCGGGCCACGCTGTACAACTCGACCATGCACCTGATGGCTGTCCTGCTGGGAGTGGCCCTGGTCGCCAACTGGCTCATTCGCCCCGTCGACGCGCGACACCATCTCGACACAGGCTCCGGCACGGACACGCAACCTACCGCAACCACTTCTCGCCAAGCAGGCGCCTGATCAATCCGATCTGGCCGGCATGCAGCATCTCGTGCCACGCACTCCACTCCAGAGCACCACCCTTGGTGTCAAAAACAGGATGCGGGCGGCTGGAGGGTTCGTCGAGAATGCTGTCGTCCATGCCGCCGATCTCCCGGATCACTGCACGGTGCACGGCATCGTAGGCATTTCGGATTTCCTCCACCCTGGCATTCGCCGCCGGATCGGGATCGGGAATCGAATCCTTGCCATAGGTTTCCAGCACCCGGGCACCGATCAACTCGTCGTCGCCGGGCTGCACACCCCGCACCAGGTCCAACGCCAACCGATACTGGGCCATTGCCATGTGGCCGACCTGCCAGGCGACATGAGTCACCCCCTCGGCCGGCTGACGGAACCAGTCCGACTCGGGCACAGCATCGACCAATCCGGCGGTGTAATCCCGAACCGACTGGATTCGGTCAATCACTTCGCTGATTCGTGACATCTTGTCTTGCTCCTGTTGCTCACCGGCCCAATCAGTTTGTCCTGCCAGGCTACCGGTCGTCAGAACCTTCGCCTTATCGGTCGAGGTAGCCTAGCATGGGTCCATGTTCACTGCATCAACTCACCCACGCCCGCCACGGCTGTTTCACATTGCCATTGTCCTGTCGGTCCTGGTCATCTCGACGGCAGCCGGTCGCGCCGCCGAAAAACCACCGACCAAGGCTGGCCTCGCTTTCTTCGAACAGAAAATTCGCCCTGTTCTGGTCAAGCAGTGTTACGGATGCCACTCGGGACGGGCCAAGAAGATCCAGGGCAAGTTCCGACTCGACAGCCGGCAATTGATCCGCAAGGGAGGTCCCACCGGACCGGCCATCGTTCCGGGAAAACCGGCGGCCAGCCTGCTCCTGGAAGCCATCCGCTACGAGTCACTCGAGATGCCACCCGGTGGCCGGTTGCCGAAACAGGTTGTTGCCGATTTTGAAACATGGGTCCGGATCGGAGCCCCCGATCCGAGGGACAAGGTCCGCACCGACAAGGTTGAAAAACAACAGGGCATGAGTTTTGAGACGGCACGCCGCTGGTGGTCGTTTCAACCGGTCGCCACCGGCCCACTTCCGCAAACCAAGCGGAAAAACTGGGCCCAGAAGCGACTGGATCATTTTGTCCTGGCCCAGTTGGAAACACATCAACTGGAACCGTCACCCCGGACCGATCGACGCACGCTACTGCGGCGGCTGAAACTCGACCTGCTCGGACTGCCACCCACCCAGGCGGAGATTTCCGAATTCGAAAATGACCGACGACCCGACTCAACGTCTCACCTGGTCGACCGGCTACTGGCCAGCCGACACTATGGGGAACGCTGGGGCCGGCACTGGCTCGACGTGGCCCGCTGGGCCGAGGACAACCCGACGAGCGAGGCCACCAATCGGCCGCATCCTGATGGCTGGCGGTACCGCGATTGGGTGATCGAGGCGATCAACGCCGACCTGCCATACGACCGGTTTCTGGTCATGCAGTTGGCCGCCGACCTGTTGCCAGATTTCCAGCGCAGCGATCTCAGGGCGCTGGGCTACCTCGGCACCGCGCCGACGTACCACAAGGATCCCCGGTTGTCCAAGTCGGTGATTGAAACCATTGCCACCGACGACTGGGACGAACGCGTCGATGCCCTCAGCCGTGGACTGCTGGGACTGACTGTTGCCTGTGCACGGTGTCATCGGCACAAGTTCGACGCCATCACCCAGCAGGACTACTACTCGCTGGCCGGCGTGTTCGCCAGCAACTGGAAGGTCAAGCGACCACTGGTCGAATTGACCCGGGAGGAGGAGCGACGCGTGATCTGGGCACAGGATCGCCTGTGGCGTCTCGAGGTCGCCATCTCGCTGAAGTCAGATCCCGCCACGCCATCGACTCCCGACGAGATCTCGGCCATGAAAGCCGAGCTGGCCCTGCTGAAACAAACCCCGTTTTTGGACGCTCCGGCCACCCACGCCGTCTATGACGCTGCCGTTTTCATTGACGCCAGTGACCCCGATTTCACGTGGATGGACTTTCGGATCGGACAACATCGCGATTTGCCGGTGTTTCTCCGTGGCAACGTCAACACGCCCGGCCCCGTCACCCCGCGGCGTTTTCTCCAGGTGCTCAGTCCCAATCAGAAGCCCCGGTCGTTCGCGGACAATTCCGGTCGACTGGAACTCGCCCGCGCCATCACGACCACCGCCGCACCACTGGCAGCCCGGGTGTTCGTCAATCGCGTCTGGGGATGGCACTTCGGACGACCACTGGTGACAACTGCCAGCGACTTTGGTGCCCAGGGAAATCGACCATCACATCCCAGGTTGCTCGACGACCTGGCGGCCGGCTTCATCGCCAATGGCTGGTCGTTGAAGTGGCTGCACCGCGAAATCGTCCTCTCGGCCACCTACTCCCAATCCAGCCGGTACCGACAACAAGCCGCAACCTCCGACCCGGTCAACCGCTGGCTCTGGAGATATCCCCGGCGACGGATCGATTTCGAAACATGGCGGGATTCGATCCTGGCCGTCACCGGTGCACTCGACACGAAACCCTTCGGTCCGTCGCAGGACATCGCCGACGCCAAGAACCTTCGCCGCACCGTTTACGCCACCGTCAGCCGGCGACAGGTCAGCCCATTGATGCGACTCTACGACTTTCCCGATGTGTCCCAGCACGTGCCGGGCCGCAACGTCACCACGACACCGCTTCAGCAACTGTTTGTCCTCAACAGCAACTTTTTTATCGACCAGGCCGCGACACTGGCCAAGCACATTGACCCCAAGTCCGACGCGCCCGACAACATCGTCACTCTCTATCAGCGGGTGTTCGCACGCCAGCCGTCACGCGAGGAAATCCGCATCGCCAACACCTTCCTCGAATCCCGACGCCGAACACATCCGGCAACAGCCTGGGCCGATTACTGCCAGGCCCTGCTCGCCACCAGTGAACTGATTTTTGTTGATTGATCTCATGCTCAACCCACACCTGCCCACTCGTCGCCAGGCGCTCGCCACAGCCGGAGGTGGTTTCGGCCTCACCAGCCTCGCCGGTCTTTTGGCCGCCGAGCAAAAACAGGGCCAGCCCCAACGGTCCAACCCGCCGGCCAAGCACGTCATCTTTTTGTTCATGACCGGCGGTCCATCCCACATGGACCTTTTTGACCCCAAGCCGGCACTCCAGAAGTTTGCCGGGCAACGACCCAAGACCGTCAACCTGCGGACCGAGCGTGTGACCAAGGGACTGCTGGCCTCGCCATTCAAGTTCCACCGCTCCGGACAATCTGGTGTCGAGGTCAGCGAGTTGCTTCCACGGCTGGGCCAGGTCATTGACGAGATCTGCGTGATCCGTTCGATGTACACCTTCAATCCCACCCACACGCCGGCACGGAACCTGATGCACTCGGGCAACATCGCCGTCACGCGACCGACCATTGGTGCCTGGTTGAACTACGGGCTGGGCAGCGAAAACGAGAACCTCCCCGGATTTGTGGCGATCAGCCACCCCCGCAGTGGCAAGTTGTGGCGATCCGGTTTCCTGCCATCGAAGTTCCAGGGCACGCAGTTCACCCCCGAAGAAACCGCGCCGGAGAAGATGATCCGGTACCTGAAAAACCCGGCCCAGGGCAAGGCCTCGCAGCGGAAGCAGCTGGACCTGGTCCAGCAACTCAACAGGATCCACCTGGCCGATCGTTCCACCGACGGTTTTCTCGAGGGGCGGATCCAGTCGATGGAAACAGCGTTCCGCATGCAGTTCGCCGCCAGCGAAGCGTTTGACGTACGGACCGAAACAAAGGGAGTCCGCGAACTGTACGGCGAGAACACGTTCGGCAATTCGTGCCTGTTGGCCCGACGCCTGGTCGAGCGTGGCGTGCGGTACGTGCAGGTCTTTTCCGGACCCGGACAACCGTGGGACGACCACCACGACATCGACAAGAATCTTCGAAAACGCTGTCCCGACATCGACCGTGCCTGTGCTGGGCTGATCACCGACCTGAAACAACGCGGGCTGCTCGACGACACACTGATCGTGTGGGGTGGCGAGTTTGGCAGGACACCGGTCTCGGAAGCCGGCACGGGTCGCGACCACAATCCCTACGGGTTCACCGTCTGGATGGCCGGAGGAGGAATCCGGGGTGGCGTGGCCCACGGTGCGACCGACGAATTCGGTTTTCGGGCCGTCGAGAACCGTGTCAATATCCACGACCTGCACGCCACGCTCCTGCACCAGATGGGCATCGACCACGAACAATTGACCTACCGCTTCAGTGGCCGCGATTACCGACTGACAGATGTGCACGGCCGCGTCTTGCACGAATTGATTGCCTGAACGGAGACCCTCATGGCCGACACACCTCGCCGCGAATTCATCAAGGCCGCCGGACTGCTCGGTGCGGGTTCGGTCCTGGCTCCACAACACGCAACCGCCGCGGTCCGCCCCTCCCCGATCGACGAATACGACCCGGGAAACGTCAGGCTGGCACGCCGGGTGCCCGGTTCGCTGACCGACGACGACATGAGCTTTCTGCAGCAACTCGGGCTGAGATCGGTCCGAGTCGATCTCACGCGGCAGCAGGCCAACCTGGCGTTTCTGCGAGACCTGCAAAAACGCTTTGCCAAGCACGACATCCAGATCTACTCGGCTGTTCACCCCGTCCAGGGATCGGTCAACATCGGGCTGGGCCGGCCCGAACGAGACGTGGAAATCCGGGAATACCAACAGTTTCTGAAAGCCCTCGGGCGACTGAAGATTCCCGTCGCCGGCTATGCGTTTCACCCCGGCAACACGTACAGCACCGGTCGAGTGATCAACCGGGGGTATTCGGTGCGGGTGTTCGACCTGGAGGTGTTTCGCAAGACAATCGAGAAACAGAGATTCGGACGGGTCTACAACGCCGAGGAGATGTGGTCCAACTACGAGTACTTCATCAAGCGCGTGTTGCCGGTGGCCGAGGACTCCGACGTGCGAATGGCACTGCACCCCGACGACCCTCCGGTGGCCATGATGAACGGTGTCGCCAAGCTGTTCACTCACTTCGACGGTTACCGCCGTGCCGACGAGATCGCCGGTCACAGCAAGCACTGGGGGGTGCTGTTGTGCATCGGAACGTGGTCGGAAGGAGGCAAGAAGATGGGCAAGGACGTCTTCGAGATGATTCGCTACTGGGGCAAGCGGAAACAGCTGTTTGCGATCCACTTCCGCAACGTCAGTGGCACGCTGCCCCGATTCTTCGAGACGTTCCCCGACGACGGCTACCAGGACATGCCCAGGGTGATGCGGACGCTACGCGAGGTCGGCTTCAACGGCTCGGCAATCGGTGATCACATTCCTCACATGATCAACGACAGTGGTCTGCAACAAGCCGGAGCGGCTTACTGCGTGGCCTACATGCGAGCACTGCTACGACAGGCCAACCGCGACGTTGGGTAGCCTCCCGGGAAATTGCCCTGAGACGACAACCTCCGGCGTTGTGTCCGGCGGAACAACACGCCTCCGAGACGATGCCGGTTTCATCACTGATGCCCAAGAGCTGTTACTCCTGCCCCCAGTACTGGGACCTGGCGTTTCGGGAAGAGACGCAGTTGGAGGCCGATTTCGTCGATGCGGTGGCCAAGCGATACTGTGATTATCCGGTCCGCCGGGTACTGGAGCCGGGATGCGGAGGCGGACGGCTGGTGGTGGAATTGGCGGCTCGTGGCTACAACGCCATCGGCTACGATCTCAGCACCCCCGCCATCAACTACCTCCGTCGCCGACTGAAACGCCGCGGTCTGACGGCCGAGGTGTTTGAAGGCGACATGACGACCGTGCAGGTCGATCCACCGATCGACCTGGCGATCTGCCCGATGAACACGTTCCGACACCTGTTGACCGAAAGTGACGCGAGGAGCCATCTCGAATCGGTTGCGACGAGCCTGCGGTCCGGGGGCATCTACCTGCTTGGCTTCCACCTGCTGCCCATGGATATTGACCCCGAGTCGTCGGAGCGGTGGTCGGCGCGTCACGGCAAAACGCGGGTCACCTTCTCGCTGAAGGTGCTCGACTCGAACCGGCGGAAACGGATCGAGACCGTGCGTTTTCGTTTGAACGTCACCACAGGCGGCCCGCCTCAGCGGAAGGTGCGATTCGAAGACGACTTCCCGTTGCGAATGTACACGGCGGCACAGTTCCGCCGCCTGCTGAAGTCGGTCCCAGCATTCGAATTGGTCAACGTGTACGACTTCTGGTACGACATCGATGACCCGTTGAGGCTCGATAACGAGATCACCGACACGATGTTTGTCCTGCGACGAACATAGGATCTCGGGTCCGACGCCTCCCGGCTCGAATACCAACCCGATAGAATGAACACGTCGAACGACACCCGAGGGGCCGTAGCTCAATCGGTTAGAGCAGCGGACTCATAATCCGTTGGTTCCAGGTTCGAGTCCTGGCGGCCCTACT
>PBOU01000052.1 GCA_002724415.1 Planctomycetaceae bacterium
CTCTTCGAGGTGCTTCAGACAAAGCGAAAATACGAGCAGATCCCGTCTCCCTACGTTTATGTCCCGGCCAAGGTGACCATCGACGGGGTCGAGTACCCCGAGGTCGGACTCCGCAAAAAGGGGTTCATCGGATCGCAAAACTCCGCCCGCCCGTCACTGAAGGTCAAGCTGAACTATGTCAACAAGTCCGCCCAGGTTGGTGGCCTGACCAACCTGACTTTCAACAACAACAACCAGGACATCACCTTGATGAGCCAGGTGATGGGGTACGCCTTCTTCAATGCGAACGGCACACCCGCACCACGGTGCAGCTACGCCCGCATCAGCGTCAACGGGAAACCGGTCGGTCTCTACACTCATGTCGAGACAGTTCGCGAGACGGTGCTGGAACGGGGTTTTGGGAACACAACCGGCACGCTGTACGAGGGCACGGTGGTCGACTTTTATGCCGACTGGGAGAACAGCTTCGAATTGAAGGTCGGCACACCCGAATCGGACCAGAAAAGCCGTGAGAAGATAAAACGGTTGATCGAGGTCCTGAAACGCCCCACTCCCGCTGCAACCGGAACTCCCAAGGCCAAGAGGCAAGGCGAGGAACTCCAGGCGGCGATCGGCGAACTGGTGGACCTGGATTCGTTCTACACCTTCTGGGCCACCGAAAGCCTGCTGGGTTTTTGGGATGGCTACACCGCCAACACCAACAACTTTTTCATCTACGACAACCCGACCACCAACAAGTTCCACTTCATGCCGTGGGGTGGGGATTGCATGTTCGAAAAAAAGAGCAAGCTCCGCGTCGATCCTCGCGCTCCGCTCTCGGTGAAGACAAAGGGACTCATCGCCCACAAGCTCTACCAGATCCCCGCGGCCCGAGAGCGGTACGCCAGCACGCTAAAACAGATCATGGCGACCCACTGGAAAGAAGATGCCCTGCTGGCCGAGACACAGAGAATCGAGTCACTGGTCAAAGGCCTGATTCCACCGGAACAAGCTTCGAAGGTGCGGTTTGATGGGATTCGGCAGTTCATCCGTAACCGGCGAGGAGACATCCAGCAGGAAACGGCCAATGGCATGCCGGTCTGGGCTGCCAAGCCACAACCGCCTCCATTGCTCGCGATGCCCGGTGCCGGTGGAAGGAAACAGGACACCAACACCATCTTCTATGCCGCCAAGACCGGCAACATCGACCGGATCAAGCAGTTTCTCGCAAAGAAAGTCGACATCAACGGCTTCGATGGAGGTGGAACCACCGCCCTGTCACATGCCGTCCTGGCAGGAAAAACCGAGGCGGTCGGATTCCTGATCGCACAGGGTGCTGATCCCAATCTCTCCAACCGCGATGGCAACACCGTCCTGCATGGCGCCGCGTTTTTGGGTCGTCACCAGATCGCACAGATACTGCTCGACGGCGGAGCCAAGCCGAACGCCAGAAACAACAAGGGAGAAACCCCGCTGGATTCGTGTTCAGCTCCATGGAGTGACCAGATCCAGGGCTTCGTCCAGTTCATAGCCAGACTGTTGCAGATCACCGTCGACATGGACCGGGTGCGGACCGGTCGCCCCCAGGTCGTCGCGATTCTCCGGAAACACGATGGCCTCTCGGGCGCCGACGTGGCGGACCGGAAAAAAATGAATCTCTGGCAGGCGGCCAGGGCCGGCAAACTCTCGACCCTGAAAAAGCGGCTGGACAAAACCAAGGACATCAACGCGCTGGATAGCAAGGGAATCAGTGCCCTGTCCTGGGCCGTGATGGCTGGAAGGTCCAAGGCCACCAGGATGTTGATCGACCGGGGTGCCAACGTGAACCAGAAGAACACCGACGGCAGCACTCCCCTGCATGCCGCCGCGTTTCTCGGGCAACTCGAACTGGTCACGTTGTTGCTCGATCACAAGGCCGACATCAATTCTCGAAATGGCCAGGGAGAGACCCCGCTGGGGACAGTGGCTCCTGCATGGAACAGTGGAGTCCGTCAAGTGACCCAAATCTACGCCCGCCTGCTGAAACTGAAAATTGACATCGAGGCCATCAAGGCCGCCCGACCGAAGATTGCTGATCTGCTCACCAAACGCGGCGGCAAGCTGGGATCAGAACCGACCAAGTGATGGAACCACGGCGGGATGGCGCCAGTGAACATCTTTCCGCGGCGACAAGTCGGATTCTCCTGCCCGAAAGAAAGTCACCTCACCCGACTATTGTGCGGTTCATCTCGGTGACCGCAGCCGGTTGGTTCTGTGTGGAATAGAGAGTTGTCTCCCGCGAAATGACGCGAAATGAGTCCGAAACAGGTCGGGCCTCGCCATGTGAGACCAACCGATCTCGGCCGCTCGTCGGGGATCACAAACCACATCAGCTTGTCACAGAACGCCACTCAAGCTAGAAACTGACCCACAAGGTGATAAAACACTGTTGTTCAGATTCGCTGTCCCGAGGACGACGATCCGGTGAAGTTCGCTCAACCCGACGACGCATTCTTGACCGTACTCCGGCAGCGTGTGGACGACATGTTCAACAACACCGGTCGCCGTCGACGTGACTGTGCCGCGATGTACATCAAGACCCTGGTGATCGCCATCTGGTTTGCGACCTCCTACGGGTTGTTGGTCTTCCTGGCCGCCACCTGGTGGCAAGCCATCCCGCTGACGATTTCGCTCGGATTGGCCATGGCGTCTATCGGATTCAACATCCAGCACGATGGAGCCCACTCGGCCTATTCCAATCGCAAGTGGGTCAACAGCCTCATGGCAATGACCCTGGATCTCCTGGGTGGCAGTTCCTTTTACTGGAAGAAGACCCACAACCAGGTCCACCATTCCTACACCAACATCACCGGTCATTATGGTGACATCGACATGGGAGCCCTCGGGCGGCTGTCACCGCACCAGCAATCACGGTGGTTCCACCGACTCCAGCACCTGTACCTCTGGGTGCTGTACGGATTTCTGCCGTTCAAGTGGCAGTTCTACGACGACATGCGTGGTGTGCTGACAGGCCGGATCGGACTCAACCGGTTCGCCCGTCCGCGTGGACGCCACCTGGCGGTATTTGTCGGCGGAAAACTGCTGTTTGTGTCGCTGGCCCTGGTGATCCCGATGATGGTTCATACGTGGCACACCGTACTGCTGTTCTTCTTCATTGCCTCTTTCGTTCAGGGCCTGACGCTGAGCGTTGTCTTCCAGTTGGCCCATTGCCTGGAAGAAGCGGATTTCCCGATTCCTCCCGGCGACACCGGCCAGATAGAAAAGGCCTGGGCTGTTCACCAGGTTGAAACCACGGTCAATTTTGCTCCCCGCAATCGGCTGGTCACCTGGTTCACCGGTAGCCTGAACCACCAGATCGAACACCATCTCTTCCCCCAGATCTGCCACGTCAACTACCCGGCGATCTCCGAGTTGATGGAGCAAACCTGCCGCGACTTTGGCGTGCGGTATGTGGCCCACAATTCGACCTGGTCCGCCGTGCGAGCTCACTACCGGTGGCTACGGCAAATGGGCCGCCCGGACGGCCTGGCCACCGATCTCAATGCCAACAGCCCGGTCGCAACGGGCTGACCCTGGTGTCTCGGCTCCGGAGGATTCTCTCTCCTGGCCGACTGTGTTCGGCAGCCGCCCAATCGGCCGGACCAACCAATTTGGTTCTGCAGCACCGGGTGGTACAGTCTACCGGTGACGCCCATCGCCCCACGATTGATGAACGGCAACCTTTGTTTCTGGATGCAATTCCGGATGCTCATGACATCACCATTGTCGTCCGGTGTCCGGTGTCCAGTGATGCCAACAACAGTCAGCCTGTTGCTGGGCCTGTTGTGTGGCAGCGTGCCGGCCGACGAACTGGATTTCGCCCGTGACATCCGGCCGCTGCTCTCGGATGCCTGCTACAACTGCCATGGCCCCGACGCAAAAGCACGCCAGGCTGACCTGAGACTGGACCAGCGGGCAGCGACGCTCGAGTCCAGGGTCCTGTCTTCCGGGAAAATGCTGGCGCGGCTCACGAGCAACGACCCGGACACCCGGATGCCGCCGGCAGATTCCACCCGTGTGCTGCGGCCTCGCGATCGGGCCACGCTGGTGAAATGGCTCAAGAGCGGTGCACCGTGGCCCCGCAACGATCGCCACTGGGCATTCACCCCACCCGCACGCCCCAAACGACCGCAGGTGAGGACCCCCGGTTGGTCCCGCAACGCCATCGACGACTTCGTCCTGGCAAGGTTGCACCGTGAACAATTGACACCGGCCCCGGAGGCCGATCGGGCCACGCTTCTAAGGCGGGCGACCTTCGACCTGACCGGGCTTCCTCCCTCGCTGGAGGAGCTGGATGCTTTCCTCGCCGACCGCTCACCACAGGCGTACGAGTCCGTGATCGAGCGGCTGCTCGATTCACCCCGTTACGGCGAGCACATGGCCGTTGACTGGCTGGAGGCCTCGCGTTACGCCGACACCGACGGTTACCAGAATGACCGCATCCGTTACATGTGGGTCTGGCGGGACTGGCTGATCCGGTCGCTGAATCACAACATGCCCTTCGACCGGTTTGTCGTGGAGCAAATGGCGGGCGACCTGTTGCCGGACCGGAACTTCTACACCCAGGTTGCAACCGGTTTCAATCGAAACCACCGCATCAACTCCGAGGGTGGATCGATCCCCGACGAGTGGATCGTGGAATATGTGGCCGACCGGGTCGAGACGATGGGAACCCTGTTTCTCGGGCTCACCCTGACCTGCTCGCGTTGTCACGACCACAAGTACGACCCGATCAAGCAAAAAGACTTTTACCGGTTTTTCGCCTTTTTCAACACCGTCGCCGAGGCCGGACTGGGTCCCAACAACGGCAACAGCCCCCCATTCATCAAGGTGCCCAAGAACTGGCCGAACTTGACCGGACCGGACGCCAGGTTCGTGACACCACTGCCTCCCAAAATCAACGTGACACAAACCTCCGTGCCCCGTCCTCAATCCGGTGCCCCGAACACGGTCATGGTGTTGCACGAATCCACGACACCACGCCCCACCTACCGTCTCGAACGGGGACAGTACGACCACCCGGACAAGTCGGAGACATTGCAGCCGACCACGCCTCCCGTGCTCGGCCGCTGGAACACAAACTGGCCAGCAAATCGACTGGGACTGGCAAGATGGCTGACCGATCCCCGGCACCCACTGACGGCCCGGGTGACCGTCAATCGAATCTGGCAACATCACTTTGGACTGGGCCTGGTCAAGACCAGCGACAATTTCGGTGTCCAGGGAGAACTGCCCAGCCACCCCGACCTGCTCGACTGGTTGGCAACCGAGTTCATTCACAACGCCTGGAANCTGAAGAAACTCCACAAGCTGATCCTCTGCAGCGCCACGTACCGACAGGCCTCCGGGAGCAGCGTAGTCGCCCACCGGCGTGATCCAGAAAATCGCCTGCTCGCCCGGGGCCCCAGGAAACGACTCACCCCCTATGCGGTTCGNGATGCGGCCTTGTTTGCCAGCGGNCTGCTGGTGGAAAAGACCGGGGGCCCCTCGGTCCGGCCCTACATGCCACCGGGCATCTGGAAGAGCATCTCCAACGCCAGGTACCGCCAGGACAAGGGAGAGAAACTGTACCGGCGTAGCATGTACACCTACTGGCGGCGAACGGTGCCGCCTCCCATGATGATGGCCTTCAATGCCGCCGCCCGTGAAACNTGCGTCGTCCGCACCGATCAGACAACCACGCCGCTGCAAGCCCTGACAATGATGAACAACATCACTTTCGTGGAAGCTGCCAGGTGTCTTGCCGAACGGGTCCTGAAGGACTCCAGACTCTCACCACGTCAACGCCTCCACAACGCTTTCCGCATGGTGACCAGCCGCGAACCACGGCCGGAGGAACTGGACCGGTTGCAGGCGGACCTGCAGTACTACCGGGGACACTTTCGGGACAACCCCAAAGCGGCAACCAGCCTGCTGGCCATCGGGGAACGGCGACCCGACCCCGCCATCAACACGACACGGCTGGCAGCTTTCACCCTGGTCACCAACACGATCATGAACCTCGACGAAGCCATCATGGAGAACTGACGTGACCGNGCCGCANGAACTTGTCACCCAGCAGACCCGCCGCGCGTTCCTCGAACGTGGCACGCTGGGACTGGGCGCGATGGCGGCGGCCTCACTGCTCCGTGCCGAACACCCCCGTTCGGCAAAGATTTCCGGTCCAACTGGCCTGCCCCATTTTCCGCCCAGGGCCCGCCGCGTGATCTATCTCTTCCAGTCGGGGGGGCCGGCACAAATGGACCTCTTCGACTACAAGCCGGAACTGGCTCGCCGGTTTGGCCAGGAGGTGCCCCGATCGGTCTACCCCGACGAACGCAAGACCACCATGACGTCAGGTCAGAAGTCGTTCCCGGTCGCCCCCTCGCGATTCAAGTTCTCAAAGCACGGCCAGGCTGGCACCTGGCTGAGCGAACCGTTGAAACACCTCGCGACGATGATCGACGACGTGTGCGTGATCAAGAGCATGCACACCGGAGCAATCAACCACGATCCGGCGGCAACGATGTTCCAGACCGGGTCAGTCATCGCCGGCCGGCCCAGCATGGGATCGTGGGTGAGTTACGGGCTGGGCAGCGAGAACACCAACCTGCCNGCATTCGTCGCGCTGACTTCCAACGGGACGGCCAAGGCAGGCCAGCCGCTTTATGACCGGCTGTGGGGCGAGGGATTCCTGCCCGGACGTTTTCAGGGAGTCAAATTTCGCGGTCAAGGCAATCCGATTCTCGACCTCTACAACCCCGCGGGTGTCGCCCGAGTTCACCGACGCCGGATGCTCGACACGCTCAGCCGATTCAACCGGCAACAAGGCGGCCGCTTCAATGACCCGGCAGTTGCCACCCGCATCGCCCAGTACGAACTGGCCTTCCGNATGCAAATGAGCGTGCCCGAGTTGATCGATTTCAGCAGCGAACCTCGCCATGTTCTCGACATGTACGGCTCACAGGCCACCCGGGTCGGCAAGTACGCGTACAACTGCCTGCTGGCCCGTCGGCTCGCCGAGCGTGGCGTTCGGTTCATCCAACTCTACCACCGGGGCTGGGACGCCCATCAAAACACCCCCAAGCAGGTTGCCGCCCAGTGTCGCGACACCGACCAGGCCACCACTGCCCTGCTCCGGGACCTCAAACAACGCGGAATGCTCCAGGACACGCTGGTTGTCTGGGGAGGCGAATTCGGACGCACCATCTACTGCCAGGGAAAGCTCACATCAACGATCTACGGTCGAGACCACCATCCNAACTGTTTCAGCTACTGGATGGCTGGCGGTGGTATCCGTGGTGGTATGAGCTACGGCGAGACCGACGATTACAGCGTCAACGTCGCNGAGAATCCCGTCCATGTCCACGACCTGCAAGCCACCATCCTGCATCAACTGGGCATCGATCACGAGCAACTGACATATCGTCACCAGGGCCGCGACTACCGGCTCACCGACGTCCACGGCCAGGTCGTCCAACCGATCCTGTCCTAGCGGCCGGGCAACGGGCCACATGCTCGTTCTGGGGGCTAGGGGTCCTGGGTTGTCCGCAATTCGCGGCGACGGGAGGCCCGATCAAGCATCGCCTGTGCCACGTCGTTGAGCAACAGGATCCCGATGATGAACATCAGCAAGCCATTGGAAAAATGGGCCCCCGTGCCATCAACGAGTAGCTTGGTGGCGATCACGGCCAGGATCGACAGCATCAGGACCGCGAAGTGCTTGTTCTTGGAAACGATGGCGCTGATGGGAATCATGCCGAAAATCATGATGACCGAGGAAATCAGAATAGCCACAACCATCCACGGGAACTGGGTTTTGAGATCCATGATCGCCACCGCGGCGAAGACTGAATCGAGGCTGAAGAGAATGTTCATCGTGGCCAGATAACCCACAACGGCCAAGATCCGAACAGCACCCACCTTGCTGTCAGACGGCTTGTGAGTCGCTCCTGCCATTTCCTCCCGCAACTTGTGGTAGTACTCCCACAGGGCCATGGCAAGAATCACCAGGCCGCCAACAAACAGGACCAGGCTCATCCAGGTCANCTCGTCCGGGTGCTTGCTGAACCAGCGATTGGGAAACCACCGGTAGGCGGGCAACGGATTGTTCAAGAAGGAGAGTTGCGAGAGGAAGAACAGGAACCCGATCCGCAACAGGGCCGCCAGGATCAGCGCCCCCGATCGCCAGCGAAGATGCCGCTGGGGCTCCAGGTTCAGCCCTTTCAACGAAAATTCGATCAACAGGGCATTGTCAATTCCAAGCCCGGTGCTCAAAAACAACAAGGACACAAAGGGTACGAAAACATCCATGATCAACGTCCTTCCTGCAGCCGTATCGACAGAATCTCCTGAGACTGGAGTCGATGATCACCGGGCCAACCGCTGATCTTCAAGCCAGGCTGGTCATTTCTTTTCGCGAGGCTCCTCGCGGGCCATGAGCGACTCGAGTTCGACAATCTCTCCAGGTTGACTGCCGCTGGACAATGGCACCGCGTTGGAAGGGCAACTTCCACAGCCACCTGTCCCGCAGCCGCCACCCAGTCGACTCGACCACATCCGGATGGTTCGTCTCGTCAGGACACCTATCGCGGCGACAACCAGCGACNCCGCCACGACCGATTGCCAGTCAACTGATCCCACGTGACATCCTCAAACAAACACCAAACGCGTACCGTCTCGATGCCTCACCCCATCATCGAACCAACCTGGTAGGTTGCCAGCGCGCCAATATACGCCAGGACGGTCATGTAGACGAAGCAGAAAATCGGCCACCGCCAACTGTTGGTCTCTCGACGGATCACAACCAGTGTCGAAGCGCACTGGGCACACAACGCGAAAAAGACCATCACCGACAGGGCAACCGGCACATCAAAAACCGCTCGACCATCCGGCCAGGTCGAGGCCCGCATCGCACCTTGCAGCCCAGAGTCTTCCTCATCGACATCCCCACCCAGGCTGTAGATCGTCCCCAGCGTCGCAACGAACACCTCGCGGGCCGGAAATGACGCGATCGCACCAACTCCGATCCGCCAGTCCCAGCCCAGGGGACGAACCGCCGGCTCGATCAGATGACCCAACTGGCCCAACAGGCTCTCTTCAATCANCCGGGAAGTCTCCAGGTTGTGTTCTGACTTCAAGCGATCCANCGACTCCTGTGTCGCCACGGACTCGGCCGCAGCCTCCAACTGCTCGATCTCCTGTTGAATCCCATCCAACCGCGAACGATCGCCGGGAAANGACCCGGANGCCCAGACAACAATCGTCATGACAAAAATCAATGTTCCGGCCTGCATCACGAAAGCNCGGCCACGATCGTAAACACGGCCGAACACGGCTCGCGGCGTCGGGACCTTGTACTCGGGCAATTCCATGACAAACGGCATGGTCTCGCCCGGAAACAATGTGGTCCGCAACAACCAGGCGACCGGAATCGCCACGACCGCGCCCACCAACGACATGGCAAACAGCACCAGTCCTCGCCACGTGACCCAGCCGTCCAGGAGACCTCCCTCGGGAATGAAAGCACCGATCAACACGACATAGACGGGAAGCCGAGCCGAACAACTCATCAGCGGAGCGACCAGGATCGTGATCATCCGGTCACGACGGCTCTCGATGACCCGTGTGGCCATGATCCCGGGAATGGCACAAGCGAAAGACGACATCAGCGGGACAAACGACTTGCCGCTGAGCCCAAACTTGACCATCAGCTTGTCCATCAGGAAGGCGGAACGCGCCATGTACCCGCAATCTTCCAGCACGGCAACCATCAAGAACAGCAGGACAATCTGTGGCAGAAACACAAGGACAGCACCGACGCCCCCGACGATGCCGTCAACCAGCAGGCTTCTCAACGGCCCGGGTGACATCGAACCGGTGATCAAAGATCCCACCCATTCCTGGCCGTCCCCACAGGCGTCCATCAAGGGCCCTGCCCACGAGTAGATGGCCTGGAACACCAGGAACATCAACCCAATGAAAATCACGAGTCCCGAGAACCGATGCGTCAGGACACGATCGAGTTTGTCGCTGAACGTGACTCGACGCTCTTGAGGCGCCGACACGACACCGGACAACAACTCNCCAGCCCACTGGTATCGAACCTCCGCCTCGATAGCCGGGATCCGACAGCCTGTCTCTGCCAAACGTGCTCGTGCCGCCGACAGGGGTTCCGACAGNGTCCCGGACTCACCCAGCAGCACATCCTCGACGTGGCCACCGACATCCAGCAACAGGCGTTCGACCAGGTACGACGGNACATCCTCCGTGACAACGTCGTCGGCAAGTTGCTGGCACTCGTCATAGAACTCGTCAGGAAACAACCTGGACGTCTCAACCGGCTCTTGATCGAGGGCTTCAAAGACAGCTGCGGNGATNGCATCCAGGCCCGAACCACGGTGGNCCTCGGCCTCGACAATCGGAATCCCCAGCCGCTGTCCGAGCAATTCGACATCGATTGTGATGTCACGTCCGCGAGCCACGTCGGCCATGTTCAACACGAGCACTGTCGGTTGGCCCAGATCCAGGACCTGGCTGAGCAGGTANAGGTTGCGCTCGAGATTCGACGCGTCGGCGATACAGACCACCGCGTCAACAGATCCCACGTCAGGCTGCCGACCCATCAAGACATCGACCGACACCATCTCGTCGGCAGATCGCGGCGAGAGACTGTAGGTTCCCGGGAGATCGATCAAGTCAACGGCACGACCATCCCACTGGACCCGTCCCACTTTTTTCTCGACGGTCACGCCCGGGTAATTCCCCACGCGGGTGTGAATCCCCGCCAACGCACTGAACAGGGTGCTCTTGCCGGTGTTCGGATTCCCAACCAGGGCAACCTGCAACGGGCGGGCGGGCGACGAGGAAACGTTTTCAGGCATATCAATCCAGGCCGACTGTCAGGTCAATCCACCGACTCGATCTGAATCCGGCGAGCCTCTCGACCACGCAATGACAGGCGGAAACCACGGACGAAGAACTCGATCGGATCCCCCAGCGGGGCGAACCCGATCACCTCGATCTCTTCACCCACCGTCAGCCCCATCTCCATCAATCGAACCGAAATCGCATCGTCTCCGGTGATCCCGAGAATCCGCCCCTTCTGGCCTCGGTCGAGAGAATCCAGCGTGGTCACCGACATCGTGCGCCTGATCATGAGAACAAAAATTCCAATAGGCCCAGTCTAGTCCAGCGGCGGCCGCGGTTCGAGTCGCAGGTGAGTGGTGGTCACACTCCGCCTTTGTCGGCGGGTGTCTTCGGCCAGTTCACCACGTCGGGCACATCNCACCGTTTGACACATCCAGCAAGGCTAGCCAGCCGGGAATGTTCAATCCGCCAGCGACTGTTGCAATCGGACAATCTCGCCGGCGATCCGGAATCGGAATTGGCGGTAATCACCCAGTGCTCTCGCTCCCTGTTTCGTCGTCCGGTCATAGTGTCCACCCANCCGTCGACCGGTGGCCTCGCCCCGCTGATTTCGCGACCGGTGTCCATTGATGTCGATCTTCTCGGTCAGTTCCCGCAANACTTTCCGAGCACGCTCCGCATCCCGGGCCAGTCCCTTCTCCGCGGCCCGCGCAACCAGGTTNGACAGGGTGGTCAAGTAGCGGTGGTCGTCAACTCCTTCGCGCACCGCTTCCCATCCGATCGTCGGGACCAGGTCCCCGGGTGTTGGGCGAACGAATGAGTAATGGAGTTCGGTGTTGGTGACATCCTTGAGAACCGCATCCCAGGCGGTGGGGCTCGTGTTGCCTGGATCGGCGTAGGCCCACAATGCACTTCCCTTGATCCCGGTCTTCCAACACCACATGCCAAAGTAAAATCGACTACTTTCCGCGTCGACAGGCGCCAGGTTGCAGTCATAGGACCACAGCAGCTTGTCCATTTTCTTCGATTTCTTCACCAGTTCCTCGTCAAACCCGGCTCCGGCAATCCAGATGTCGTATTGCGACCCCAGTGCCTTGATACCGGTCGACCCGATCGCAGTCGTTGACCTCACCTTGCGATGTTCGGGATGCTGTTTCCGAAACTGGTCNAGCTTGGCGAACAGNCGCTTGGCGTTGTCGATNCGCTCCTGGNTGCCTGGCTCATCCTGAAGATACAGTGCCAACTCGGGCCATTTTTTTTGCCTGGCNTGGTCGAGTACCGTTTTCCATTTCTCCGGCCCAACGGCATCCGCCCCCAGCCAGATCGCCGGAACCCCCGCCGTCATGAGTTGGCTGTCNCGCAGGACATCCATCACGTTTTCGAACGGCAATCCATAGGGGTACAGCGTGGCGGTCGTCATTCCGTGCCGCCGCATGTCCAGGAAGATCCTCTTCAGGTACGCCTCGGTTCGGAGACGAGGTGGAATGCCCCAGGTCGGCAGATACATGAAGTAACCCATGCCCTCGGCCCGTTGCAGGTGAAACGGCAGGACCTGCAACTGGATGTCCAGGTTGCTGATTGTCACACCGTCGGCCGTGATCCCAATGCCACCCCGGTAAACCCCATCTCCGGCTNGGCCAGGAACATGAACGGTCAGCCAGAACCGGCGGGTCGTGTGACGAGGAATGTCCAACGCNGCCTGCTTCTCGAGAAACCGCTCCATGTACATGTGCTGTCTCGAGTTGATCTGCCGCTTCCACAACTCGACGATCCGGATCTCAATTTCGCTGGCCGGAATCACATCGCCACGTTCATTTCTGAGATCACCAACGACCCTGGCACGAANATTGTGGAGTTTCCGTCCCGTGGCCCGAACGGAAAATGTCGCCGGCTCAAATTCACCGAGTGAGGCAGACAGCTTGATTGTCCGGAGATTTTCATCCGGGGCCGGCAACGTCGTGTAGGACCCTCGTGCAAGATAATTGTTGGCAAAGACAATCGGCTTCTCATCCGAGTTGAGGTCGTAGTTGGTTTTTGCCAGGGGTGTCACATCGACCGAGACGGNCGTCTTCGCGGCTCGCTCCAGGACCGCGGTACCGTCCGCGAACTCCAGCGACGAAAACAACATCGGTTGATCAACTCGTTCAAACAACGGCGAGAAAGAACTGGTCTCTTTCGACTTCCCGTCAAACCGGACCACGTTCACCCGCCAACTTGTCCCGTCCTTCACTCCCCCCAGTTCCGACAGCGGAATCGCCAGCTCGGCCGTCCAGGCTCCTTCACGCCTTTGAACTGCGGTCTGGATTCTCGCGCAGTCCCAGGACATGTCGGCGTCAAATTTCGAGAATCCCCCCAGGGCATAGCCCTCGCGTTCCATCTCGAAATCGCACTTGCGATCCCACAACACGTTGGCAGCCGTCAGCACCAGATGGTGGTACGACCCATTTCGAGTCGAGATGAAGAACTCGAGTCGATCATCATCCGCCACGTGCATGTCATCCCGTTTCCGCGGCCGAGCGGTCGCGGTTCCCCCGGCGGGATCGTCACATTGAGCGGCAACATAGAGATTGTCGTCATCAAAACTCACATGGACCGTCGTTGGCTTCACGGCCGGACGGGAGTCGTAATCGACCCTCGTGAANTCATCCAGCGCCGCCTGGCCGTTCCAGCACTTCTCATCAATCCGACCATCAATCCGGGGCCGACCAACCGGACGACGGATTGTCACCTGGTCATTGAAAGTCTTTTGTTCGGCCTCGAACACCGNCCGCACTTCTCCTGGTGTCAGCGCCTTNTTGAGGATNTAGGCTTTGCCCAGCGTCGCATCCAGGTGCCCGTTGCCCTCCCAGTGGCCCAGGTGAACACCGCTGGTGCCGCTGTAGTCCACCACCAGGTCCGCGGGAACCGTTCGTTCAACAAACACCTTTCCATCGACAAATAGCCGCTGCTTGCCGTCACCACAGGTCGACACAACATGGTGCCATCTTCCATCAGGCCAAACCCGGGAACTGCCTCCAATGTGGTAGAGCTTCTTGTCGATGCCCTTGGCGTCGACGTACATCGCCCGTGAATCCCCGTAGTAGTAGATGCCACAACCGGTAAACGCCCCACCGGTCTTGATCAGGTAGACCGCGTTGTTCTGGGAACTGGTTGTGCGAAACCACACTCCCATGGAATACGGTGGCTGGAGATGCAGGTCGGGGGCATCGCCAACCTTCACCCGGTTCCGCNGGGACCGCTGAAATCTCAGCCCTCGCCCCCAACTCCCGGACACCCACTCGGCCCCCACGATCTGTCCATCGTGACCGTGACCACTCCGATCTTTGAGCGTTGTTCCGTTCCCGGCAGAAAAATCCCACAGGGCCACAAGATCTTTCCGCGACTGCGTCACTTGCGACTGGGCCGNACCGGCNCTCAGCAGATGCAACAAGGCCACCAGAACCACAACCACNCTGCTTTCGAATCTTGACATTGCCCAATTGAAACAATTTCATCGGTTCGACGCAGCGCCGCGACAACACAATTGACCCGCCGAGAGCTGCGTCGGAGCCGTGTCGAGATCCGCTTTTCCCGCACCCGTCCCACAAACAGAAATCGATGTCATTCTCGTTACTGCCCCGGAAACGTTCAGCCTCTGGAGCAGGCGGGATCGCGTGGTTCATCCACCGCGTCCAGTACGGGCCNGATTCGAAAACTCCCCCTGCGAAAAACAACGAAACCAGGAGCTTCCAGTCATCCCGTGCCAGTGACTCAGGCGATGGCCGGCAGATTGGCCAGAATGTGGACAGGACGGATAAACTGGCTGAGCTGTCAGCTGCATGTTGGACGCCCACGCTCCGACCCTGCCACCCTGATTGAAAGAACTGGTCCGACACCACAGCTCCGAGAACCGAACCATGCACAGTCGACGCCGTGATTTTCTCCTGGGCCTGGTCGCCGGCAGCACGGCCCTCGGACCGGGCTGGCTGGGCAATCGCAGGATCACGGCGTCCGAGACGGATGCCCTCGACGAGGCCCGCCNGCAAGCCGCCCATCGCAGGCGACGCGTCATCTACAACAATGACGGGGACGACATCTGGGCCCGGGGCGCTGACACGGTCGACAAGTTCCTGGCGCTACGGCACACGCCGCTGCTGGGCACCCATGTCGACAGCATCTTCTACTCGACCACCCAGAGCTTCAACTTCTTCACCCACCAAACCAAGGTGGCCGAGGTTTTTCTTTCCANGGCCGGCTCGTTTGCCAACAACAATTTGGCCAAGTTCCTGGCACGGGATACGGACGGCTTGCGGATGTCCAGCCAGTTTGCCCGCAAACACGGAATGGAAACGATCTGGACGCTGCGGATGAACGACATTCATGACTCCTTCACCCCACAGTTTCGTCCCAAGTGGAAACAGGCTGATCCCCGACGCATCATGTCCACGCTGGCCGAGGCAAAAAAACACAACGATCGCCGAAGTCTCTGGAGCCTGGTCGATTTCGAACATCCGGATGTCGAACCTCGCCTCGTGGAGATCATCCGCGAGGTCCTGAAAAATCACCCGGTTGATGGCGTCGAACTCGATTTCCTCCGCGCTCCCTTTTACTTCCGCACCACTTTCGAAGGCCGGCCGGCAACCGCCGCTCAAACGGCCATCCTCACCCGGCTGGTACGCAACATCCGCCAGGTTGTCGNGCAGGAAAGTGTCCGCCAGGGGAAGCCGTTTCTGCTCACGGCAAGGGTCCCACCCACCCTCAGACATGGTCGTAAGATCGGTATCGACACCCGGGCCTGGCTGGAAGAAAAATTGCTGGACACGGTGTCACTCGGCGGTGGNTACATCACGTTCGACCTCCCGATCAAGGAACTGGTCGCCCTGGGAAANAAACACAACGTCCCGGTTTATCCCTGCCTGAGTCAATCTGGCCTGATGTACCGGTCGCCACGTGGCCAGAGCAAAAAGCAACCGGTCGAGTCCTGGTTGGGAGCCGCTTCGCGTCTGTGGCATGACGGCGCCTCGGGGATTTACGTGTTCAACCTGTTCCCCGGTCCAGGAACACCCGCCGATCGGGATTATGCCCGCAAGATTCTCAGCCGCGTCGGCTCGCTAGAGAAACTGACCTCCCAGCCCATCCAGTATGCGATCTCCGACGCCGGTTTCTGGATGCCGGCACATCACTGGGCCAAAGACGTGGCGGAATTCTCCAAGGCCCTGCCCGTGGCACTCAAACCCAATGAGTTCCATCAGCGACCGTTGCACGTTCCGGAAGACTTCAGCGGAGTCGGTTTCGACGTGACCGCTGAACTGCGGGTCGATTTCACGGGACTCAAAAAAGAGAGCACACCGGAAATCCTGTTTGGTTCGGCCAACTTCGGACCGACCGGCGGAGGGAAGAANGTGGCTGGAGTCCACCGTTTCACGTGCAAGGTGCCCGTACAAGCCATCAAGCGGGGTGCCAACCGGGTGATGGTGAAAACCAGNGAGACCGGGGCCAGCCTGATCGGTGCNGAACTCTGGATCCAGCGGTAACNGGTCTTCTACCGCGACAGCACAAAGCACTTCATGTTGCCGTCACGGTCCCGGCAAAAGAGTCGCCCCCTGGAGAGCACGATATGGGGCCAGGCGTCGTTCTTCATGAGATCTTTTCGGCGCGCCAGTTCCGTGTATTTTTTGGGAGACCGAACGGCCGTCTCGGCAAGCACCAGGTCACCACGCCGCCCCCAGACAATGATCCGGTCATCTGAGGTGACGATGCAGGATGCGGTGTCTCCAAACACGCCTCCTCGCCAGATCGGTTTGCCTGTCTGAAAATCGAGGCAATACAGTCCTCGCCAACACCAGTAAACATGCCCCTTGTGAATCACCGGTGGGCAAACGCCCGACGCATACGGCTGCTTCCAGATCTGTTTTGCACCGGAACGGGTGATATCAATTCGCGCGGTCGAATACTGGTTGTATTCCGAGGAAATGACGATCGAATTCTTTGACACCGTCGGCGTGGCCACGTTGTTGGCAAAATCCGTAGCCCAGGGGAACTCGGCAACCGTCTCCCCTTCGTGCCCCTGATCCAGGCGGGCGACCAACAGGTTGCGAATTGTCAACACGGCCAGGCATGGCAACCCCTCGACAACCATCGAAGCCAGTCCACCGGTGTGGCCAGCAGGATCTTTGGATTCCGAGACCCAACGACGACGGCCGGTCTTTTTCGAAAAGGCCATCAGGTTTCCTTCATCGTCCCCCACCTCGACAATCACTGTCTCACCGTGCAGCAACGGAGCAGTCGTGTACCCGTAATCGCGAAGTCTCCGGCGACCCACCTTGGGCCGCTGTGGTACCCGGTAAGCCTCGTACAGGTTCAGACCCCAGACCCGTTTTCCCTGCTGGCGCGTGTCCCAGCAAATCAGGTCACCATCGGTACTGAGCGTGTAAAGATAACCGGTTGACATGTCGTAGCTGGGGCAGGACGAGGGCCCCGAGTACAGTCCCTTGTCTCCATCACTCACGCGACCGTATTCGGGACAAGCGTAGGATTGGTGCCAGGCAACCTGGCCGGTCTTCGTGTCCAGAGCCCAGACGGTATCCCGGCCATTCTTCCAACCCATCGTGTAGAGACGGTTGCCGATCACGATCGGTCCGCTGCCACCGGAGTTGACGTTGGCGGTCCAGAGCGGTTTCCCGGGTGGCCAGGTGCCACCTTGAAAGTGAGACGATTCGCTGACGACTCCATTGCGACCACTGCCACGCCAATGTGGCCAGTCCCCAGCCGTGACCGAATGAGGCAGAAGGCACAACAGGAGTGTCGCGATCGTATTTCTCATGACACTTCTCGCTCCAACACTACTTCCGGGTCTCGATGACACGGCCACACGGTTATACTCGATCTCATTCGGGTTTCAGATTCAACGGCGAGATTCGAGATCCTTGCACTCTCAATAACATGACGCCAAGAACCTAACAATGTTGCGAATCCTCGGTTCAAATCGACGCGCCTGTGACGCTCTTTCCCGTCGTGACATGATCCAGGCGGGCGGGGCCTCTTTGCTTGGCCTGGGACTGGCA
>PBOU01000053.1:0-2940 GCA_002724415.1 Planctomycetaceae bacterium
CGTGCCGTTGACGCTGTTCTGGCTGATCGGTTCGTTTGTGGGCATCATGAGGCAAATCCGGTTGAAGTCGCCTCGTTAACTTCCTCGAATTTCGGCATCGGCCATTCCGGCACGGTGTCTGTCAGGGCCACAACAAATGGACAAGACACGAATCGCAGCACAATCGCAATGTGGAGTGCCAGTCCGATTGAGTCACTCCATCGACGCCCCGGGAGTTCGCAGGTCGGCGGCCGCGATCGGGACACTCGTTGTGCTGGGCTGTGTGGTGGCCTGCCGTGCTGCGGAAAAACTGCCTGAGGGAGTCACGCGGGTGGCGTTGTTTCGCCCGGGTGACCGGGGCTATCCCACGTTTCGCATGGAGGCGATGGTGGTCAGCCCGCATGGGACGATTCTGGCGTTCACAGAAGGACGCAAGGGAGGTAGTGGCGTTCATGGTGACGTCGATTTGCTGCTGCGTCGAAGTGCCGACGGCGGAAGGACTTGGGGGCCGATTCAGATTGCGGTGGATAATGGGCCGAATACGGTCTGCTATCCCACGCCCCTGGTGGACCACCAGACGGGCAAGATCTGGCTGGCGATGTGTATGTACAGGGCTCCGGCCAACCAGGGCACGATCACCCGTGGTGAACCTCCGGATACCTGTCACACCTGGATCACACACAGCGAGGATGATGGGGCCAGTTGGAAGCCCCCCGTCGAAATCACTCGGGACGTCAAGCCACCGGGGACGACATGGTTTGCCCCCGGTGCAGGATTTGGGATCCAGCTCCGGAGCGGGCGTCTTGTGGTTCCGTGCTACCACTTTGATGACGGGAAAGAAGATCGGTTCCGCACCCATCGAAGCAGTGTGTTCTACAGTGACGATCACGGAAAGACATGGCGTCGCGGTGGGGTGGTCAACCGGTATGCCCCGGGCACGGAAGTCGACGACTCGGTGTCCGTCGAGGAACGGATCCGTATCTCAAGGGGCTGGTTCATTCCGGGGCGTACGGACGAGGCTCAGGTGATCGAACTGAACGACGGTCGGTTGATGATGAACATGCGGAGCTATCATTGCTCGTATCGCCGGGCTATCAGTTTCAGCAAAGATGGTGGTTTGACGTGGTCGGCCGTGACGCTCGACGAGAAGCTCTTCGAACCCATCTGTTCGGGGTCGATCGCCCGATTGTCCTCAGTTCGCGATGGACAAATGAGGGATCGGATCGTTTTCGCGAATCCCAACGGTCGTGTTCGGAGCGGACACGTGTTTGTGCGAGAGAAGTTGACCGTCAGGCTCAGCTACGACGAAGGCAAAAGTTGGCCGGTTCAACGCGTGCTGGATCCTGGACCTGCCGGCAACCTGAACGCGATTGGACTCCCTGACGGACGCGTCGGTGTGTTGTATGAGGGCGGGTCGCGGCAGATTTTTCGGGAGACGATCTACTTCTCCACGTGTACGGTCAACTGGCTCACCAGGGGACGCGATCGGGGCGAATCGTTGAAGGACACGAGGAAACGCCACCCGTGAAACACCCCGGCGATTCGTCCATTTCTCGACGAACGTGGTTGAAGACTGCGGGCGCGATGACGCTGGTGGCTCCGAGAAAGTCTGTGTTTCTTGTTTTCGGGCGGCTGCCTCAATGCCAGGGGCGTTGGCTGAAGCGTCAACGTTCGTAGCGGCGGATGTTGGAGATCCTGATCTCGCCGATCTGGCCGAAAAAGTTTCCTTCGCCCAGGTAATTGAAACCGCCACCGTAGCGCGAATAGCCGGTGAGTCGCGTACTCACGCTGAACTGGGCGTCGTGATTGCGGTTGTTCACGAGTTTCCGCCCGTCGGGGCGATGCATCTTCCAGATCAGACGTCCGTCGAGGAACAATTCGTGCAGATCCTTGGCGTAGTTGTACTGCCAGGCGATGTGATGCCACTCGGTGTCGCGGATGCCGGCGTCAGTTCGATTGCCGACGATGCCCTGTGGACGCTGCCACGGATCCAGGTTCTCCAGCGCCTGGTCGGCCTCGGATCCAAAAAAGTGCACGCCGGGCGTCATGCTGCCGTCCTTTGACTTCGTGTCGGTCAAGTACAACTCCCAGACGCCCTTCTTTGTCTTNTCGTACGAGCCGCAGANGTGTCCGAAATGGAATGGGGTCTGTTTTCCTCGCACCGTACCACCGAAGGCCTGCATTGGCCCACCGCGTCGAATCCAGGTTTCCAGTGTCCATTCCTCTTTGCACGACTTGAAGTCGAGCTTGGAAAGGCCTTTTCCAGCGCTTGCGAATCCGTGTTCGCCGTGCCCGGTGAACTGCGGAAATCTTTGTGTGCGGCCTGGCCATCGCACACGGCGATCGCCTCCCATGTTGGTCCAGGTGAGCGTGTGCGCCTTGTCGCCCATGCGATCTGGAATGAGCTTGCCGTCGGGCCCCTGCCAATCGAACAGGGCAACAGTGTGCTTGTCTGGTCTGATCTCGATCAGTTCCTTGGGCAGCACCTTCATCACGACATTTCGNCTTCGACTCTCGCCATTGGCGTCGGTGACCTGAATCGTCAACGGAGTCCAGCCTGTGTTGTGTGGTGTGCCCCGAAGAACGGCCTTCGTGGCAGGGCGACTTGAGCCGTCCGCTACCGTCATCTTGATGCCCGCGGGCAGTGTCCCCTTGAGGATCTTCCAAGTGAGGGGAGTTACCAGGTGACGAGTGTTCAACTCTGCCTGGAAGTCGACTCCCACAAACGCCGACGGCAGAGACTCTGTCAGGAATTGCCCTTTGACAACGGTCATCGCGAACCGATGCGTGTCGGTGGCCCCGGATTCATCCCGGGCTTCGATTGTGAAGGCAGTGCGTGGATCCGGTGTTGTGGGTGTGCCGTGAATCCGTCCNNNGGNTGTGTCCAGTNTCAGCCCNCGNGGCAANCGNCCNTCNACGANNTTCCACGTNNNNTNGCCGCTCGCCGCATCNNTNCCNAGC
>PBOU01000053.1:2945-17741 GCA_002724415.1 Planctomycetaceae bacterium
GGAATACGGGACATTGACGCCAGCTTCGGGCAGCTTCTGCCGAATGATCGCCAGTGAATCGGCAACGGGATACCGCATCACGCTCGAAATCCGCAGTTCGTCGATCTGACCGTCGAACGTTCCGTGATTCAAATGGAACGGCGGATTCTGCGAATGCGGAAAGCCACCGACAACAAACGGGACACCGACATCGACGGCGTCGTTCACGACGATACGGTTCTCACCTGGGATCGGAAGCTGTACTCGTCGCACCAGCTTGCCGTCAACAAAGAAGAAGTGTGTCTGGTCGCGGTAACGGAACTGCCATGCGACGTGATGCCAGTCGTTGTCAGTAATCATTGCTGGTCTTGCGCCGGTAAACCCCGCTCTCGATCCTCGAGGAAGTAGAATGCCGCTGGTGTCGTGATTGGGGTCTTTTCCGCGCGGCGATCCCATGAAACGGGCGATAGGTGTTACGCCATCCTTCAACGTGCCCCTGTAGCCCTTGTTGTGCAGCGAAAAGTTCCAGCCACCACGAAGTCCGATGGGCAGGGAAAGGCCTTCGTCATCCGTCCCGCAGATGTTGAGATACGTGTTTCTTGCTTCCAGGCCGCCCTGACCCTCGTACTTCACCCACGCTTCAATGGTCCAGGCTTTCGTGCAGCCGCGAAGATGCAACTTGTCATGGTTGGTTGGCCCGACAAGCAGATTGGGATCATCGTCTTCGCGTTGGAATCGGGCCGTAGCGCCGAAGCCTCCTCGCCGGCCCCACAGCCCTCTCTTGTTCGCACGCAATGTCAGCGACCTGTCTCCGAGAGCGTCGTGAGCCTCATTGCCGGAACCTTCATCAAAGTGATACAGCACGACGGTGTGGTGGTCCGGTTCAAACGGCCGACGCCATGCGTCCTCAGCGTTCAATTGCGGCGAAAAGGCAAGGGCAGCCAGGCCGGGAAGAACACGCAGGCAAAAAGAGCCGTAAAGTTTTTTCATCACAGAAACTTGTCCAAACGTATTGCGACGGTCAGTGTGCCGCCGGGAGGACACTCGGCAGGTGAGTACGTCCTGGGAGTCCACGTCGGGCGGCGGCCAAACTCAGTCCTTCTTCTCGACCACCTCGCCTCGCACGCCAATTGACAACAGTGAGAGGCGGGTGATGGCTGACTGGTTGTGTGCGGAAATCCTGACTTCAAACCACGGCATGCCCGCGACAGTCCTGGTGACGTCAAAATCGCGTTTCTTGTTTTCCCCGTCCCAGTTGCTGACGAGGCTCACGAACTTCTGTCCCTTGCTGGCCGGCGTGCGGATTTCGATTGCGTTGCTCAGCTTGCCCTTGTCGAAAGCGATCGCGGGGCTGGAAAGGATCGCGGTCTTGAAGACGCCTCCGCCGGACGCTTCAAAACGGTAGACGATTTGCCCCTTGCTGCGAGGCCAGAGGTTGAGACCCCATTGACCAGCGCGGAAACCCTCGAGATGCCGGGCGTGGATGGCGGAATTGCCTCCACCGGACAGGCCGTCTGAGTAACGAAAGCTTCCCACCGGGAACACGGTACGGCTCTTGATGATGGCGAGTCGATCTCGGAGCTTCTTGCGGAAGTTGGCATCGATCAGGAACTCATTTCCCGGCTTCGAGAGGATCGTCAGCTCCTCCTCCATGTTTCTCTGTGCGAGCTGCAGGTCCTTGCGGTTGCGCGACTCGAAGAATCGCTTCATCGCGTGGCGGGCTCGGAGCTGTAGCGAGACGACCCGCTGGCCCAGCTCGACATATCGGATGCGTGCCAGGAGATCCGGGTCGGCGTGGTCTGCCACCGATGCCTCGACCTGCTGCACGGCCTGGGCCATCAACTGGTCAGCCTGCTCAACCACCTTGGGCTTGAACGTGCCGACGACGTCGGATGTGGTGTAGTACGTTCCTGCAGCAGCCGTCTCCTCGAGCATCTTGTAGTAACGCTGCATCGTCTGGGACGCCGGTCCGAAAGCCAGGTCACAGAACTCAGCCACCAGCTCATCGACATCCAGCATCGGATCCCAGGCCAGTCTCGAGTAGAGATACAGGTTCAGCCCCTGCGTGCCCCAGTTCGGTTGGCTCTGGCTGTAGACGCCTCGGACTCCGTATTTCACGAATTGCGGAAAGTCGACGCGAAAGCAGTGCGTCAGCGGGTAGTACAGCCAGTGGTTGTACGAGGTGTAATAGAGGTAGAGGTGAATCGGATTCCCGAATTTCGACCAGGACGCCAACGCATCTCGGAACCGCTTTTGCCGCGGGTGCGTGATGGGATGAGAGCGATCGACGTTCCACTGGGGAATCCAGAACACGATGTTCTTTTCCGGCTTCACCTTCAGCGGTGCACCGACGCAGTGGTAGTCGGCATAAAACGTCACGTACCGTTTGGGGTGCTCTTGACGAATTGCCCTCGCCACTTCGTTGGCCAGTTCGAGGATCAGGTCCGAGTGGTTCCCGCGCGCAAATCTCAGCTTCGCGCATCGTTCGCACTCACAGAATCCCGTGTTGCCGTCATTGGGGCTGATGCACACGAGACGCGCATCGCTGTTCTTGCACCAGTCGTCGCGGGCTCGTTGAATCGCCAATCGGATCACGTCCGGGTGAGTCGTGCACAATTGCAGCCGGCTCCGCTGTCCCTGCCAGAGACCAAAGTACTCCGGGTGCTTCTGAAACTGATCGCGATTGACGATGAACCCGTAACTGTGTCCATTCCCGATATGATCCCATCCGCCCAGGCGATTTCGGCGTGCAAAGGACTGCATGCTGTCGGCCCAGGAGTCGTCCATCTTCGTTGCGCTGACAGCCAGGCCACCGCGGCGGTCGAAGTGGGGAGCCATCACTTGCTGGCCGATTCGGACCGATACGCTTTTGCGCCGAGGAACGNCTTCCCAGGCGAGTGATGGTTGCAACCACCGGACNCCCAAACGCTCNAGCAGCGAGTAGACCGCATGACCGGTGGCGGCGTCATTCCGGCCAACGAGGACGACAGCCTGCTCGGTCACCTTGATCACGCAGGCTTCGTCGCTGCGGTGTTTGGATCGCGACAATTCTGCTCGCAAACGACGCCCTCGTTCGGTCCCCCCGATCTCGACCCGAACGCCCTGCGGCTGTTCCGGTTCGGCCACGATGGGCAGCACAGCCCCCGACATCCGTTTCATGCATCGCTGGAAATCGAGGCTCGCCGACTTCTCGATTTGCGTCGGGGCCTTGGGCAAGACAATGGTTGCCGAGGGGCGGCCATCCTGCACCAGGTTCAACCTCTCGGCGGCGCCGTTGGCGCGAACCCCGAACGTCAAAAACAAGCTCGCAACCACGGCCAACTTGGTGAAAGAGTGCTTGTTCATGATCCATTCCGATTGTCGGTGTGATGACTGTCTGGGTACGCTGGCTTTTCCACTCGATCCGGACACTTGCGAAGTCGCTGATTGAGGCTCAACTTGGTGCCGGGGATTTTTGCGGGTTGGCGAACCGGGCCAAGGGCCCTGTGAAAAGAAATGGGATGGTGAGTCGGTGTCAATTCACAANTGGCATCATCGGTTCGCCTGTCGGTTCNTCAAGTCGCAAGCACGCAAGTGAAAACGGAACATTGGTCCATGATGAAAACCATCCAGCAGTTGTTGATGATCTCCGCGGCCCTGTGCGTCACTCGTGGCGATGGTCTCCATGCTGCTGAACCAATCGACGTTGGTTCCGACAGGCAGTTGATCCTGGATGGAATGTTCCTGGAGCAGTCGGAGGGCGTGAATCTCAAGATTCACCCACCACGAAAAACCGGTGATGTCGTCCTGGGGCGGGAACACGAGTGGGAAAGTGCATCGCTCAACTGGTTCAACGTGGTACAGGATCAAGGACGAATCGACCGACGTGCCAAGTATCGCATGTGGTATGAGGCGTACGACGTGGACGGGTGGCCCACGGCCAATGACACGTCGTTCTGTTATGCGGAATCCCGTGATGGCATCCGCTGGACCAAGCCGAACTTGAAGATGTTTTCGTACAAGGGCAGCGACCGGAACAACATCCTGTTTCGGCAGATCGGGTCAAAAACACTCAGCAACCGATCGCGGGTGCACGGCACGGGGGTGTTCATCGATTCTCATGCATCGTCCAAGGCGCGTTACAAGGCTGTTGGACAAGGGCTCTTTGTCCGGCCAGGTCAACGCCCCCACCGTATCGCCGGCATGTATTCGGCGGATGGATTGAAATGGACCCGGTTTCCCAAGCCGATCATTGATGTCTTCGCCGACAGCCAGTACTCGGGCTTTTGGGATGCGTCGCGTGAGCGGTACGTGGTTTACGGTCGTGTCGGTGGTCGGGGACGGTCCGTTGGCCGATCTGAGAGTGCCGAATTCTCTCACCTCGATCCGTTGAAACTCGTCGCACAAGCCAGCGACGAGGATCCTCCAAACAGCGATCTCTACAACTCGGCGGTTCTCAAGTACGCCCACGCACCGAACGTGTACCTGATGTTTCCCAGCTTGTATCAGCACGGGCCCGATACGTTGGACATTCGTCTGGCAGTGAGCCGCGATGGCATTCGCTGGTCGCGACCGGATCAAAAGACGGCGTTCATTGCCCTGGGCAAGGGCAACGTGTTCGACAGCGGATCCCTGTACATGGGGCAGGGGATGATCCGAGTGGGAGACGAATTGTGGCTGTATTATTCCGGATCGCCGTTGCGTCACCAGGAGGCAGAACTCGAAAACCTGACGAAGCCGGAAAACGCCCGGGTGTACAGTCGTGTCGTTGCCCGGCTCGACCGGTTCGTCGCCGCGACGGCGGGCCCGAAGGGGGGGGCATTCACGAGTCCCGCGTTGCGTTTTACTGGTGACCAGTTGAACCTAAATGTCCAGGTGCGTGGCGGTGGACGCATACGAATCGGTCTCCTTGATGCGGAGGGGCGGCCGCTGTCGAAATTCTCCGTGGAGAAGTGCGTTCCCATTACCGGTGATTGGCTTGGCAAAGCCGTTGAGTGGAAGGGAGGGGGGGATGTTGGGGAACTCGCTGCGAAACCCACTCGACTCCATATCGAAATGACTGATGCCCGGTTGTTTGGCTTTCAGTTCACGTCGAGAGAATCACGGGGCAAGCCGCGATGAAAATCGTGGAACAGATCCCCAGGGAGTCGAGCAAACCAGGTCAAACGGGAACGGACCGGTGAACTCGATTTTCGTCGCATCCACTTTTTCCCGCTGGCGTCGTTGATGGCCCGGGACGAACAACCGGCGTCTCCGTTCTGCACTGGCTTGTGCTTGCGATCACGATGCCTGCCGCCGAGACTGGGTACGGTAAAAAAAACGTGGAAGCACTCACTATGGAACGTTTCTTTGGAATGTTGTCCTTGGTCGGGATTCTGTTGCTTGCCAGCATCAACAGCGGAGTTGCCGACGACGTGAAACGTGCCGGAGGTGATCTCGGCCCGGATGAGATTGTTCGGCATGATTCCGGTCGTCGGGGCTCTGAGGTGACATGGCCAGTCAGACCCTGGCCCAACCAGACGCACCGACTTCGCAAGGATTTCCTGGTTCAGTCCACCAGGGACGTGCAGTCGGCCGAATTGCACATTCTCGCAGCGCTGCGGGCTCCGGACGGGCATTTCAGTTGGGACCGTTGGAAATGGCTCTGGTTCTCGTTGAATGGGCACCAGTGGGTGCGCCGCGTCGAAGACGTTCCATTGCTGCGGACTCGCGGGGCGGTCAACTGGAAGAAGGCGGCCTGGGCCGTCGTCCGGGTTCCCAACGCCAGGTTCATCAATGAGGGTGTCAACGAATTGACGGTCTGGACCACCAACCCGTTGAAGTACGGGGATGCCGGGAAGAAGAAATTCCTGGTGGTCGCCGTGGATGACAGCAAGCGATCCGGACACAGCTATTCGCTCGTCGACGGCAAGTGGACCAACCAGGACCTCAACGGCGATGAAGAGGGTTCACCCTCCGGGGAATGGATGATCCGACTGAAGCTCAATCGTCTCGAGAGGAAGCAGGCGGCGGTGGCTGACGCGCTCGGGCCGGCGAGGCTCCGCCAGGCCATTGCCGACAAGCAGGACTTTGCCTGGGGAGTCACCGACGCCCTGCATCGGATCTTTCCGGATCGTCCGTACTCGGGGCCAATCGGCAACACCTGGACCCTGGACGCCGCCCGGAACGAGTACGAGAGTTGTCAGTTGGTCGTCGTCCCGATCGCGGTGGACATGACCATGTCCGAGGTGGCTGTGGGTGATTTTGTTCAGCAGTCACCGAAACCGGCGATGGCGTCGGAGAAGCCTGCCAGGATCAGCCGTGAGATGGTGACGGTCAGGCTGGTTCGAACAGCACGCACGGGTGACATGAACTGGCCGGATCCCCTGCCCAGGGCCTACCCGATTGATGTGCTCCGCGGGCGCGTCCAGTCATGGTGGTTGACCATCCATGTGCCTCAGGACACACCTGCGGGGGTGTATGGATCGGAGGTGACCATCAGATCGTTGAGCACCGGTGGTCGCGAGGGCAAGACCACGCGGATTCCTCTCCGCCTCCGCGTCAGGAATTTCACCCTGCCCCGTGTCAGTCCATTCCAGACCGTGGGGCCGGTTCAATCCGAGATGGAAGCGTGGAAGATCAGTGGCATCTCATCCAGCGGAGGCACCGTCACTCCCCGGCGCACGCTCGATCGTGAAGGCAACCTCCAACTCGACTTTTCGGAATTCGACAGGAAGGTGGAAGCACGCCTCGCGGCCGGCCAAACGTCGTTCTCGATCGGCATTCCGTACACCGGTGCGGGCGTGTTCGCCCCCTGGGCATTTGACTGGCGTGTTCCCGTGCAGGGCAATGACACCACGCGAAGAATCTACGTGAATCCCGTTGCTCGTGAGGATCTGGATGCCAGGAAACCCGAGAACAAGCAGTCTCGAAAGTGGTTCGAACAGTACATCACGCAGTTCTACAACCACCTGGAGTCAAGGAACTGGACGCGGCACTGGTGGATTTATGCTGCGGATGAACCACACCAGGCCGAGTGGACAGAGCCGCTGACACGGTACTTTGCGATCATCCGGAAGTGCGCTCCAAAATTGCGAATCATGATGACGCGAGAGCCGACCGACAGTTTTGGTCCGAATCTCGATATCGCCTGCATCATGATGAATCACCTTCGCGATGACACACACAAGACCGCCCGGTCACTGAAACAGGAGTTGTGGTGTTACAGTTGTGGACACCTGAACAATCCTGGTCTGACACTGCGAGAATCAGCGGTCGACATTCGCACCTGGTTTTGGTTGCAGGAGAAATGGGATATCCGACGAGTGCTGTTGTGGCATGCGTCGGTCTACGGACGCACGTTCGTGAAACCGGGTGCCGACGGCCGAGGCGATGGCCAGGTGTTTTATTTCAGGCGACGGGCTGCCGGGCCGGACGAGATTATTCCCAGTATCCGGGTCGAGATGCTTCGCGATGGGGTCGAGGATCGGGACTACCTGTTCCGACTCAAGCAGCTTGTCGCCCGGTCATCGCGTCGCGTCGGCCAGGGACTTTCGGCCAAAACTCATGCGGAGGCCAAGGCGCTGACCAGGGTCCCTGATGCCCTGGTCAGTTCGCAGTATGACATGTCGGGAGATGTCGACCTGTTGCTGGAACGGCGGCGACGCATCGCCGATGCCATCGAGGCGCTCATCGCCGTTTCCCCCGTTGGGAAATGACCGGAGACAGGTATGGAAAGTCGCCGCTTCATCTCGGCCTCCTGGAAAAGTCCATCAATCGCTTGGCGGCCACCAAACGAGATGAATGACGCCCCGGTCCCAGGAGCCTCCGATCACGCCCCTGGCGTTTGTATACGGTGGGTGTCTGTCAGCCAGAGTGCCCGACCTCGATGCGACGTTGGGATTTCCTCGACTTCCACGAGTTTCTTGTGTATTGGAAACCGAGTTGGAGGAATGGCACGTTTGGGGTTAAACTGACGTGCTGTCGTATACATAGCTTGAGGCGATTGCGAGTGAGCGGAGCGACGAACATGTCGAGGTCACAGGGAATTCCGCAGTCGATTCACGATGGTGATTGGACGCGCCGAGATTGGCTCTTTGGTGGCGCCGGCCTGGGTGGCACGGCTCTCGGCCTGCGGGGTCTTTCCGCCGGACAGTCGGTGACCTCCTCGGGGGCAGCACTTGGCCGGGCAAAGTCCGTGATCGTGATGTTTCTTGGTGGTGGGCCACCTCAGCACGAGACCTGGGACCCCAAACCACAAGCATCCGAAGAGGTCCGTGGTGCGTTCGGTGCGATTGCCAGTAAGACGCCCGGGTTGTTCGTCGGGGAACTCATGCCGCGGACGGCCCAGTTGACCGACAAGATCGCGGTGCTCCGAGCGATGGTCACCAACGACAACGCGCATTCGTCAAGCGGTTACCAGATGATGACCGGTGTACCGCACATTCCACTCAATGCGGAAAGTGCCATTTCGAAACCGCCCAACCTGTCCCCGCACTGGGGGGCCATGGCCAAATATGTCGATCAGCAGTTCGGCGCTCTTCCACAGGCCATCACGCTTCCCAATCGCATCGCCAACATGGGCGTGATTCCCTGGCCGGGGCAAACCGGCGGCGTGCTGGGGCCTCAGTACGATCCGTGGCTGCTGACCTGTGACCCGTCGAAGGCAGACTTCAAGATTCCCGACCTGGCTTTGCCGAAAGAAGTCACAGAGCGGCGTCTGGACAAGCGACTCGCCTTGCTCAAGGAGGTGAACCGTCGTGCGGACCGGGTCGCCGACTCGTCCGCCGTGGCCCGGTTGAAACGTGAGACGCAGCAGGCGATTGGGTTGTTGAGCCGCTCGAAATCCGGCTCAGTGTTTGATCTGTCGCAGGAATCGGATGCGACCCGCGATCGTTACGGTCGGACCCGGTGGGCTCAAAGCGTCTTGTTGGCGCGGCGACTGGTAGAGGCTGGTGTGTCGCTCGTGCAGATCAATTGGGCCAAGGTCGAGAACGAACCCAATGGCGGAAGCTGGGACACCCACGACAAGCACAACGATTTGCTGAAGCGTTACCTGATGCCATGGATGGACCAGGCGTACTCCGCCTTGCTGACCGATCTGGCCGACCGCGGCCTGCTGGATGAGACGCTCGTCTTGTGGGTCGGCGAATTTGGACACACGCCGAAGTTCAATACCCGGGCCGGACGTGATCATTGGGGCCACTGCTTCTCGATCGCACTGGCCGGTGGCGGTGTGCAGGGGGGTGTTGTGCACGGCGAGTCGGATGATCGTGCCGCTTATCCAGTGTCCGGAAGGGTGGAACCGCGGGATCTGATGGCGACGGTCTTTCATTGCCTGGGGTATTCGCCGGACACCGAATTGCACGACACAACCGGACGGCCACTGCCCATCAGTCGTGGCCGGGTGATCGATCAGATTCTTTGACCCGGCCGATCCCCGAACTCGTCCTGTCGTGTGCCGCTCATCAGCCGCACGTGAGAACTGGCGTACACGGCCTGGCACCACTGTCACTGGTTGTGTCGGCCATCGCTGTCAGTGAACTTGTACCCACGCTCACCTGGAATTGGGGAAGACACCATGAGGTATCCCACCGTCGCTCTGATCCTGTTGTCTTGGACGGTCGGAGTTGAGGCGCAGAATCGCAAGCAGCCCGAGTTGTTCAAGGTCCCCGAAATTCGCTCGTCGTGGGACGATTTGACGGAGGGACTGAAAACGAAAGACGATTGGCGAAAGCGACGCGCGATGCTGAAACGCCGTTATCTCCAGTTGCTCCAGGATCAGCACAAGCCCAAAAAACCGCCACTGGATTTGCGGGTCCACGAAGAGGTCATCGTCGAGAATGTCTATCGGCGGAAGTTGATCAGCTATTGCGTGGAGGCCGGTGAACGAGCGCATGCGTATCTGGGGATTCCTCTGGAACGTGATGGCCTGGCTCCGGCGATCGTGGCCTTGCACGGCACGTACAAACACGGCAAGCAACGGGTTGCAGGGTTGATCGACAATCCAGACAAGGCCTATCTCGATCACCTTTGCCGTCGTGGCTATGTTGTCATCGCTCCCGAGCATTTCGTGTCCGGACACCGGATTCCCGAGAAGGGGCCCTATGAAACCGGGGCGTTCTATAAGAAACACCCGAAATGGACGGCCGTCGGGAAGTTCACCTACGAGCACTCCATCGCCATCGACGTGCTGCAGAACCTTGAAGAGGTTGATGACGACAGGATCGGTGCGCTCGGGCATTCGCTGGGAGGGCACGGGACTTTTTTTCTGGCCGCCTACGACGATCGCATCAAAGCGTCGGCCTGCAATTGCGGTGCATCATTCTTTCGACACAACCCACGTGTCGAGGCGTGGTCACGCGACCATTGGTACGTCTACTTCAAGCCCATTCGTGATGGTCTGCTCAAGGGTGAGATGCCGCCGATCGACTTCCACGAAATCATCGCCCTGATCGCCCCACGCGCTTTTTTGGATCTGTCGGGGCTGAACGACGGGTATGGACCGACGCAGAGACAACGGCTGCTGATGCTCATGAAGATCATGCAAGTCTACGAACTGGAAGACGCCTCGAAGAACTTTGGCTTTTATGTCCATGGACGTGGTCACTCGGTTGCGCACGAATCACGTCAATTGATCTATGGGTTTATGGATTCGCATCTGAAACCTCCCTCGGCCACAAGAACGCGTCTTGTCTCGCCGTCCTCGCAATGACCTCAACGAAGCTGTCAGGGCCGGGGGCAAAAGTCACCTTGACCGTTCGTGGGCCGGCATCGGACGTTTGATGGAGGGGACAGGGGCCGGCGGAAGTGTCGGTGCGACCGGGATCTCGATTGTTCACAGCGCCGGTGCGATCACCATTCCAGTGAACAGTCGCACCGGTATTCGTGCGGGTTTTTCGATCCATGTGTTTTGATTTTGTTTGATTGGGAACGGCCCGGTAGAATCGAACTGGTGGTGTCAGAGGCCTGTGGCCCACGACCGTCAGGTCGGGGCTGTTCCGCAGAACCCTGTTCGGGAATTGAAGCATGAGAGCATCCGCAGAGGACTGTCGCTGGCTGGTTTTGTCTGCGGCAATGGTTGCTGTGGGTTTGTCCTCATCGGTGGTAGCGCAATTTCCGTCGCCAGCCGGGGCCTCGTATGGGGGCAGCGTGCCCAGCAGCAGGAAAGTGGTTCCTGGCATCGCGTGGTACGGCGTTTTGACTGAGGGTTTGGCCGAGGCGAAACGGACAGGGAAACCGATCCTGTTCATTACCGCGGCGGCGCAGTGCCGTGGCGTTCCGGGCATGTGGTGACCGGGCAAACAAAACATGGACAGGAGTTTCTTGTCCAACAAACAACTCATCAAGATCTCGCGTGAATTTGTCTGCATTCGCACGGCGACCTACGAGGACAAACGGGAAGCGGGGTTCCTGAAATGGGCTTTCCTCCGGTCCCCAACCGAGGAACTGAGGAACTTCGGTTACTGTATCCTGTCACCAGACGGGAAAAGAAAACTCAGGCGTAGTGTTCGAGGTCCGAACTATCTTTACCCCAACTCGGGGGCCATGGTCGCGGACCTGCAGCGGATCGCCCGGCAATTCTCGCCGAAAACGACGACGAGCAGTCCGCGTCCGGCGGTCCCGCGGATGAAGACTGTCCGGCTGGGAATCAACGTGGCGAGTTGTGACGGTCTTCCCGGTGTTGTTGTCTTCGGAAAAGACCGAAGAGAGGTGGACGAGTTGAACTCAAAACTGAGTGGCGTCATCTGGGAGGAATCGCTGGCGGGCAAGTTCATATACGCCTCGACAACGAAACCCGATGATCTGAAAATCGTGGACGGCGCCGGTGCAAAAACCGGAATCCTGGTGGTCGAGCCGGACGTCTATGGCATGAAAGGCCGGCTTTTGAGACGGATCGATGTGAGTGTCTCGGAGCGGGATCTCAAGAAAAACTTGATCGATGCCGCGGACAGATTCACCCGACGTCCCAAGAGTCACGGGCTCCACGTGCGTAACGGCCGTCGGGATGGCAGGTCATGGAAGACGGAGGTGCCGGTTCCTACCCGGGTTCGTTCAAAGAGGCGAACCGCCCCGGGGCGTCGCCGAGAATAGTTCCAGGGCTCGCCGCACGTGGCATTCCCCTGGCAGTTCCAGAACCAGGGAGAGCGGGCCATTTGGGGCTGGTTGTGGTCAGTGCAGATCAAAGCCGAACAATTGGGAGTCCTTGAGTTGAAACTCCAGGTGGACCACCTTTCCTGAAACGCTCGTCAGTCGACTGCTCCAGTCGATCTTGTGCTCGATCGAATCCCCCTTGAACTCAATCCACCCGAATCCGTCGAGTGGCTTCAGCCTGGAATCGAGCAGCCGAACACGACCTTCTCCTCTCACGTTTGCGTTCACCGTGAGAGACCGGGCCGTTAATACCAGCGGCTTGGTCAATAATCTGCCGAAATTCGGACCCGCCAGTCGGCTGACATAACGGTCGCGGGGCATTCGAGCCAGTCNGAGTTGCCGCTCTTTGGTCCGATTCACTTTGTGGCCACGTTTGTAGCCACCGTAATAGATGAGCGTTTCCTGGTCGGTGATGACCTGGGCGTCTCCCCAGGACATCGCGTAGTCGAACGTGCCNGGGACACGGTTCCTCGGGATGAACGGTTCGTGATCCCGTTGCCACGTGTGNCCGTCACGGCTCCAGGCCAGGACGGTGTAACCGNATCCGGCGTACGCGCGGCCGGGACTTCCCATNTCCGCAGCAGTCTTGCCCGGCGTCGCATTCAGGTGGTCCTGCAAGACCTTGACCAGTCCGATCATCAACTCGCCACGAACGACAATTCCGGACATGCCGTAAAATTGCGTCGTTCCGTCGTTGAGATTTCTTGCGTACATTTCGATTGGTGCCAGGCTGGGCTGAATGATCTGCCTTTTGGGAGACCAGTTGATTAGGTCCTTGCTCTCGGATTGATGAGGGACCCGGGCCAGTCCGGTGATTCCCGCAATCACCTGGCTGGCGATGGCAATGTACTGTTTGCGAATCGGATCCCAATGCAGGGACGTGATGTCGTTGTTGTGTGCGATGCCAGGTTTGTTGGTGAGCAAAGTCCATTTGAGCCCATCGGCAGATGTGAAGATCCTGACGTAGGCAACACGCGTTCCGGAGCGGATCTGCGAATCAACGGCCATGACAAATCGCTTGTTTGGAACGGGCCAGTCGGGGCCGTGATCGACGACACTCAGGCGGCAGGCGTGGGTGTAATCCTTGTCACGAAAGTAGTTCGGTAGGACCTTGGGCGGTGGCCAACTGATGCCATCCCTGGACTCGGTGTAGGCCACGTGGGAGGTTCTGTGGTCTGCGACTGGAACCTCATGCCACATGCGAAAAATGCCCTTCCTGGCATCCCGTACGACGCTGACGAATGGCTGACTGATACGGTAAGAATCACCGCCCGGAATGACCGGCTGTGGCCGCCTCTTCGGATTGTTGACGGTGCGTTGCAGGAAGGACTGTTGCTCAATGAGATGGTCGTCGATGAACAATTGCGGTCCGGGCCCCAGGGACACTGGTGTGTGTTTGGGGCTGTCGGATTTGGCATTGCTGCCAACGCAAGTGACGACCAAGACGAGACAAAGAGGTGAGAGTCGTGAAATCATGTTTCTGTTGCCTCATTGTTCGGGTTCACTTCCCCGTGTTTAGCAGAGACCATTCCAGTGTGTCACTTCGGCCCGAGCAGGACATTGTTCGACGGTGATGTAGCTGGAGTCGCAAAACCGGTGCCCCATCCTCAGCCGACGGCGTGCACCGGGGATTTCTGCTTGCAACGGTCACGAGCTGCCTCACTGCGATTAGTGTCGCGGCAGCTCCTGACGGAAATCGTGTTGCCAGTGGGATTTCTGCCACCGCTGTTGATGGCTCACGACCTCTTTGAAAGGCCGGTGTGATAGATAAAGGTTTGCCGGGGAGCGACTGAACCACCCGTGAGAAGGAGTGAGTAAATGGCCAGTCGTGAAAATATCGTAAACCGGAAAATGCAGCGAATGTTTGCCAGTCGGTTGAGTCGATACAACCGTTAGAACTGGTCGGACCGCGCAACCTGTAATTGTTTTCGACCGCTGAGAAGAGGCGGCGCGGAGCGTTGATGATGTCTTTGCTAGCGAACTTGGTTCGCCGAAGCTTTGCCCTGTTGTTTTTCTTGGCGCCATTGTTGGCTGGGGCTCTGTTGTGCGACACGGTGTTGTTTGCGCAGCCGGGAAAAGCCCCTGTCGGTAGGAAGGCCTCGGCCGTTGGGTCGGAGGCGGTGCCGTTGACTCCGGGCCCGGTTGGAAAATCGGGGCGTGTCGAGTCGCGGCGGTTGAGTGGCTTGCGTCTGCCGTTTCTGCCGGAGTTGCCTCAGGGTTTGGGGGTGCCTCGCCCTGGTGTTGAGGTGAAGGCTCGTTATGAGCGTTTTGTGGCCGAGGAGTTGGGGCCGGAAAACACGCTGACGTTGGTTGTCAATCGGCCGCGGGTGTTGCGGTTTCGTGAGCCTCCGGTTCGAACCTACATTCCGGAGGCGGGGGCTAAGGTTATTGCCCTGCGGTACGTGGATCCGGAGGGCGGTGCGCACGTCGCCGTCGAACCGCTTGAGACTGGGTCGACTGTGTTGTCGATGTGGTTCCGGGATCCGGATGCGCCGGGTGGTCAGCAGTATCTGAGTTGGCTGGTCAATGTTGTGGATGATCCGGAGCGGGGCCGTCGGCTTGAGGCGATTTATGCCACGCTTGAGCGGGAGATCAATCAGAATTTTCCAGATAGCGTCGTGCGTCTGTCTCTGGTTGGTGACAAGTTGCTCGTTCGCGGGCAGGCCAAGGATGTTGAGGATGCTGCACAAATCCTGCGAGTTGTCG
>PBOU01000054.1 GCA_002724415.1 Planctomycetaceae bacterium
AAAAGCCCGTCGGCGAACACCCGGGATGTCTCATAACGACCATCCCCGTCAGTGTCCTCCAGCCAGCGCACCCGTGACTGCGGCCGCCCCCCCTTGAGAGGACCGTTGGGATAGTCTCCCATCTCAACGACCCACATCCGTCCGTTTTCGTCAAAACGCACAGCCACCGGATCGATCACCTGCGGTTCAGCTGCTGCCACCTCAATACGAAACTTCGGATTCAGCTGAAATTCCGCGAGAGCGGCCACCGGGTCCAAAGGACTTGCCGGACTCTTCCGCTCCGGTCCCCCGGCGACCCCCCTTCGCGGCCCCTGCCCGGCCACCACAAGACACACCACCGCACACGCCAGCCAGGATGGCACCCGTTGTTCCATGACTCCCTCGCCCCGTTAGACACTCGTCTCGCTGGGGCAGCATACCAGAATCATCTGGTCAATCACGGATATGGAACAACCTCCGCAAAGCATCCAGCAGTCCGTGGGGTGTGCCGTCGCGAGCCTCATCCCTGAGAGCCTCCAGCGGTGGATGCAACAACTTGTTGACCATTCGCGTGAGTGTCTGCTCGACCTGGTTCATGTCACCGTCATCGAGGTGAGACAGCTTGCTTCTGAGCCGTTGCATCTCGGCTTGGCTCACCTCCGACCACTGCTCTCGCAGCCGTTTGACGATTGGCCCCGTCGCGCGGTGATACACCTCCTGCATGAACCGTTCGGATTCATCGTCAATGATCGCCAGCGCCCGCTCAATCGAAGCCGACCGCCTTTCCCGGTTCCGTTGACATGTTTCCTGGAGATCATCGACATCGTACAAAAACACGTTTTCATCAATGTCGGCCACTCCCGGGTCGACATCTCGCGGCGCCCCCAGGTCCAGCACGAACACAGGCCGGTCGGCCTGTCCAGTTCGTGCATCGACAAACATCTCAACCCCCACGACCGGCCGATCCGCTCCCGTCGCGGCCACCACCACATCAGCTTCCGCCAATTTCGCGGGAAGATGTTCCATCCCGAAGCCATGCCCCCCCCACTGTGCGGCCAATTCCTCGGCCCTCTCACGGCTCCGGTTCACCACGACAACATCGCGGACCCCATCAGACTTGAGATACTGCAGGGTCTCTTCTGCCATTTCTCCCGCTCCGATCACCAGCACCGTCTTGTCATCGAAACGATCGAAAATCCCCTTGGCAAATTCTCCCACGGCCACGCTGGCGATCGAGACTCGGCCTTCGGCCAATCGCGTCTCGGATCGAACCCGTTTTGACACCCGGATTGCACCCTGAAACAACGCGTTTGTGAGTGGCCCACACGCCGAGTTTTCCTCGGCCTGCCGATACGCCTCCTTCACCTGGCTGACGATTTGCGGCTCACCCAAAACCATGCTGTCGACACTCGAGCACACACGGAACAGATGGCCCACTGCAGCTGGCCCGCTCTGCAACAGAAGGTCCCCCAGGAACTCTTCCAGGGGCACTCCGTGGAAGTCCGAAAGAAATTCAGCCAGTTGATCATGTGTCGGAGCAGAAACCTCGGTGTTCTGCGCGGTGTAAACTTCCACGCGATTGCAGGTCGACAACACAACCGCTTCGCTGCCGGGGAACTGCGCCCGCAATTGCGAGTATGCCGCGGCCAATTGCTCCTCTCCGGTAAAAGCCAACCGCTCCCGGAGGCCGAGACTGGCTGTCTGGTGGTTGCAGTAGATCACCTGGAGATTCATCGGTGCTCTCCCACATCCGCGAGCGAACACGCTCCTTCCGAACCGGAGTACCGCGCATGGCCCGAGGGAAGCACACCACGGCTTTCCAGCACACTCAGCCCCACGACGGTCACCAGCAACATGCCACAGGCCAACAGGGTTCGCCAGGCGACCTGCTTTCCACTGGCTCGCGGCGTCAACAGCATCCAGAAAAACAATCCGACCAACCCCAACCACGAGCAACCGTTGATGATCACCACCGGATCACCAAGAGACAGGTCCCTGATGACCGAACCGGTCAGCAACAAAACCAACCCGGTGCACATCCCGACCGACAACAACGGTACGGAGATCACGACCGCCCACCAGTTCATCCGCGACAACCGTTCCAGGCTCGGAAGAGTCAATCCGGAATTGGCGGTGCTTTTGTGCCGCAAACGGCGATGCTGCAGCAGGTACATTAGGCTCAAAACGATTCCACCCAGGACCCCTGCCGAGCCCAGAACCAGCGAACTCACGTGCAGCATCAGCCAACCGCCCCGGGCAACTTTCTCGGCATCCAGCAATTGGCTTGGTTTGTCGGGCAGCAGATACGAGGCCCCGATCAACAACAAAACCAGCGGAAACAAGAAGATCCCAATTGAGAGTTTCCGGTCGCAGAGAATCAGGAACAGGTAAAAAGTGACAACCAACCAGGCCAGGACAAGCGTCCAGTCCTGACTCGAACTGAGGAGCGGCGGCAACTGGTCCTCGGCGCCCCTGGGTAGCAGAAACAGGGTGTGCGCCACAAAACCGGCGAAAGAAAACAAAAACCCCGGCCACGAACCAATCCGGACTGTTTTTTTGAGCCGGAGAATTTCCAGCACAAATGTCACGGTATAGCTGGCCAGAAAACAGAAGATTGTGACGTTGGCCATATCCGTTTTCCCCTGCCCTCACCCCATACTAGCCTTTGTCCAAACCGTGAACCACCCGCGGTTTGCTCACCTCGCACAACCTGCAAACGGAGTTCCCTGCTGGGGTCCGGTCGTAACGGTTCCTCTCAATTCTCCACCGCTTCCGGGCCGATCTCTTTGCTTAGAGGGACGGGTCAACCCACAGGGAGGATGGGGACATGCGATTGGCGAGATGGCTGATCCCTGTCTTACTGGTGGCTGTCTCGGGACCAACTCCGCCCACTCAACTCGACGTCCCCCGGCCAACACTCGAGACAGCCGCGCCCGTTCGAGTCCATGACGGAACAGCAAGGTTTCGCGTCCCCCCAATTGCAGATGGCCCACTTGTTATCGTCGTCTCGACTCTTGGTACCACTCGTGACACCTATCCGGTTTCGCTTCGAATCTCCAAAACGTCCCAGCGTGCCCCCCTTGCCCCCAACTCTCCGCTGTTGACGATCCAACGTTACCGCCGGAACCCGAAACCGACTGCAACGCACAACTCACTGGTCGTTCCCGTTGCGTCTACAACCACGCTCCTGGACGGACGCCCACGGACGTTTGACGTCCCGCTACTCAACGGACGACCAGTCGCCGGCGGTGGCAGTTCGCGTGTGCTGGCACACCCCATCGCCACGGGCTCTCGCTCGATCGTCTATCTCGACGAGGCCACGCGGCCACAGAATCGGATGCGGCAGCTCGCATCGGCAATAGTCCACCTGCTTGAAACGACAATCATGCCAAGTGGCGACCGACTGATTGGTCCCCCAGCCGACATTGATCACGATGGCCGTCTCACGGTGTTACTCACACCGCGATTGGCCCACCTGCAAAACGGAAAAACTACTGTCGGGGGATTTGTGCGAGCCGCCGACTTTCGACCGGGCTTTTCTCGCCCCCGGTCCAACCAGGCCGACATGATTTATCTCAACACACATCTCCGGGTCAATGACGACCTGGTCGACGTATTGTCCCACGAATACCGGCACGTCTTGGCTTTCAGCCACCGCGACGCCCTGGGCCGTGAGACCGAGGAGGACTGGCTCAACGAGGCACTCGCCCATCTCGCCGAACCCGGAAACACGAACATCTCGCACCGTGTGGCGGCCTACCTCAACCGTCCATCCCAATTCCCGTTGGTTGTACCCGACTATTATCGTGCCGGTCTCTGGCGGTGCGACGGTGTGCGGGGCTCTTCCTTTTTGTTCCTTGAGTGGTGCCGACAACAACACGGAGAGCAACTCGTCTCGCGGTTGTTGGCTTCTCCGAAAACGGGTACGCCAAATCTCGTTTCAGCCACCCGGACACCGTTCCCACAGTTGTTCCGGCAATGGGCCGTTTCGCTTCTCTACGGCCACGACAACACCGTTTCCAACTGGTCACCAGCCGCCTGCAGGTGGGACGGCACACGCCCCCTGACGATGCAGGTAGCAACAACAGCCACGGCCTACGTTATGCCAGACAACATTCCAGTCGGCGCCGTGATCCTTGTTGAAGCTCCGGGCGATTCTCGCCTACAGGTCACCGCGGCGATCAAACGACCTACTGGTTCGCCTCTTCGCCGGAATATTTCAGTCGTTCCTTGAACAACTGAGTCAACCGTCGAATGGGATACATCTGAACGACCTTGCCCTTGTAGGTGACCCGCCCCTGGCTGTCCCGTTCGATGTGCTCCTGGATGTCGTCGTTTCCAAGGCCGGCATAGAGTGCGGCAAAAGTTTCAGGATCAACACCGCGGCCTTTTTCGAGATCACCTTTCACATCCAGGCCACCGACGCTTACGGCAAACAGGTTCAAACCGCGGGTAGCCGTCTCATAACGCCCCTCCCTTTTCAAAGCGGCGGCCGCCACCTTGACTGCGTCATAACCACCAGTGATCTTCTCAACCGAATCTTCCGAGGGCCCTTGTGGGGCTGCCGCTCCCTGGGCTGACAGGTCGGCGGGACTCAGAAGGCCTGTACTTCCGGCCCAATACCCGGCTGCAAGGAGTGCCATGATCGCAAATGTTTTTCCAACTTGTTGCATCTGTCTCTCCCCTGTCTCGGTACTCGCCCGGCCGCCTTGGAAACGGCGTTCGCATTCACATTGTGTCAATCGTCTCACCCGCCTCACTCCGCTGCAAGAGCGGAAACGGGGTCACGCGGCCTCTTGTTCGGATACGCGTGGTCTCACTTGACGCGAGACCTCTCCACGGACGCGACCGACCCGGGAATTTGCATCCACGCGAGTTTTCGAGTTCCGGAATACCGCGCCGGAGATGAACATCAAACCCAACGATCCCACCATCGCGGCCAAACACCCAATAACGGCGATCTCGTTGTCGCTGGCACCATTCAGAAAGTCCATCACAGCCTCGTCTCCGTAGTTGCCTTGGTGTCAATCCGGCCCGTTTCTTCATCCCGCGGGCATGCTTACCGGAACCCGCAGGGGCCCGACTCTTCGAATTTCGGGCGTTGATACCTCAGAACTTCAGGGACGGCCCCAGACGACCATCTTTGATGGATGCTCCGGTTTTGCAGCGGCCATTAAACGCTTGGGGGGATCGATCTTGACCGATCTCCACCCGATGCCGTATAGCCACTGCGACCGGGTTGATCCCCCGGACCCCAGTTTCAACGGCCATACCATCGTGCATTTGCTCCACCGACACATTTTTGGGCAACTGTTGCGTGTGTTTTGTGGCGTTCTGGCCGTACTGACACTGCTGATGATCGTTGGCGGGGCATTTCAGGAGGTCAGTGAACACGGCCTTGGCGTGTTCCAGACGCTACAAATTCTCCCCTACATCATTCCCAGCCTGCTTCCGTTTGCCATTCCTGTCGCCGTCCTGTTGACCGTGTGTATCGTTTACGGACGTATGGCCGCCGAACAGGAGATCACAGCCGCCAAGGCCGCTGGCATTCCGATTCTCACGATCCTGTGGCCCGCATTGTTTTTGGGCGGGCTCCTCAGTGCCGGATCCCTGATGCTGACCGATCAGGCCATCCCATGGTCGGTCGGAAACATTCGTCGCGTTGTGGCGCTGGCCATGGAAGACATCGTTCTGGACATGCTCACCACCCACAACGAACTGGCACTCCCCAAGGCTGGAATGTCCATTTCCGTTCGGGGCGTCTCAGGCCACACGTTGCAAAGGCCCATCGTTCGATTCACCTCGGCTGGTGGCCAGCAGGTCACCGCTCAAGCTCGTAAAGCGAATCTCGAATTTGATGCCACTCAGGGCAAGATTCTTCTGAAGTTGACGGACTGCCATCTCGATGTGCCCGGTCGCGGATCGATGTGGATGGCCGAAGAAACTCGTGCACTCCCACTACCCGGGGGACTGAATCGCACCAAAGCCCGGCACATGAGTATTGAAACGCTCAAACACAAGCTCGGCCAGGAAAATCAGAGGCAACAGCAACTCGAAGAACAACAGATCGTCCAGGCTTGTTTCCGAATGACTACCGGAGACTTCGCTGACTGGACAACCAATGAGACCGCCAAGACTACGCCCCGCAAGTCCCGCATCAAACCCATGGTTCTCCGCACCGAAATGCACAGCCGCATTGCCTTCTCCAGCAGTTGTTTCTTCTTTGTGCTTCTCGGTGCCCCACTGGCGATCACCCAGGCACGCAGGCAGGTATTGACCAATTTTTTGACCTGTTTTCTTCCAATCATAATTGTCTANTACCCTGTCGTGATGCTTTGCATCAGCCAAAGCCGCGCCGGAAAGGTTGATCCCGCCTGGGCNATGTGGATCGGTAACGGGGTGCTCTTCCTGGCTGGTAGCATCATGTTTCGGCGNTGNTGTCGGAACTGAAACAACACAACACACCGNTCCCCACAAGAAAAAACCCGTCCCGGTGCAACACCGGGACGGGTTTTTTCTTGTGCAAANCCTNNTCNNGANAGCCTAGATCAGGCTCTTGATCGGATCNCCCTCCTCGATCATGTAGACCGGACGCCCCCCCTGATTGGTGAACTGCAACCGGTGATCCATCCCCAGGACGTGGAAAACGGTGGCCATCAGATCTTGAGGAGTCANCGGATCGGATTTCGGACGGTACAACTTCGCGTCGGATTCCCCGACGGTCTGCCCCATCTGCAGTCCACCTCCGGCCAGTGCCAACGTCGAGAGCGGGGCCCAATGGTCCCGCCCCTTGTTACGGTTGATCTTCGGAGTCCGCCCGAATTCCCCCGTGACAACCAGCAGGATCCGGTCCGAGAGCCCCCGCTGACTGACATCGTCAACAAATGCCGAAACGGCCCTGTCGACGACCGGACCACGGCCGTTCATTGATTTTTGGATATTTCCATGCATGTCCCAGCCACCGTAAGACAGCGTGACAAAGCCACAACCAGCCTCACACAGGCGACGGGCCATCAGCATGCTACTTCCCAGGCCGCCGCCATATTTGGCAACGGTTCGAGGATCCTCTTTTTTCAGGTCGAAGGCCTGTGGCGCCTTTCCCAAGACAAGATTGAAGGCCTGCTGTTCAAAAGCATTGAGCCCCTCGACGACCCCCTGCCTATCCGCAGTTCGACGCAAACGATCCAGTCCGGTCAACAGACCACGACGATCTTCCAATCGGCCCACCTGGGTCTGCAGGCTCATGTTCTTGCGGGCTTCGCCACTGGTTCCAAAAGGAGCGTACGATGTGCCAAGGAACGCCGGCCCATCCGAACCNATTCCACCCAGCCGAATGTAGGTTGGCATTCCTGTTTCCGGGTGGTTGGGGCCACGATGCTTTGCCGCGATCGAACCGATCGACGGACGAGACGGCAAACCACCATTGTCGATTCCGCGATTGTTGTAACCGGTCATCACCCAGTGNGTACCACCACCGTGGCCACTGTTTCCGTGGTGAAACGATCGGACAAACGCCATCTTGTCAGCGACCTGAGCCATTCCTGGGAAATTGCCCCCCAGCGTGACACCCGGAATACGAGTCTTCACCTCGCCAGTCACACTGCGGTATTCAACCGGGGCCGTCATCTTGGGATCGAAGGTCTCAACATGCGTCGGTCCACCGCCCAGCCACAGCCAGACCACCGAAGTCTGCTTGGTTGACTGANCCGTTGCAGCGGCCTTTGCAGAACGAGCCTGCATCAAACCTGCCAGGCTCAACGCCCCCAAACCTCCAACACGCANAAAATCTCGACGAGTCGCTCCGTCACAATCGCGATATTTTCGGTCTGTTTTCAGCGTCAGCATGTCCCGACTCCCTCAAATGCCTTGGTTTGCTGCCANNGAAGCCAAAAACGGTCTTCAATCNACAAGCCAGAGATCNCCGCCNCGAGCGGCAAACCTCATNNTTCTCGGTAGCNCGAATGGTACCTGCCACCTCAGATTGAGTCAACTTTTTACATCAGAATTGACCGATATGTCACCGCATCAANTCGTATCGGTCGAAAACCATGCCCAGAACGGCTTCACTTCTTCATTCCGACGGACCAGGCACTCTCCGGAACAACNCCACAAGTGTTAACNCGCCCACCGGGGTACGGTTGGAGCAAAAGGCCGGGTGTCAATTCCGACGATTGTCGACGCCGGGACGGTTTCAGNGTCACACCGGGAGGGTTTATAATGGCCGTTCCTGCCGCTTTCCCGACTTCTGTAGCTGTTGAGGCACCCGGTCGTATGAACCAGATGGGCTCCACTGTCCCGGGTCCGATTCGGATTGGTGCGGTTAATTATTTGAATTCCAAACCCCTGATCGAGGGGCTTGCAGATGACCTGCGCCGCGTGGCCCCCGGCGCTGACCTTGTCCTTGACTANCCGAGCCGACTGGCGGACGACCTCGAGACCGGNCATCTTGACGTGGCGCTGGTCCCCTCCATCGAATGCCTTCGCGACCCCGACTACGAGGTGGTCACCGACGCCTGTGTGGCCACCCAAGGACCGGTTCTTTCCGTAAAGCTCTATAGCCGCGTGCCGATCTCTCAAATATCGACACTGGCTCTCGACGAGGGGTCACGAACCAGCGCCACCCTGGCGAGAGTTCTCNTGGCAGAACGGTTTGGACTGCACCCGGAACTTGAACCACTTCCGCTGGGAAAAACTGTCGATGCCAGTAAGGCTGACGCCGTGCTGCTGATTGGTGACCGCGCCATGCACCCGCTGAACGAAACGTTCGTGGAAACGTGGGATCTCGGTGACGTCTGGAGCCACTGGACNGGATTGCCTTTTGTTTTCGCGCTGTGGGCCACGCGCCGCGGCACCATGCTGGGCGAGGTCGAAGGCGCGTTGACTGCGGCAAGGGACCGCGGCCTCGAACAACTCAACCAGATTGCCGAANGAGAATCACTCGAATTGGGTATCTCGAGAGACGCGGCNTGCGNCTACCTCCACGACAATCTCCACTTCCATCTTGGCTCGGCNGAGCGACACGGAATGGANCTGTTCCANCGACTGGCAATCGCGCAGGGCCTGGCTCCCGAAGACGTCGACCTTGTCTTTCGTTCCGCNGCCCCGATTGAACAATCACTGCTCCATCNCAATTAACACCCGCGACAGCCCCCCAGCCTGCCCNCAGACCATGAACGCACACGAATTGCTCACAAAAGCCACCCGCGGTGACCGACTTTCCTCCGATGAAGGTTTGGCGCTGCTCGAAAGCCATGACCTCGCGGCCCTGGGAGCTGCGGCCGACACGGTCACCCGACGGCTGCATCCGGAACCCTTTCGGACCTACAACATCGACCGGAACATCAACTACAGCAACGCCTGCACGGCGGTCTGTGATTTTTGTGCCTTCTACCGTCCGGCCAATCANCCGGAAATGTACGTGCTGTCCACGGAGGTGCTTCACGCAAAAATCCAAGAGACGCTCGACCTGGGNGGTGACCAGATCTTGATGCAGGGCGGATTGCACCCCACGCTCCCATTGGAATGGTATGAGGACATGCTGCGGGGAATTCGTGAGCGTTTCCCGTCAATCAACATACACGCCTTCAGCCCGCCGGAAATTTGTCATTTCAGCAAGATCANCAANCTGCCACTGGAAACGGTCCTCGCTCGCCTCNAGGAAGCCGGNCTGGGCAGCCTTCCNGGAGGTGGTGGTGAGATCCTGGTTGATCGAGTCCGAAAATTGATCACCCGNGGCAAGTGCCTCACCGACGACTGGCTGAATGTGCACCGTGTGTGGCACAACCTGGGTGGCCGCTCCTCGGCAACAATGATGTTTGGCCACGTCGAAACCCTGGCAGANAGAATTGAACATCTCGAACGCATCCGGTCCCTCCAGGACGAAACCGGCGGCTTCACGGCGTTCATCTGCTGGACGATGCAACCCCCCAACACACCCCCGTGGTTCGGCAACCGCCGCGATGGGGTTGACTTGTCAGANGTCCCAGCGGCAGGAGCATTTGAATATCTCAAAACTCAAGCTGTTGCCCGGCTGTACCTGGACAACATCCCGAACATCCAGTCGTCCTGGGTGACCCAGGGTGAGAAGATCGGCCAAATGGCCCTCTCGTTTGGCGCCAACGACATGGGAAGCCTCATGATCGAGGAAAACGTCGTGGCGGAGGCGGGAACGGTCTACCATCTCTCCCTGGAGACAATCCGTCGCTGCATCGAAGANTCCGGTTACANAGCCCGCCAGCGAAANGTGTTCTACGAATACATCGATGCCCCACCGCTGGCCGATGTCTCCGCATGATCAAAGTCCAGGATCTCTCCAAACGGTTTCCTGANCTGCACCAGGGCGAAGTNGTGGCCCTGGATGGTGTGNNTTTCAGTGTCNCTGCCGGCGAAGTTTTTGGCCTGCTCGGGCCAAATGGTGCCGGNAAAACCNCCTGCCTCAGGCTGCTGTCCACGGTACTGGCCCCCACCTCCGGAACCGCATCGGTCGACGGTTGCGACATCGTGACCAANCCTGATGCTGTCAGAAGCCGTATTGGATTTCTCTCGGGAACCACCGGGCTATACGACCGCATGACGGCTCGCGAAACCGTCGAGTACTTTGGCCAACTCTACGGTCTGGACGACGACCAGCTCTCAGGCAGAATCCAGGAGATTTTCACCACGCTGTCGATACACGATTTCGCCGACACACTCACCGGNCGTCTCTCAACCGGGATGCNNCAGAAGGTCTCCATCGCACGCGCTTTNATTCACGANCCTCCGGTACTGATCTTCGACGAACCCACCTCCGGCCTTGATGTCCTGGTCGCCCGGGCGGTCGTTGACACCGTCGAGACACTCAAAAACCAGGGAAAGAGCATTNTCTATTCGACGCACATCATGAGTGAGGCGGAACGTTTATGTGATCGCCTGGCAATCATCCACCGTGGACGCATCCTNGCCATGGGCACCCTGGACGAATTGCTGNCATCCTCTCAACAACCGAACCTCGAAGGACTCTTCTTCGAACTCGTGTCGCACTTTGATGCCGCCCTGGAAGACANNTCNCCCNCCTCTCGGCTGAACCNCCGCACCGNACCGGAGGTCAGCCCATGACGCCTGTGCCNCGGCTGGACATCCGGAAAATCCGAATCATCTTCCAACGTGAATTTCGCGACCAGCTGAGGGATCGCCGCACCTTGTTCATGGTGATGGCCTTTCCGATCTTGTTGTACCCGGCCCTGGGCATCGGCATGTTGCAGATGGCCGTCATTTTCAGCGAAAAACCCAGGACCGTTGTTGTCCTGGGAGCCGACTCGCTGCCGAAACCAGACTTGATCTCGGAATCAACGTTTGCAGCCCGCTGGTTCGCAAACCCGGAGGATGCCTCGCGGCTGAAGGTCGAATCGNCAGNCCAACACGACACCGACCNGCCATCTGNCAGCCGNCTAAAAATNGCCCGCNAGGTTCANGATCTCTACCAACAACGCACGCGGTTGCTCAAGGCTTCAAACACCACGACTGGNCAATCCACCGACNAGCCCCCGGAGTCACTGCAACAGATCGACGCCTCCATCAACTCCGCGCTCCACGATGCGGACATCGCTGTACTTGTNGTGATCCCTGATGGATTTGCCGACTCTCTCAACGAGGTCAACCGGCAGATCGTCTCCAGGGAACTCACAGTAGAGGATCCATCGGAATATCCGCGACCGGTGATCTTGGTCAGCGGCGATGAACAATCGCTGATTGCCTCGCGTCGTGTCCTNNAAGTCTTTGAGGCCTGGGAAAACGAACTGTTGCGGCTGAGGCTGGAAGCGGCCGGACTCCCACGNTCCCTCCCCTCACCGGTNAATGCTTCGGTGGTCACGGTCACCCCAAACAGCCAGGATTCCGCACTGGTCTGGAGCAAGTTCTTTCCGGCAATCCTGGTCGTGATGACAGTCACCGGCGGCTTTTACCCCGCGGTTGACCTCGCGGCCGGAGAAAAAGAGCGAGGCACCATGGAGACGCTGTTGATCAGCCCAGCTCAACGCATCGAACTGGTATTGGCCAAGTTTCTGACCATCGCCGTCTTCAGNCTCGNCACGGGAATCCTGAACCTGATCAGCCTCGGCCTGACCGCCACCTACATGGTCCAACTCTCGANCAAGGTCGCCCCCAACACGGNGGTGGCCTTNGGCAANCCNATCAACCCCGGGATGCTCTGGGTCCTGGTCATGATTTTCCCCTTGGCCGCACTGTTCAGTGCGCTCAGCCTGGCACTGGCCACCTTTGCCCGCAGCACCCGCGAGGGACAATACTACCTCTCTCCGCTGATGATTGTCGTCTTGATGCTGGTGGCCCTGGCGGCNTCTCCCGGTGCCGAAATCCAGCCATTCCATTCTGTTCTTCCGGTCATTGGGCCCGTCCTGCTTCTCAAGCAACTGATGATCGCCCCCACGGCCGCGGAAAACCTGGCTTACCTTCCCGTGGTACTGGGCGCAAGTTTCACCTACGCCGGTCTCGCCCTGTGGTGGGCCGTCTCGCAGTTTCACAGTGAAACGGTGTTGTTCCGAGAAGCCGAACGTTTTGACATCAGGCTCTGGTTCCGGAGACTCCGNANCCACAAGCCGGCACGCCCAGGCCCCGGCCTGGCACTGGCCTGCCTGGCCGTCGGACTGTTCGGACAGGTCCTGCTGATGCCCTCCCTGGGAGCGTGGCTCACGTCTTTGTCTCCGGACGACCGTCCACGGGCGGCGATCTGGATGCTGATACTTCAACAAGTGCTCCTGTTTCTGGCACCGGCCTGCCTGGCAGCCACTGCATTTTTGGATGATGCAAAAGGCACCCTCCGCCTCAGGCGCACCGGCCTCCCGTCGATTGCCTACGGCATCGTCTTGGCCTTTGCACTGCATCCGCTGGTCGAGGAACTGATGCATCATCTGCAATGGTTCTTCCCCACCGGCCTTCCCGACGGGAGCCTGGAGTTCTTGCGATCCATGTTAGGAGAGTCTCAGCCAGCGTGGCTCGTCCTCCTGGCCGTGGCCGTCACGCCAGCTGTTTGCGAGGAATTCCTGTTTCGCGGTTTTGTGCTGTCGGCCCTGGACCGCCCCGGTCGCCGCCGCCTGGCCGTTGTCCTCTCGGCCCTTGCCTTTGGCGTGGTTCACATGATCCCCCAACAGGTTTTCTATGCGACCCTGCTGGGACTTGTCCTTGGCCTGATGGCCCTCCGTACCGGCAGCATCTGGCCGGGTCTTGCCTTCCATTTCACTTTCAATGGAATTGGCGTCCTGAAAGAACGCTGGAACGTCCACGATCGACTGCCCGCCTGGAGCGAATGGTTGATCTCTGTCGACGCTGACGGATTGCGGTTTGACTGGCCATTGTTGGTCGGAGCTGCCGCCGTCTCGATCATCCTGGTCAACCGGATCAACCGACTTTGCGTTTCGGAGAGTTCCCAGTGACGGGGCCAGGACGTTTTTCCGCCAGGCTCGTCGTCCCGGGTGACGGCCCACCGATCCCTGACGGGGTGATTGAAGTCGCCGACGGGATAATCACGGATCTCTTTCCCGGCCCGGACAACACGGCCACCGACCTGGGAAACGTCGTGCTTTTGCCCGGCCTGGTCAACACACACACGCACCTGGAATTCTCGACGACACGAACTCCATTCCCAGCCAATGCGGGCATGGCGGCGTGGATCGGCGAAGTCACAACGTCTCGCCGCACCCGCACCAATCACACCAACCCGATCAGGACCGGCCTCGACGAACTGAACGCATCCGGCACGGCAGCAGTCGGAGAAATTGCCACCACCCACTGGCCGACAGACCTGCTTCAGG
>PBOU01000055.1 GCA_002724415.1 Planctomycetaceae bacterium
GAGCCTCGGCCAACCGCCAACGGATCGTGGCCTCCTTGCGGTCCATGATTCCAGCGATTTCGGCTGTCGAAAAATTCTCCAGGTCCCGCAACACCAGCACGGTACGGTACTTCTCGGGCACCGACTCGAGCACCTCGCGGACCTCCTGTTTCAGGTCAAGATCTCCACGAGGATCCTCGACCGATGGGTCGGGAGAACGCTCGAAAGGACTCTCGCTGAACAACGCGGTCCGCCCCCGTCGCTTGATCTTCCGCAGGTGATCCAATGTCAGATTGACTCCAATCCGAAACAACCACGGCCCAAATCGTCGAGACGTGTCAAACTGTCCCAGACGGGAATAGGCCCGAAGAAATGTCTCCTGGGCCAGATCCTCCACCTGCCAGGCATCTCCGATAAACCGCCCGATCACCCGGACCAGTCGCCGCTCGTACAGGCGCACCAACTCCCCGTACGCCGCGGTCTTTCCGCGCCGCGATTCCTCCACCAGCCGCGACTCGGACAACAGCGAAGTGTCCGTTTCGTGCTGGCTGACGATGGGAGTCTGTGTGGCCTCGATCACGTCCTGCCTTGTTTTCTCTGATCTTTCTACGGAATCACCACCGGCAACGTTGGAGCATTCGCCCCAGTTTTTCCGACGGCAACACCTGCTGCCAACATGTCCCAATTCTAACCCGACCACACGATTCGTCGCGACCCCTCACCTGGAACAAGACAGGCCCTTGAAAGCTCATCACCACTCGAGCAAGATCAGGTCTCGACCCCGGGAGCCTCTCCCGCCAAAATCTCTTCAGCCATCATGCCCCACAATCCGGTGCTCGCCCTCATGACGTCTCCCACACGCCTCAACCTCGCCCTGCTTTGTTGCCTCGCACTACTGGTTTCCGGGTGTGCGCCCGATCCCGCCGACAACTCACCAAAAACTTCCAGCAGTTCCAGTGGCTCGGCGACCGGCGAGGCCAAGACAGCTGAATTGGCCATTTCCGAACGGGAAGTTGCCACCGATCCCGACGGCAAACCGGTCACGCTGTTCCAGTTGACCAACAGCCATGGCATGGAGGTCGAGGTCATCAGTTGGGGAGCAGTTGTGCTCGCCATCCGGGTCCCCGATCGGGACAACCATTTCGAGAACGTGACACTGGGCTTCGAAAAAGTTGAAGGCTACTTCGAACCGGGCCCCTACTTCGGGGCCATCTGTGGGCGTTACTCGAACCGGATTGCCAAGGGTCTGTTTTCAATCGGTGACAAGAAATACCAGCTCGCCACCAACAATGACGCCAACCACCTTCACGGAGGTGACCAGGGTTTCAACCGCCGGGCCTGGACGGGCAAGGCGGTCAAGAAGGACGGGGCCGTCGGCGTGGCCCTGAAATTGGTCAGTCCCGACGGCGAAGAGAACTATCCCGGGACACTCACCGTCGATGTCACCTACTGGCTGACCGAGAACAGCGAATTGGCGATCGAGTACAAGGCGACCACCGACAAGCCAACCGTGCTCAACCTGACCAACCACTGCTATTGGAATCTCGCCGGAGCTGGCAACGGCACCATTCTCGACCATCACCTGACACTCGATTGTGACAAGTTTCTGCCGGTCAGTGACTCGCTGATTCCCACCGGCAAGCCCGCCGCTGTGGCCGGCTCGGCGATGGACTTCACGTCCACCCAGCCGATCGGCTCGCGAATCAAGCAGGTCAAGGGAGGATACGATCACTGTTACGTGATCAACGGCGCCGACGGATCACTGAAACCGGTGGCCGAAATCTATGACCCCGGCAGCGGACGCGTCATGGAAATCCTGACCACCGAACCGGGCATCCAGTTCTACACCGGCAATTTCCTCGATGGAAAACCGGCCAATGGCAGCTACCCGCTCAACGGAGGTTTCTGCCTCGAATGCCAGCACTTCCCGGACTCCCCCAACCAACCCGACTTCCCCTCCACCCTGCTCAAACCTGGCGAGACCTACTCGCAAATCACCATCCACCGTTTCTCAGTTCGTCCGGACGAAACCGACGCATCCGCTCCGGCCCCGCAAGATGCCGATGGCGGTGACGCCAAAAAGAAATCGACCGAGTAACACCCCTCGGACTGCCCATGGATCCGAATCCCACACCCACGCCAGACCCGTCGGCCCCACCGGCCACCCGCCCGTGGCGTCGCATGGTGTGGATCGGACTCCCACTGGCCATCGCGGTCGTGGCCTTCGTCACCTGGCCAACCGGCANGGCACCGGGACCACCNACCCANCCGGACCGTCCCCCACCCCTGCCACCGGTCACCGCGACACCATTCACGAACACCAACAGCACCGGTTGGGTGGGCGCGGCGGCCTGTGCCGAATGCCATCCCAGGATCGCCGAGCACCACCAGGCTTCGTCTCACGCCAGCGCGCTGGCGGATGTGTCCCTGGAGGAGGAACCGCCCGACGCCGAGTTCGATCACGCCACCTCGGGCCGTCACTACCGCGTCTATCGCGACAAGGAACAACTCAGGCACAGCGAATCCATCATCCTGGAAGACGGCGAGAACCTGGTCCTGGCCGACCATCCCGTCTCGATGGTCGTCGGCACCGGGCACCAGGGCCGCACCTACCTGGTCGACCTCGAGGGCTTCCTGTTCCAGAGTCCCATCACCTGGTATGCCAGCAACAAGCGATGGCGACTGGCTCCCGGTTACACAGACGCCACGCATCCCTCATTCGAACGTCCCATCCCTGTCGACTGCCTGATCTGCCACGCCGGACGTTCCGAATCCATTGACGGTACCTTCCATCGCGTGCGGTTTCATGAACGCACGATCGGGTGCGAACGGTGCCATGGAGCCGGGGCGGAACACGTCACCACCCAGAAGGCACGCGCCAGGGACGGCGACGGCCCCGTTGACAGCCGGGGTGACACATCCATCGTGCATCCTGGCTCGTTGTCGCGAGAACGGCTCGAGTCGATCTGTGGTCAGTGCCACCTGTCCAACGGTNCAGCCGCCAGCCTGCGGGGCCNACGACTCGACGACTTCCGCCCGGGACAACGGCTGGCCGAATACCGGGCCCACTACGTCCTGGACGGAGGTGGCAGCAACATGACGGTCGTGGGACACATCGAGCAACTCCAGAAAAGCCGCTGCTACACCCAGACCACGACCCTGACCTGCACAACCTGTCACGACCCGCACCGTCACCTCCCCAAGTCCGAAGCCGCCGCTGTCTACCGGGCCAAGTGCCTGGAATGTCACCAGCCCAACGCCTGTGGACTCCCGGCCGATGGGACCGCCCGGCAGGCTGTCGCCGANCGCTGTGTGGATTGCCACATGCCCGGCACGAAAACCGANATCCCACATGTCGCCTCGACTCATCACCGNATCGGNATTCACAGCACCACCGCCGACAGCGACCGCCCCACCCGTCTCTCCCTGTCGCCCGGCACTCTCAAACCACTCTATGACCTCTCACACCTCCCTCCCCTCGACCAGGACCGATGTCGAGGACTGGCTTATCGCCAGTTGGCGAGCAAGCAAAAAGATCCGCGGCTCGGCTCGACATTCCGATTGCGGGCTCGCCGGATCCTGCAAACAACCTACGACGCGGGACTGCAGGACCCCCAACTGCTGTCTGCACTGGCTGACCTCAGCCAGGCCACCAATCCCCCGCTCGCCGGCCAACTTGCCCGGCGGGCCCTCGAGTCGGATGCCGAGTTGACCGCACTGGATCGAGCCAATTCGCTGGGGATCCTGGGCAATTCACTGATCGCCGCGGGAAAACTCGACGAGGCGATCCCCGTACTCCAACGGCTCGTCACGATTCATCACAACCCGGTCGCCTGGTTGCAACTCAGCCAGTGCCAGATGTCCACCGGGGACACACCCGGAGCAATCGCCTCGGCTCAACAGGCTGCCAAAATTGGTGCACATCGAGCCGAAGTCCACGACCTCCTGGCACGCCTCTATCAACAGGCCGGCCAGGCCCCCAGGGCACGTCGACACCGTCAGATCGCCGAATCCCTGTCGCGAGCCGGACAGGGTGGCCGTTCCCGCTAGGAACCGGCATCGATTTTCCTCTTGCGGTCGTCAACCACGTTGGCCGATACTCCCGCGCCCAATCTCCTCGCCCCGTCTACCCCACCCAACTCGATCCGCAATGACGGCACCAACCGATTCCGGATACCGCCAGTCGCACCAGGGCTGTGGTACCGAATACCACAGCCAGTTCTCCGACAACCCGCGACGTCGAATGATGTGGCAGATCGAGCAAGCCATGCTCGAAAATGTCCTGGAATCGACTCGTCAACAGTCCCCCGTCGGGATCAACTACCTGGATTTCGCCTGCGGAACCGGCCGCGTGCTCGGTTTCGTCTCCGAACACACCAACACCGCGACCGGAGTCGACGTGTCCGACTCGATGCTCGAGGTGGCCGCCACCAGTGCACCCAATGCCGAGTTGATCTCGGCCGACATCACGCGAGACGATTCTCCGTTGTCCGGCCGTCATTTCGACCTGATTACCGCGTTCCGTTTTTTCCCCAACGCGGAACCCGGACTGAGATCCGAAGCCATCAAGGCATTGGCCGACTGCCTGTCACCCGGTGGCCGACTGGTCTTCAACAACCATCGCTGCCTCTCGTCGCTGCGGCATCGCCTGGTCCGACTGCTGACCCTCGGCCGCAAGGGACGGACAGGGATGACCCGTCACGAGGTGCTGCAACTGGTGAGCGAAGCCGGTCTTGAGATCGAGCGGGTCGAGCACGCCGGGGTGGTCCCCGAGTACGAGTGGTTGCTGCTGCGCCCCCGCTGGGCCGTCGAATGGATCGAACGGCTGGCCACCCGGTTGCCACTGGTGGGAATCGCCGAGAACCTGGTCTACGTCTGCCGTCGCCCGCGTGCCGCCACGGTGCATCGGCACGCCGCCTAGGTCTCCACCCGGGCGTCCTCTCTAGACGGCGTCCAGTTCCGACATCAGGTCACTCGAGACCGTGAACGCCTCGTCGATCTCGCTGGCCAGTCCAAAGACCATGTCGGCTCCCTCGCCACCGGCAATCGTGTCGCGGGTACCGCCCTGGCCCTTGACGTAATCGTCGCCCAGGTTGCCCAGCACCGCGTCGGCACCACTACCGGCCAACAGCGTGTCGTCGCCGTCGCCACCCAGCAGGATGTCGTCGCCACGAGCTCCGTTGAGCGTGTCGTTGCCGTCTCCACCACCAAGCTGGTCGTCACCACGCTCGCCGAACATCTGGTCGTCACCATCGTGACCGACCATGGTGTCGTCGCCGTTGCCACCCTTCAGCGAGTCGTTGCCGTGGTCGCCCAGCAGGCGATCGTCGCCGCTGTTTCCATACAGGCTGTCGTCGTCACGGCCACCATCGAGCACGTCATCACCGGTGCCGCCATACATGCGGTCGGTTCCCTCACCCCCAAACAGGGTGTCGTCCCCGGACTTGCCATTGAGCGTGTCGCGGCCGGCGTCGCCGTTGAGCACGTCATCGCCGGATCCACCCTGCAGCAGATCGCGATCCTCGCCACCGACCAACTGGTCGTTACCGGCGTTGCCCTCGAGGGTGTCGAAACCGTTTTCGCCCAGCAGCAGGTCGTCGCCGTCCTGGCCGTCTATGACGTCGTCGCCATCGCCGCCCTGGATCGAGTCGTTTCCGTCGCCTCCGTACAACTCGTCATCCCCGTCACCGCCACGAATCGTATCGCGGAGTTGGGTGCCGGTGATCGTGTCGTTACCGTCACCACCATCGAACAGCACCCGCACGACGCCCGGATCCGTTCCGGCAGCCGTCAGGACATCGTTGCCACCCTCGCCGTTGATTCTCACCAGCAGGCTCGGAACGTGTGGCAGGTCGCCCAGGGTGATCGTGTCATCGCCCTCGCCGGGCTGCATGACCACCTCGCTGAAGGTGTGGCCCACGTTGATCGCCGAGGTGCCATCGGTGATCTGCAGCCGGGCGGTGGTGTTGTAGACCAGGTCCTGTGCGTTCTCCTGCAAGGTGAACGATTCCGCACCGTCACCGCCACGACCGTGCACCTGATCGTACCCGTCTCCACCGTCCAGCTGATCGGCGCCATGGCCGTGCTGCCAGACGGCAACATCATTTCCGGAACCGGCACGCAACGTGTCACCACCACCCTGTCCATCCAGCGTGTCGTCGCCCTGCCCACCTTCCAGCGTGTCGGAATTGCTCCCGCCACGCAGTTGGTCGTTGCCGTTTTCGCCCTGCAGCAGGTCGCGGCCCGAGCCGCCACTCAGCAGGTCGTCACCATCGTTGCCAACCAGGGTGTCCGATCCACTTCCACCCCACATCGAGTCGCCCGTGTCGACCGTGTCCATCGTGTCCTCCATCACAANGAACGANGTCATCANNGGNACGTCNGCNACCAGGGANTAATCCTGTGAACCAGTGGCAACATTGAAACCGATCACACGAGCGGTCCANGTGCCGGTCANCAGGTTCCCGTTNTCCACATGCACTTGTTCGACATTGTTCAGGTGGTCCCTNCCCGTGCGGGCCACCCAATCACCAGTTCCGGACAACGCGTCGGCCGGAATGTAGTCGTCTCCAGCTGCTGGTGTCGTCGTCGCNGACACCGGCAATTGGACCTGGATCGGCGTCCCAGGCGTCTGGGCCACGTCGGAGATCGGATTGCCGGACATGTCCAGGATGTCCTGCCCAATCTGCCAGGGGTAATAAATTGTGCCATCGGGCCCAACGAGTTCGAGATCCAGNTCGTTGACCAGCCNCGGACTCGTTGCGGGCGTCTGCACGGCTGCTGCCGCATCGTCCCAGGCAATCGTCACTTTCAGTGGTGCGCCCGAGTCAATAAACGACTGGGGCATGGTGAACGCGTAATCGTGCACATCCGCCTGGACACTGGCTGCTTCCAGGATCCGATCAGGAACCGGCGAGTTCTGATCCATCCGCGCGTCGGTGATCACTGTCGTGGCCGCCAACGCATCAACCAGCCCCCAACCGGTCGAGAAATCCGGTCCAGGAGTTGCGGTTGCACGCCCCAGCCCATCATTGCCATTGGTCGAATCGCTGTCCGAATCGATTTCCGGNTGGGTACCATTTCGCACATCACCGTCCACGACATCCACTGCCGTGTGAATCAACACAGCACGCAAGGTCGACGGCAGAGGCGGATCCTGGTCAATCGTGGTCCCCTGGGGAATGCTGTAGGTGGTTTCCCAGCCCTCCAGCATCAACGCATTCACTCCGACAACGGCCGGAGACGCCATCGACGTCCCCCCCATACCGGTATAGCCACCGCCGTTTTGTGTCGACTGAATTCCACTTCCAGGAGCAACCACGTCGGGCCCAATTCGACCGTCGTACATCGGCCCCATGCTGCTAAAGCTCGACAACTTGCTCGTCGAGGCATTCCAGCTACCAACGACCACCGCATTCTTCATCTGCTTGGAAGTGGAAAAGTATCCGCGCTGATCGCCGCCTGGCGGATTTTGTCCGGCGTTGCCTGCTGAGAACATATGCGGACGACGCGGGACAGCAACTCCACCAGTTGTCGCCTCCCCGCTGATCAGGCTGTCCACCATCTGGTTCGTCGAATTGTAGTTGCCGTTATAAGCAACAGCCAACGACGTATTGACGACGTCCATCGAGTCCTGCTGGATGGCAGAGAGAACTGACGAGGCGCTGTACATCCCCCCGGCACTCATGTCGATCAGTTCAGCTCCAGGGGCCATGCCACGCCACTGGAACGGTGTGCCGCCATTGGCTGCGCTCTCCTGCCCTGTGCCTGCGATGATGCCGGCCACGTGCGTGGCATGAGCTGATACCGCCGGAATGTCAACAACGACGTTGAGATCAAGATGGGAAGCATCCACACCACCCTCGTGCACAGCGGCCTGGATTCCCGCNCCGGTCAATCCCGCATACGCAATTGTCGCGGCAACCGGATCAACAGTCGCCGCCTGGACCGCGTCCACCTGCATGGTCACCCGNGTCTGGTCGTTTTCCACGACCGACGGAGCCGGACCGGCACCGATCCACTCAACAGCATCCCGGGTGGCCAGCGTGACCAGGTCCGTCTCTTCGATGGTCACATTCCAGACCGAATCACTGACAGCCGAGAACTCGTTGCCAAACGAACCCAGGATGGATGTGACGGTGTACTGCGGGATGTCGGTGCCGAAATGCACCGTGAGTTTCAGGTCACCCTGCTGATCAACAACATAGTTGTATTCACCCAGTTCGTCGGTCGTGACCTCGAACTGATCGTAGTTGCCAGCGAGCAGATCGCTGTCGATCTTCTGGTCCGGGAACATTGGCGTCACAAACGCAACCAGGTCGGCCAGCGCCGGATCGTTCAGGTTCACGTCCCTGGGAACAAACCCGTAGGCGTGGTTTCCACCAAAGTAGCTCTGCCTGTCGATGCAGTGACTGTCCAGGACCTGCAGATCCGCCAGGCTCGGGGCCCGGGTCAGCGTGATCACGCCGTGCAGTCCCGACGTGCTGGTCTCTTCCAGGTCGGCCAGGAACTCGGCCTGCAACGCGTCGGACGGCCAGATATTGCCACTGGAAAGACTCACCCGTTCCATCTGGAACCGCGACTCGGCATCACGATCCATCGGGCTGGTGATCGTGATCTCGCCCGCNGCNTCAGCGCCCCCATTGGGATCGGTCACCACCAATCGCCAGCCGACACCCTGCTCGACCGTGGCGGCCGACACGTCGACAGAGAATTCCACCGACGAACTGCCCGTGGCGGTCCGCACCGGCGTCAATCGCGATGACGCGTCGCCGGGACCGTACAACGAGGCCACCAGCGAATCGCTCGCACCAGTCCATTCCATCTCGATCTCGATGGTCCCCGGGACCACCACGTCAAAGAGCCTGGTGACGGCCGAGTCGTCACCGGCCAGCGAGAACTGGGTGTCGCGTGTCCGGATCACCGGAGGCGCGGCGTAGTAAACCGGCTGGGCGGCGCCCACGGCCGCGTGGTTCATCCAGGCCACCACGTCATCGATAATGGCATCGGAGGGATCGCCCAGGCTGACCAGTGCCTGGTCCATCGCGTCAAACTGCGAGAGAATGCTTCCCCCGAGGCTGGCCACGATCTGCTCGCGGACCGACCACGTGGGTGCCACGTCGTCGACAAAGGTGACGGTCAACTGGGCGGGCACGTAATCGCCCGTCTCGGCCCGACGGGCCTGTGCCAAAATCAANTCGATGTCCAGGTCCGGACGCTGAAAATCGGCCGTNTTCGACTCGATNACGGTGACATCGGCCGTCGGACTGTAAGCGACCGCGGACGATACCGAACCGATCGGATCGCCACTCTCGAACGTGGCCATTCCCTGCCCATCATTGATGATNGCATTGTGCGGATTGGACAACTGCAGGAAGAAGGTCGCCCCCGGATTGATGACCGCTCCCGCGATGGGCTCGACGATGACCGTCTTTTCGATCTCGCCAGGGGAAAACACAAGCGTCCCGCTGACCGCCGTATAATCGATTCCGTCCTTGGCAGTGCCATCGACGGTGGTGTAATCGATCGAGATGTCCCGGGAACTCCATTTCGTCAAATTGACGACGAACGGAATCTCGTTGCTGGTGGCGATCCCAAGTCCACCCAACTTGTTGACCAATTCGTCGGTGGTCGTGAACCGGGTCGCGGTCGGATCGATCACCTGCAAGTTCGGCAACGAGGCACCACTTCCCACGCCAAACGCTCGCAGGTCGATTCCCATCCCATTCAGGTTGGCCACCTCGTCGGCATAGGCACCGACATCCCACGGATCACCGTCAGAGAGAAAGACCACCACGCCGGCCCCGAAAGATGTGCCCATCGAGGTGAAGAACGTCTCAGCCATTTGCAATGGTGGCTCGAATGCCGTCCCGCCTTGAGACTGCAAACTCCGCAACTCGGCCTCGACGTCCCTCACACCATCCCCGTCGGCATCAGCCGTTGGGGTGGCCGAGAGTTGGGTCCCGGCCGTCACCGGATCCATGTCCGATTGGTAGGAAGAACTATCAAACGCGATGATGCCCACATTCGCATCGACGCCGTCGGCAACCAACTGGTCATTCAGAGCAATGAAACCGGCAATCTCGGCATCCAGTACGGTGTCGTCTATACCATCACCGTTAAGGTCGCCCACGGGTGTTCCACCAAAGGAACCGAAGGTGCTGCCAGAGATATCCACGATCATCAACACGTCGACCGTCGATGACGTGAATCCAACGGGATCGGTGATGAAGAATTCCGGCGGGGTGATCCCGGGTCCCGGACAAATGCTCTGCAGCAGGTCATCGCCGGTCTGGCCACTCATCCGGTCAGATCCACCGCCACCACACAGCGTGTCGTCGCCGGCCTGGCCGTTCATCGTGTCGTCGTTGTACAGACCGAACAGTTCGTCATTGCCGGAACCACCGAGAATCTTGTCGTCCCCGAAGTTCCCGTAGATCGTGTCGTTCCCGGCACTTCCCGAGAGCGTGTCGCCCAGGGGATCCAATCCCACGGTCTCGACTTCCAGCGTCGCTTCGGCACTGACGCGGCCGAAATAGTCTTCCACCGTGTAGGTCGCGGTATCCAGTCCACTGAAACCGGGAAATGGCGTGAAGAGAACCAGGCCGTTCTCCTGCACAAACGCTGTCCCGTTAGCCGGTTGGCTGGTGATCTCGATGCTGTAGATGTTGATCCCGCCATCGAGGTCGCTGTCGTTCGCCAAGACATTGACCAGGGCACGATTCTCCTGGGTCGTTACCGCCCGGTCGTCATTCACCGTCGGAGGCTGGTTGTCGACGGGCTCGGATGTTCCTGGTGGCTGCGTGGCTTCTGGCGGCAGATCCACCGTCACGCCCATGTCGGACATCGAGTGAATCAGGTCGTGTCCGGTTCCACCGCTGATCGAGTCAACGCCGCCGCCGCCCCGGATCACGTCGTTTCCACCCTGGCCGTACAGGCTGTCGTCACCGGGCGAGTCAATGGCAAACGTCCAGTCACCGTAGACGATGTCGTTGCCACCGCCACCACGGATCGTGTCGTCACCAACATTGCCGATGAGACTGTCGGTACCCGAGGCGCCGTTGAGACTGTCGTCACCGACGTTTCCATCGAGCGTGTCCGGACCGTCGCCACCCAGCAGGGTGTCATTTCCGACGCCACCGTCGAGGGAATCCAGGCCGTTGCCACCCTCGAGCCTGTCGTCGAGCAATCCACCGGTGATCGTGTCGTTTCCGTCACCACCGGACAGCGTGTCTGAACCATCACCCCCGACAACCAAGTCGTTGCCATCGCCGGCATCGACCCATCCATCGGCACCCAGGACCGTGATGGTGTCGTCCCCGTCTCCACCGGAGAGCGAGGAGACGAGGTCACCCGCACCCACCAGGGTGTCGTCGCCATTGCCACCACGGACATCAACCGTCATCGGGTTGCCATCGATATCGGTCCAGGTGTAATCGGCCGACAGGACCCCCGAGAGATCCAGCACGTTGTCCAGATCGTCACCTTCCACAACCATCGACTGGACACTCGAGGCCGCAAAGGGGCCCACGTTGGTGTCAACAACACCGTTGACCGTCACCTCGACGTTGCTGAACGCGTCGGCTCCGATACCAATCGACTCACCATTGTCGGAGACCACGCTCAGTTCGCCGTCAATCAACAGCGTCGTCACCGACAACAAGGTCCGGTCCTCCAGAACCTCGGCCGTGGTCGGCCGTGGACTCCGGGTACGGGAAACCCGAGTGGATCGGAGGGTGCGGTTATTTCGCCGAGCCAAACGACGGCCACGACACAGGTAGGCGAGCCAGGATGTCAAGCGCACGGTTGTCGCTCCAGGGGATCACGCGCCACGTGGACGCGATGGTGGTCAATGTGGGTAGTCTCATGATGCTCACCTTCCCCTCGACCCCCTCACAGGGTCCCTCGTCAATCTGTTCGACTCCCCGGAGGGGCCCACAACAGTTCCGGCCCCTCTTTGTGCCTTGCCAACCCCAAGCGACCCGACAAGATCGGCGCGACACGCCCACCCCACACGCACGACCCCCGCGACACGACCCACACAACCGACACGACCCGAGCCGGATAACCAATCGAATCGGTTGGGAATGCCCGGTTCGGCTCCACCTCCGGTCCACAAACCTGTCCAGGCTGATCGTGTCATGGACGCCCGACACTGCTAGCATGGGGCCGGTCAAGGGAGGCCGTGGCTCTGATGGACGACTCGTGGCAGCTGGTGATCCTCGTGGTACAACTGCTGTTCCTGGCAGTTGTGGCCGCCGTCGCCGTCTGGCCTTTGGCTCGCAGCCTGGGCCGCACGCCCCTGGATCGTGTGGCCACCGTTCTCCTGGTCGCTATCGGGACCATGGCCGCCGGTTGGACGCTCAAGGATCCGCCTGCCCGGCCCGCGATACTCGAGGCCGCCGAACTGGCCAGTGACAGTTCCTCGCAACGCCGCCGGATCATCAAGGACCAACTGCTGCCCCGCCAACTCAACGGCACCGAGTACGTCTCCTCGCAGACCTGTCGCAGTTGCCACCCCGGACAATTCTCCACCTGGCACCGCACCTTCCATCGCACCATGACCCAGGTCGCCGGGCCCGACTCGGTCATTCCCGATCACACCGGACAATTCGACGGAGTCACCCTCGAATCACGTGGCCGCCAGTACGAACTCTCACGACAGGGAGACGAGTTCTGGGCCCGGATGGTCGATCCCGACTGGGATCGCGATCGACGTGCCCGCGGAATCGGCGACGACTCACAGGCCCCACCCGTGGTCGATCGACAGATCGTGATGACCACCGGGTCACATCACCAGCAAACCTACTGGGTCGCCAGCCGCTGGGGACTGGAACTGCTGCAGTTCCCCTGGGAATTCCACATCGCCGAGAAGCTGTGGTTCCCGACCGAGGATGCTGAACTCCGCGAGGAGTCCGCCGAACGGTACTCCGGACACTGGAATTCCAGCTGCATTCATTGCCACTCGGTCGCTCCCAACCCCGGCTTTCTCGAAGCCGGAACCACACGAGTCGTCCCGGACAACGCCCGGCCAGGACTCTCGATCCCCGGAATGGGACGTGCCAGCAGCAGCACGCTTCGAACCGATTCGGCGGCACTGTTCAGCGAGGTGGCCGAACTGGGAATCAGTTGCGAAGCGTGCCATGGCCCTGCAGCCCGGCACGTCGCCCACCACCGCAACCCGGCCAACCGGCTTGCCAGCCGCTTCAGCAACACACCCGACCCGACCATCGTCAACCCCCGTCGGTTGGACCACGTCCGGAGTTCCCAGATCTGCGGCCGTTGCCACGCACTGAAGATGCCCCACCAGCAGGAAAAACTCCTCAAGCAACGTGACCCCTTCCGTCCCGGTGACGACCTTGCCGAGCACTACCGTGTTGTCGACTTCGATGACCCCGTTCACCAGGCGATGAGCCAGCAGGGTTCACACCTCTACTGGAACGATGGCTCGTGCCGGCTGGGTGGTCGTGAATTCCTGGGACAAATTGCCTCGAAGTGTTTCACCCAGGGACAGATGTCATGCCTCTCGTGTCACGCCATGCACGACAGCGACCCCAACGACCAGTTGACCGCCGGCATGCGAAGCGACCGGGCCTGCGTCCAATGTCACACCGAATACACCGGCGACAGGCTGACCCAGCACACACACCACGCCGGAGGATCATCGGGCAGTCGCTGCTACAACTGCCACATGCCCCACACCTCCTACGCCCTGTTCACCGCCATCCGTATCCACCGGATCAAGTCACCCGCGGTGCTGCCGGTCGAGCACGCCAACCAGCCCAATGCCTGCAATCTCTGTCACCTCGACAAGTCGCTTGATTGGACCAGCAATTGGATGCAGGAATGGTTCGGGCACAAACCGCCCCAACTCGATACCGAGGAACGTGAACTCTCGGCCGGTGTTCTCTGGATGATGCGAGGTGACGCCGCACTACGCGCGATCACCGCCTGGCACACCGGCTGGGGTCCGTCACAGGAGGCCACCGGCGGATCGGACTGGTCGGTACCGTTACTCGCCCGGTTGCTCGAAGATTCCTACTCGGCCATCCGTTTCATCTCGTGGCGCAATCTGAAGGCATTGCCGAATTTCAGCCAACTGAAGTACAACTTTGTCGGCCCGCCGGCCCAGCGATCTGAGGCGATGCAGAACGTGCTCGACCACTGGCAACAATCGCACTCCGATGTGCCCGGCTCGCTGCCGGTGACCAATGACGGCCGGTTGGACATCGACCGACTGGACGACCTGTGGAAGCGACGCGACCAGCGTCCCGTGGAGATTCCCGAATGAGTGATCCGACAGAAGCCCGCGGCGCCATCGTGACACGTCATCTGGTCATCGGCTGGTGGAGCCTGCTGATCTTTGTAGCACTCGGGCTGGTTCTCGAATCGATGCATGGCTTCAAGGTCGCCTGGTATGTCAACTCGGGTGAACCCGAAACCACCCGGCTGATGATGCGACTCGCCCACGCACATGGCACCTTCTTGTCGCTGGTGCACCTGGCCTTTGCCTGGACCGTCTCCCAGGCCACCGGGTTCCAGGGTCGATCCCGCTCGGTCGCTTCCCGAAGCATACAAGCCGCCGGCATCCTGGTGCCCGCCGGTTTTCTGCTGGCCGGGCTACCCGGATTCGTAAAAACCGGTGGACTCAGGCTCGGCGTCCTGGGAGGTGACCCGGGACTGGGCATCGTGCTGGTGCCCATCGGGGCCCTGTTGCTGATCCTGGCCCTGTACCTCGTGGCCCGCGGGGCCTCCACCACTCCCGAATAACCACAGCGGCGGTCCGAAACGGTCACGAATCCCGAGATGATCGTGACCCGATGCCAATCACTCCGGAACCATCACCTCACGATAATCACGTTCCAGCAACAGTTTCTCGGTCCGCTTGCGATCCAGCCCCTCGCCGGGAATCACCACCGTCCGCCTGGCAAGGTCCGGGTCCAGCCCGCTTGACTCCGCCACCCACTCGCGGCGTACCCGGGTCCAGACCGCTTCACGACTCGAGCGTGTGCCCACGAAGTCAAATTCCAATTCGCGATAACGCGGATCACTCTTGAGAGCCTGCCACGCCGCCCAGCGATTGACCGAGTAGGCGTCGTCGAGTTGATCAGCCAGGTGTGGCACCAGCCAATCGCTGCCCGAGGCGTCCCGGGCCGGTTGCCAGCCAGCATGCCAGGTGGCCACGACGCGCTGGATGGGATCACCCTGCAATACCAGCAGCACCCAGTTGGACACGGTTTCCTCGATCTCGACCAGGTCGGCCGGCTTGTGACCGTACCATTCGACCAACCGCTCCGACGCCCAGCGAGACGAACGATCCAGGTGGCACAGGTTGCAGGCGTTGGGACGTCCCCCGCCCCGGATCGTCCCCACCCTGGGACTGTCGACGCGGTGACTGCGAATCGCTCCGAGCAACGCGTACGAGGTGTGAGGCATGTGGCAGTTGTAGCAACGGCTGCCGGTCGAACCGGAAGAGTGATGCGTGTGCTCGGTCAACCTGCTGCCGGTGTACTCCTTGTGACACTGCACACAGGCCCGATCAGTCCTCATCTCCGCGGCCAGCTGCTCCTCGGGCGGGGCGTCGTGCATCGAGTGACACGACAAGCAGGACGCCTGTCCCTTGGTGAAACACTTCGAGTCCACCAGCCCCAGGTACTCCCGACCACCGACCCAGCAGGTCCCGTCGAGCCAGTAGACAGGAGTGCCACGTCGCTCCATCTGGGTATGCAACTGACTGTCAAAACGCACCAAGTTGTAGGCCGTCGACAACTCGTCGCCGGGCCGGTACTTGTAGCCATTGGCCAGGAACTTGTCCTGGTCAGGTGGAACAAACGTGCTGTGACACTGGCCACAAACCCGCGATGCGGCCCGGTGATCGAGTCTGGCCGGGTTGATGATCGTGGGGTCCCCGACGTCAGTGGCAACCACCCGCCGGCCATTCGCGGTCGGCCCAGCGGCCGCGTGACGTGCCACATGCTCACGTCCCGCCCCATGACAGGCCTCGCAACTCACTCCCAGTTCAGCAACCGCAGTCCCCACCTCCTGGGTTTTCTGGTTCATCCCCGGAGTCCCGCCGGTGCTGTGACACGACAGGCAATTGTCGTTCCAGACCATAAAGTGCCGAGGCGAGCCGGGTGGCTCCAGGAATGCATCTTCCCGGGGAATCCATCGCTCCTCGGCCAGGTGGTAGTACCAGGGAATCTGGCGCAAAAGATTTCCACGGCCGCCGGGAATCCAGAACCCCTGCATGTGATGCGACCCGGTGGTCATGACCACCGGGCGAGTGACCCGGTGTTGCTCGGATTCGCGGTCGATGATGGCGGTGTCAATCTCGTCACGAATCTGGCTCGATTCCCAATCAGGATCGACCAGGCTGACCGCAAAACGGTCTCCGGCCTGTGACAACTCGTATCGGCGGCCACGTGATTCGAGTGTGACTCCGTCGAAAGGGGCCAGCACGGTCTCCGAAGATGCCTCCTGGGTCATCGTACGATGAAAAGTCTGATGCCAGCTTGCGTGGTTCTTCCGGTGACAGTCACGGCATGCCGATGATCCAACAAAGTCATCCCGGGGACCAATCACCGGCAGCGGATCCGAAGCCACCGTGGGAATCGCCTCACGCCGGGCATCCAGGTACCAGTTCCGCCACACCAATCCCCCGACGACCAACACGGCCATCAACGCCAATACCCCGACCAACAATTTCCCACGAATCCCCACCGACCATTTCTCCGGTCACGGCCTCCGACGAAACTCCCTTGGATTGTATCGGCACCAATGACCACCCGATCCCACACGGTGTCCGACAACAGCCCAATCGGATCCCAGACCCACCACGTATGTCGTTGCCGCGGTTTCCAACCAACCGGTAGAATCAATTCCCTTGAGTTTCCCCGAAGGTAGACACAACGTGGTCCGGCCCCTCGCGCTGATCGGAACGATTCTGGCCCTGGCCACCTCACCCGGACAGGCCGCTCCCCTGTCCTTGCCGCCTGCAGCCAAGCAAAAGATCGACTTCGAACGGGACATCCGCCCGATTTTTGTCCGGCACTGCTTCTCGTGTCACGGCTCCAAGCGACAAGAAAGCGATTACCGGCTTGATCGTGCCGGCGTGGCAATTTCCGGAGGCGACCGCGGCAACAACCCGATACGACCGGGAAAAAGCGCCGCCAGTCCATTGCTCAAGTATGTCGCCGGAATCGATCCCGACACGAAAATGCCTCCAAAAGGCCCGGGGCTGAACACCAGGCAAATCGCCCTGCTCCGAGCCTGGATCGACCAGGGCGCCCGGTTTCCTCGCTCGGCGTACGCCACGCCACCGAAAACATCGCACTGGGCTTTCCAGCCGTTGTCACACGACACGCCTCCCAAGATCGCCGGTGGTTCCAATCCGATCGACGCGTTCATCGGTCGACAACTGGCAAAAAGTGGCCTGGCCTTCTCGCCCCGAGCCGACGCCCGGACACTCGTACGTCGACTCCACCTCGTTCTGCTGGGACTGCCCCCCTCACCCGAGACCGTCGATGCATTTGTCAAAGACGACCGGCCGGAGGCCTGGGAGCAACTGGTCGACCGTGTCCTGGCACACCCGCATTACGGTGAACGCTGGGGCCGACACTGGCTGGACGTCGTGCGATTCGCCGAATCGCACGGCTTCGAGACCAACCGCGAACGGACCAACGCCTGGCACTTCCGCGACTGGTGTGTCAACGCACTCAATGCCGACATGCCCTACGACCGTTTCGTCGTCTCGCAGATCGCCGGCGACGCCATCGGGGAAGGAGCAGCAACGGGGTTCCTTGTGGCCGGCCCCTATGACCTGGTCAAAAGCCCGGATGTTTCACTGACCCTGGCCCAACGCCAGGACGAACTGGCCGACATGGTCAACACCACCGGCACCGCCTTCCTGGGTCTCACGCTGGGTTGTGCACGTTGTCACGACCACAAGTTTGACCCGGTGCCCCAGGCCGACTACTACGCCCTGGCCGCCGTGTTCGCCGGGGTGCGCCATGCCGACCGACCGCTGGCCCTGCCCATACCGGACTCGCAAATTGCCCAACTCCGTGACCAGTTGAAGAACCAACAACGCCAACTCACCGGATTGCTCGACCAACTCCGGCCACCGGTCAACGCCAGCCGCAACATCGAAAGATTCCGACCTGTCCGTGCCCGGTTCGTCCGTTTCACCATCCGCAACACCAATAGCAGTGAGCCGTGCCTGGACGAACTGGAAATCTACACCGCGGCGGCCCCCGGTCGTCCTGCTCGCAACGTGGCACTCGCCAGTCAAGGCGCCAAAGCCACCAGTTCGGGAAACTACGGCCCCCATCCTTTCCACAAGCTGGCCCACATCAACGACGGCCGCTACGGCAACAGTCACAGTTGGATTTCCAACCAGCCCGGCCGGGGCTGGGTCCAACTGGAACTGCCGGAAACCGTCATCATCGACCGCATCGAATGGGGCCGCGACCGGCAACAGAAGTTTCGTGACCGCTTGCCGACCCGGTATTGGATCGAGGTGGCTGAAAAACCCGGGCAGTGGCAAGAGATTGCTGGCATCGCCGACCGTGCCCCATTTGGAGCCGCCAGTACCAGTTCACCCGACACCCTGTTCCGTGACGACCTCAGACGCCAATCGGCCCTGGCCCGTGGAATCCAGCGACAAGTCGGCCTGGTCCGGTCTCAGATCAAGACCCTGTCAAATGGCCCGACCGCGTACGTCGGCCGTTTCGACAACCCGCCGGTCACCCATCGACTCTATCGAGGAGACGCGCAATCTCCGCGAGAAGCCATTGCCCCCGGTGGACTCAGTCTGCTGTCCCCTCCCACCATGACGATGAACGAACCGGAACAGTCGCGACGACTCAAGCTGGCCCGCTGGATGGTCCGGAGCGACAACCCGCTGACACCACGGGTGATCGTCAATCGCCTGTGGCACTACCACTTTGGCACCGGGCTGGTCACCACGCCCGGTGACCTTGGAGCCAATGGCACCCAACCGTCTCACCCCGGCCTGCTCGACTGGATGGCCGCACGGATGTCACGAAGCGACTGGTCACTGAAATCGATGCACCGCCAGATTCTCACCTCGCGAACATGGTGCCAGTCGAGCCGGCCACGCGAACAAGCCCTCGCACTCGACGCCGACACTCGCCTGTTGTGGAGATTTCCGCCGCGTCGATTGTCGGCCGAGGCGATCCGCGACAGCATGCTCGTCGCCAGTGGATCAATCGACCGCCGAATGGGTGGTCCCGGGTTCAAGGTCTTCGAAATCGTGATGGAAAATGTGCGTCACTATTTCCCCAGGAAAACCTACACCGTCAACGAGTGGCGACGGATGGTGTACATGACCAAGATCCGGCAGGAACAGGACGAGGTGTTCGGCGCTTTCGACTGCCCCGATGGAAACCAGGTCATCGCACGCCGCAGCCAATCCACCACTCCACTGCAGGCACTGGGGCTGCTCAATGGGAACTTCGTCCTGCAACAGTCCCAACGACTGGCCCACCGGTGTGAAATCGACACGCCCAATGGAACCACTCACGATCGCGTCACCCGGGCCATCCGCCTGGTCTATGGTCGAACGCCAACACCGGTTGAACTGAAAGCCGGTGAACAACTGGCCCGGCAACACGGGATGCCCGCTCTCGCCCGCGCCCTGCTCAACTCCAACGAATTTCTCTGGCTCCCCTGATTCCCGTCCCCCTGCCGGACCGCCTCACTGGCCCCCCCACTCATGTTCCCTCACTCACAGACCGACCGTCGCGGATTCCTCGGCAATTCGGCCACCTTGCTGGGGTCAACAGCATTGGCCACTCTTCTGGCCCGCGACACCACCACCGCCGCCCCGGCACCAATCGCACCATCGATCAACGCAGGCCAGCCCCACGCGGCACGACACGCCCACTTTGGCCCCCGCGCCCGCCAGGTCGTGATGATTTTTTGTAGCGGAGGCTTCAGCCCACTCGACTCGTTTGACTACAAGCCAGAACTTGTCCGCCGTCACGGCGAGGCACTCCCCGGCAAGAACCTGATCACCTTCCAGGGTGAACAGGGCAGCCTGACTCGCCCGCTGTATCCGTTCCGCCCTCGCGGGGAAAGCGGCAAGATGGTCTCCACCCTCGTCGACCACCTGGGAGAGCACGCCGACGAGATGTGCTTCCTGCACTCGGTGACCACCAAGACCAACACCCACGGTCCGGCCGAAAACGTGATGTCCACCGGCTTCACGCTGGATGGTTTTCCCAGCATCGGCGCCTGGATGAGCTACGCGCTGGGAAGCGAGGCCGACAATCTTCCGGCTTTCGTCGCCATCCCCGATCCACGAGGCAAACCCCAGTCCAGCGTCAACAACTGGGGCCCCGGCTTCCTGCCCGCCGCGTTTCAGGGCACCGATTTCAACGCCGCCAGCCCGATCCGAAACCTGGCGAGACCCGGTTCGGTTTCCCCGGCCGCCGACACCGCCACGCGACGTTTCCTCAACACGCTCAACCAGAAACATCTCGACCGCTTCCCGGGCGACTCGCAACTGGCCGCTCGCATCGCCAGCTACCAACTGGCGGCACGCATGCAACTTTCGATCCCCAGGGTCACGGATCTCTCGACCGAATCCCGGTCAATGATCCGTCTCTACGGGGCCGACTCGCCCAATCAACTCAAGGCCGCCTTCGCCCGAAACTGCCTGCTCGCCCGGAGACTGGTCGAGCAGGGAGTCCGCTTCGTCCAACTCTTCAACGGCAGTTACCAGACCGGCGGCGAGGGAACCAGCAACTGGGATGGGCACAAGAAACTCAAGGTCCAGTACGATGTTCACGGGCCGATACTCGATCAACCGGCCGCCGGACTGCTCGCCGATCTCAAACAACGTGGCCTGCTGGAGGACACCCTCGTGGTTTTCTGCAGTGAATTCGGCCGGATGCCCACGTTCCAAAAAGGAGCCAGTGGCCGAGACCACAACCCCGATGGGTTCACAGTCTGGATGGCTGGAGCGGGCGTGAAAGCCCCGTTTTCCTTTGGAGCCACCGACCCGTTCGGGCATCGGGCCGTCGAACGACCGATTAGCGTCCACGACCTCCATGCCACCATCTTGCATCTCGCCGGACTCGATCACCGGCGGCTGAGTTTTTATCACAACGGAATCCAGCGACGGCTGACCGATGTCCACGGCCACGTGGTGCAAGACGTGCTCGCCTAGCTTGCCTGGAACGCCACGGGGCCCGTGCTTTCCCGAAAACCCCCGTTTTGGAGATTCGGGAAAAACCGATTTTCTCACTTTGGCGTCGTGGCAATCCGGACTTTGTCTGGGATACGATGAGGCGTGATGGCGAAGCCGTTTTGTTTGTGGGAGTTATCCTTACACAGCCAGCGTTTTCTTCCCAGCAAATGTGAGGCAACAGGTCGCGACCAGTTCTGGTGCCCGGTCGACTTGATACCTCGTGCACGGCTTGTCCCTTTTGTGTTTTTCCTCGGATCCGTTTTCTGGGCACCAAAGGAGTTCTCCGATGCCACAGGGCCAAATCAAGACACTGACCGATCGTGGGTTTGGATTCATTGCCGGCGAAGGAACTGACGTCTTTTTCCACATGTCCACTCTGGAGAGCGGCAGTCAATTCGACATGCTGCAAGAAGGGCAGACGGTCGAGTACGAGGCCGAGCCTGGTGACCGGGGTCCCCGCGCGACAGTGGTTCGCGTCATCCCCGCCGAATAGAGGCACGCCAGCCGCACGCATTGTGCGATCCACCCCGGGACCGGGCCGGGGGCGTGTGACCATGGCTCCGGCCGGGATCTCCCCGCCGATTCCAACCGGCTACGTCAACTCGTGAATCGGACGGCCACTGCCAACGATACTGACCGGCCGACCACTGGCGTCTTCGTAATGAGTCCCCAGCGCGATGCCCATCTGGTTGTAGATGGTGGCCAGGACATCCAGTGGTGAACTGGGCCGCTCCAGGACTCCGCCGCCATGCCGTTCGCTCGCCCCGACGGTGCGGCCTCCAACGATGCCGCCACCGGCGAGCATCACCGTGAAGCAATTTGACCAGTGGTCACGACCGGCATGACCGTTGATCAGCGGTGTTCGACCAAATTCGCCGGCACAGTACACCAGCGTGTTGTCGAGCATCCCGCGTTCATCGAGATCCTCAAGCAAGGTCGCCATCGCCGCATCCAGTGGTGGCAGGTGTTGCTCGAGATTCGGATGCACGTCGTTGTGATGGTCCCAGTACCCGGTATTCACCGTCACCACCCGGGCGCCCGCCTCGACAAGCCGTCTGGCCAACAACGCACTCTGCCCATACTGGTGCCGACCGTATCGAACTCGCAGCGCATCCGGCTCCGAATCGATCTCGAAGGCCTTGCGGACCTCCTCGCCGGTGACCATTTCCAGGGCCTTTGACTTGAATGCATCCAGCCCGTCCATCACGCCGGTGCGATCAATATCTCGACGCAGGGAATCGAAACGGGTCAACAGGTCCCGACGCTTTCGAACGTTGGCCAGTTCCAGACCGCCTGGAAGGGCCAGATTGGGCACCTTGAAGTTCTTGCTGTTCGGGTCGGCCCCCACCTCAAACGGGTCGAAAGACGCCCCCAGGTAAACCGACTTCTGGTACCCGAATGCCTCGGCCTTGGGAACCGCGATGTAGGCCGGCATGTGGGGTGATCGTGCCCCAAGAGCCTTGTTGATCACGGAACCGAATGACGGGTGCTGGGCAGCGATCCTCGCCAGTGTCGGACCGAAATATCCCGTCTGCATCCAGTGTGCCGACGGGGCATGAATCCCGTTCTCGTGGTGCACACTGCGGACCTGGGCGATCTTGTCCATCACCCGCGCCTGCCTGGCAAATCGTTCACCGACAATGGTTCCCGGCACGTTGGTCTTGATCGGCCGGTACGGCCCCCGGTACTCGGCCGGCGAATCCGGTTTCATGTCGTACGTGTCCTGTTGGCTCATCCCTCCATGAGTCCAGAAGACGATCAACGACTTGCCGCGGTCACGTGTCTCGTCATCCGCCACCGACTCATGCTCGAGCAAGTTGGAGAGGCCCAGCCCCAGCAAAGGAGCCCCCACCTGCAAGAAGTTGCGTCGCGAGAGGCCATCACAGTTTCGGTAGGTGCTTCCGGGCACGGTCAACATCATCGAACTCCTGGGCCGCCCCGTTTTGATCCGCGGGCGGTGATGGTCGGTTTCTATTGCCTGTTTGTCGAAACTCAAGGGGCTAGTGGATGAACAAGAATTCGTTGGTCGCCAACAAGGCCCACAGCAATGACTGGTAGGCCGCCTTGCGATCGGACTCCGATTCGAGGTACTCCAATGCCGCTGCCGCCTCCTTCTCGAGGGGACGACGAGAAAAGACTCGCACGAACAACTCCGCGATGTTCTCCGAATGAGACTTCTTGTTGTTGCCCAATCGCAGGGCGTATCCGGTCTTCTCGGACAACTTCCGCTGGATCTCCTTGGAACTGACCAACTCCAGGGCCTGGGCGAGCGCCGGATCATCNGTCCGCTCGCACTCNCAGGCACTACGGCGGTCCGGACGACCGAAGACGTCCAGGAAGTGCACCGAGACNTTCTCATCNGGCAATTCGATCGCGCGGGTCCCNGCAGGAAACTTGCCNCCCCGGTCACCGGGAAACACCGTNGGCACATCCAGCACCTGGCTGTANGCGTCCAGCAACACCTCGGCCTTGAGTCGCCGCGGATAAAATCGAGCGTAGGACTGGGTGTCGAGCCTGTTTGATTTGTTGGGCTGGCTNCTCAGACGNTAGGCACGACTGCCGGCAATGCGAATGATCAACTGTCTCAGGTCATAACCGCTGGCGACAAAATCACTCGTCAACCAGTTGAGCAATTCCGGGTTCGATGGAGGATTGCTGCTGCGAGCATCGTCGATCGGATGCACCAGTCCACGCCCCAGGAAATGCCCCCACATGCGATTGACCATCGTCCGGGCAAAGAACGGGTTGTCCGGACGTGACAGCCAGCGGGCAAATCTCTGGCGNGGNTCATCGAACGGAGACAANGAGAGATCNGGNCCGCCCAGGGGACGTGGAGCNACCACGCGTCCGGTGCGTGGATGGTGCACCTCGCCCTGGGACCGGACGAAAATCCGCTCGTTGGTCGGCACCTCCGCATCAGCGAAACCGCCACGACGCCCAACACGAGAAAAGACCGCCGCCAACCCGTAATAATCCGCCTGGCTCCAACGCTCGAATGGATGGTGGTGGCACTGGGCACACTGGATCCGCACTCCAAGGAATGCCTGCGCNACACTCTCCACGTAGTCAACGGATGTTCGTACCTGNCGGTACCAGACCGTCGGTGGGTTCTCGCGCTGGCTGCCCGTCGCGGTNAGAATCTCGGCGACGAACTGGTCATAGGGTTTGTTGGTTGCCAGCGAATCACGAATCCAGCCTGCAAACAGGGCCGTTCCCGGTCGTTGCTTGCTCGTCGAATATCCCTTGCCCCGGTTCCTGAGAATGTCCGCCCATTTCATGGCGAAAAAGGCCGCGTACTCCGGACGNTCCAGAAAGCGATTGATCAACCGTTCTCGTCGACCCGGACGCTGGTCTGCCCGGAACGCCCGCACCTCCTCGACGGTCGGCAACGTCCCACAGATGTCCAGGCACAGCCTCCGTATCAACGTCGAATCATCGACCTCGNCGGACGGTTGAACCCCCAATCTTGCCCAACCTTCGGCCAGCAAGCGGTCCACCGGTGACGCNNCCTCAGGCAACTTCTCCGGNTCGGTCGACTCACCAAACGGGACCGTTCCCTGGAACACAGCCATCTGTCCACCGAATCGTGCCAAGACCGCGAACAATCCACCCTGTTCACCGATGTTCACACGCCCCGACCCATCCACGGCACCTATTTCCGGCTCATTGGAGAGGTACAGGGCCTGACGGGTGACATCCCGCCGCACCCCGTTGGAGAACAATGCCTCCAACTTCAACTGTTCGNTTGTGTTGGCCGCCAACACTCCCCGGGATGGCGTCAGCGTCAGCTTGACCAGGATCGGGTCATCGNTCGTTGGCGGGGCGGCCCCCTGCCGAATCCAGTCGGCGAGAACCTGGTAATCCGGAGAGTCTGTTCCCAGTCGACGGCCGCCACCATGAGGCACACGACCGATGGCCTTCTGCAACAGCAGGCTGCTATCAGGATCTCCCGCAAACACCCGTCGGCCACGCGCCTCCTTGACCATCGACTCGTGATCATAGGAAGGCACAAAACCCAGCAACGACAACTTGAACCCATTCTGCCCGGTTGACTTGCCGTGGCACCCTCCGCTGTTGCAGCCCAGCTTTGTCAGAATCGGTACCACGTCCGTGGCGAACGCAACCCGGCCGACAGCATCAGCCGCACCGACTGCGCCAGGCCCAACCAGGATGGCCAGCAACACGACACAGGCCATCAACCAACCGGACACGGCACCACGACGCCTCTGTTTCACGCAAATCCTCATCCCATCAGGATACGCGAACGGGTGGGCCGACCACAGCCCAAAGACCTCGAGCCCACCGATCACTTTCCGTTGGCCAGGATCACAGTGGCTGTGACGGCCGTGCCCCCGTCGGCCTGGAACCGAACCACGATCCGGTCGCCCGGCTTGAGATCCGACAATTTCGCCGGTTTCCGATTCCGTTCGACACGAGTCTTGTCGGTTGCCTGAATCGGCCGTTTTCCATCTCCGCGAGTTTCGATCAACAACTTGTTCCTTGTCGCGTCCACCTTGGTCAATCGGCCAAACGCGGCCGTCGCCGGGCCACGCTCGGGTCGCTCACCGCCAAAACCTGGACGGCGGCCGAAATCGGGCCGTCCACCAAATCCGGGCCGTCCACCAAATCCGGGCCGCCGACCGAAATCAGGTCGTCCACCAAATCCAGGCCGTCCGGCAAGGTCTCCTCGACCACCTGCTCCNGGCCGCCGGCCACCACGTCCACGACCGGTTCGCCGACCTCCATCCCGATCCCCCTCGAGCCGCACCGTGTAGACCTGTGTCACTGGTCGACACCACCCCTCCTTGTCGTTGCACGCAAAGTACTTCACCACCAACTTCAACGGCTCTCGCGACTCGCCCATGTCGACCATCGCCAGGAATTCGCGGGGATCAATGTCAGCGGGTTCCTTCACTTCCGGTCCCGTCCATTCGCCCGGCTTCACNCGCGAATCCACCAGGGGNTTCTCACCACTGGCAGCCTGGACAAATTGCACACGGATGGGCTCGACCAGGTTGTTCCAGTGAACGTGATACAGCGGATCCATCATGAAGCGGATGTAGAGTTGNCCCTTGCCAGTGGAGAGCAACTCCGGATCGGCCTCCGCTCTCAACTTGGCATAAAACGGTTGCCCACCCGGTTCGATTTTTGGCTCGACAACCAGGGCTCGCAGGTTCGATGGCAACTCGATCCGCTTGACCACGCCCCGCGCCGCCACCTTCGGAGGAGGTTGTGTCGCGAGTTGGACATCAGNCGGGTCAGTCGGATTCTCCACCGGCCCCACCAGTTCCTCGAGGTCCGCCCGCAAGGCGTCCACGTCGCTCCAGGAGCGTTTGCGGACCACGCGGCCCTCGCCGTCGATCACAAATTCGCTGTTCGGCGAATTGCCCATCGCGTGCTTGATCGGATTGTCGATCGCGTCACAGATCCAGGTGAACCCTGAACCGAGCGTCCTCTGGGCTTCCTTCACATGCGCCAACCGCTCCTGGAGCGTGTAGGGACGCACGTACCCGTTGTTCTCCGGATGGGCCAGTGCCTTGTACACGTAGTAGAACCGGACGCCGCGTGACCTGTAATCGGTTCGGATGGCCTCCAGACCGGAGACCTTTCTCAGGAAGGGGGGTCAGGTCAGGCAACCGAAAACCAGCACCTTGNAATCNCCCTCGAGTGACCTCAGGCTCACCGGTTTTCCGTCGGCCGTGTAACCAGTCACTTCCGGAACCCGTTCACCGATTTTCGGCGAGGATTCGTTGAAGCGGCGGTTGAGCCGATCCCGGGACGACTCGGTCTTCTTCGAGGACTGTCCCGGGCGTCGTTTGTCGGGCCCCCGTTCTCCACGCTCCGGGGCCTGGGCACGAGCGGTCACCGAGAACACCATCCCGGCCAAAAGCACTGCACACATCCNTTTCATCAATCGCTCTCCCTGGCCCAGNCCACCAGCCNCTAACTGCATTCTAGNCAGCGACCAACAGACTGTCACCGACAACATTCTCGCGTTCGCTTGCGAGTCGTCACCGTTTGCTTTCTCTTGGAGACTCACACGATTCGCCTCGCTGGTTCCTCGCCGTGGTCTTCAGTTCACACCTGTTTGTCTTCTATTTCCTGCCACTGGCACTGCTGCTGTATTACGCCGCTCCGGGGCGATTGCGGCACGTGCTGCTGACCGCTCTCAGCTATCTCTTTTATGGCTGGGCCAACCCGCTGTTCGTCGTGTTGATGGGGTTCTCGACTGCCGTGGACTACTGGTGTGGCCGGGTGATTTCCGGCGAGCCCATCNAGGAAGTCCCTGNTTCGGTTCGNAGCCGACANCAAAAANCTGCGCTGGCAGTCTCGATTTTCACCAACCTCTCGCTGCTGGGCTTCTTCAAGTACTTCAATTTCGGAGTCGACAGTTTCAACGCCCTGGCCACCTCACTCGGTGCACCGGATTGGCAATGGGACACATTTTTTCGCATCACGCTTCCTCTGGGGATCAGTTTCTACACCTTCCAATCGATGAGCTACACGATCGACGTCTACCGGGGCCATGCGGCCCCCATCAGCAACCCGATCGATTTTGCCTGCTATGTCTCGATGTTTCCCCAGTTGGTCGCCGGGCCGATCATTCGCTTTCACGAGGTGGCCCGACAACTTGAACACCGCGAACACTCACTGGAAAAAATCGCCCGCGGCACGGCACTGTTCAGCCTCGGCTTGGCAAAAAAAGTGCTGCTGGCCAATTCGTGTGGGCTGCTTGCCGACGTCGTTTTTGATGCCGGGAGCCGTGATTGCCTGGATGCCTGGATCGGACTCCTGGCCTACTCGTTCCAGATNTACTTCGATTTCAGCGGCTACAGTGACATGGCCATCGGCCTGGGCCTGATGCTGGGATTCACTTTTCCCAAGAATTTTGACTCGCCCTACCGTTCGGCNTCGATCACCGAATTCTGGCAACGCTGGCATCTCTCGCTGTCCAACTGGCTCCGCGACTACCTCTATATCCCGCTGGGCGGCAACCGCCGCGGGCCGTCACGGACATACGTCAACCTGGCCATGGTGATGCTCCTGGGCGGTCTCTGGCATGGAGCCGCCTGGACGTTTGTCGCCTGGGGAGCCCTGCACGGAGTCGCACTCGCCGTCGAACGTGCACTCGGAAAACAGAGCCTCTATCACCGCTCGCCCCGGCCGGTCCGTGTCACGATCACATTCCTTGTCGTCGCTATCGGCTGGGTCTTCTTCCGCTCCAACTCCCTCTCGGATGCAGGTGATTTTCTCGGATCCCTGGCCGGCATCACGACGCCGGTACCCGGCAACAACCTTCTCTCGGGAATGACCCACCAACCCTGGTTGGTGGGCTGGCTGATTGTCGCCGCGGTTGTCACCTGGACAGCCCCCCAGAGCTGGG
>PBOU01000056.1 GCA_002724415.1 Planctomycetaceae bacterium
TAATTTTGGTCATTGCCATTAAGGAAGGGACAATCTGTCCCTCAGAATCTGTTTGGTGGTTGTTCGTTCGTTCCAATAGGCGGCCCTGCCAGCCAGCGTTTAGCGCGCCTTGCAGGTCCTCGCGCCGACTGTCCCCCACGTGCAGAATGCTGGGGCCATCCAGCCCCATGCGCTCCGCGACCACATCGAACAGCCGTCCATCGGGCTTGGTCATTCCCATTTCCGCCGATACAAAAATCTCCTCAAACCATCCTTGCAACTCGAGTTGCTCCAGCAATGGTCGCAGGCGTTCGTCCCAATTAGACAACACCGCCAGCCGCATCCCTTGTTCCTTTAAACACTGCAGTGCCGGTCGCACATCTTCAAACACCCGCCAAGTGTCCGCGTCGGCAAACCGGTCATAAAGCTCCCCAAAGAAAGTTTGGCTGGGCAGTTCATTGGCCAGCCCTGAGAAAACCTCATCCACCAGCCCTGCCCATGCCTTTTGCGAGTAGTCAAATTCCCTTCCCGCATGCCAAGCCGCGATGAACCGTTGGTTCAACACTTCAGCATCAACCACAACCCCATGCCGTCCGGCAACCTCCGCATAGACGTGCCCGACCGAGGGCCAAGGTTCGATCAACGTGCCGCCAACATCGAAAGTGATGGCTTGGATGTGCATGGTTTGCAGTGGGGAGACTCGGGGGGACTTCCAATTCATTCATTGCACGTCAAACAATGAATGGACGAGTCTGTAGGTTTGTTCCGTTCAATCTCCAGCCGGAATCACTGGGCTCAGGCCAAGTGCCTTTACCAGAAATGCCAATCGGTCGGCGGCTTCTTCGATGCGCTTGCGGGTGGGTTTACCAGCGCCGTGGCCGGCGCGGGTTTCGATGCGAATGAGCGAGGGGGCGTCGCCGCCTTGTGCCGCCTGCAGGCGTGCGGCGAACTTGAAGCTGTGGCCTGGCACCACGCGGTCATCGTGGTCGGCCGTGGTTACCATGGTCGCGGGATAGGCGACGCCATCCTTTAAATTGTGATACGGCGAGTAGGCGTGCAGCGCTTTAAATTCCTCCGCGTTGTCCGGCGAGCCGTAGTCACTGGTCCACGCCCAGCCGATGGTGAACTTGTGAAACCGCAGCATGTCCATCACACCTACCGCCGGCAATGTCGCGCCGAAGAGTTCCGGCCGTTGTGTCATGCACGCGCCGACAAGTACCCCGCCGTTGCTGCCTCCGGCGATGGCCAGTCGGTCGCTGCTTGTGTATAGATTCGCCTTCAACCATTCGGCCGCAGCGATAAAGTCATCGAACACGTTTTGCTTTTCCAGCTTTGTGCCTGCCTTGTGCCAGGCCTCGCCGTACTCGCCACCGCCACGCAAATTGGGCATCGCGTAGACGCCGCCCATCTCCATCCACACAAGGTTTTGTACCGAGAAGCTGGGCGTCAGGCTGATGTTGAAGCCGCCGTAGCCGTACAGCAGGCAGGGGTTCGTGCTGTCCAGTTCCAGCCCGCGCTTGTGGGTGATGAACATCGGAACGCGCGTGCCGTCCTTGCTGTGGTAAAACACCTGTCGCGTCACGAAATCAGCGGGATTAAAGTCCACCTTCGGCTGACGGAACACCGTGCTCCGGCCTGACTTCAGGTCCAACCGGTAGACGGCGCCCGGCTCCGTGAAACTGCGAAAGGAATAAAAAGTCTCAGTGTCATCGGCGCGCCCGCCAAAACCACCCGCCGATCCCATGCCCGGCAAAGCGATCTCGCGCAGCCGGCGGCCCTGCATGTCGAACACCTTCACCTGACTGTGGGCGTCCTTCAGGTAACCGGCCACGAGCTGGCCGTTCAGGTGGCGGACCCAACGCAGGGTCTCAGCGGCTTGAGGGATGATTTCTCGCGTCTCACTGGGCTTGGCTGTGTCGATGGCAATCACCCGCCCGCGCGGCGCGCCAAGGTCGGTGCGAAAGTAAAACACGCCACCGACATTGCCGAGGAAACTGTAGTCCGCGTCGAATTCATTGAGCAACTCCACCACCTCCGCGTCTTCCTGCTGGAGATCGCGGTAGTAGACACGGTTGCGGCGATCGGTGCCCTGCCAGATGGTGATGACGAGGTAGCGGTCGTCCTCCGTCACCGTCGCACCGTAGCCCCACTTGGGATGTTCTGGCCGATGGTAAACCAGTTCATCCGCGTTTTGCGACGTACCGAGCCGGTGGAAATAGAGTTTCTGGTTCAGGTTCACGCCCGACAATTTCGCACCTGACTTTGGCGCATCGTAACGGCTGTAGTAAAATCCGCTGCCATCGCCGCGCCAAGCCGCATTGGAGAATTTTACCCAACGCAGGTGGTCGCCGAGGTCGCGACCGGTATCGACGTTGCGCACGCGCCATTCCTGCCAGTCTGAACCGGCGGCGGACGTGCTGTACGCGAGGCGCTTTCCGTCGTCGCTCACGCGCCAGCGGCTCAGGGCCACGGTCCCGTCTTTCGAGAGCGTGTTGGGATCCAGCAACACGCGGCCTGCGCTGTCGAGTGACTCAGTAACGTACAGCACACTTTGGTTCTGCAACCCGTCGTTACGCGTGTAAAAATAGCGGCCACCAGCCTTCACGGGCACGCCGAAGCGTTCGTAGTTCCAGAGCTTCTTTAATCGCGCGCGAATGGCAGGGCGCTCGGGGATGGTGTCGAGGTAGGCAAAGGTTAGTTTGTTCTGGGCCTTCACCCAGACGCGCGTGTCGGGTGCGTCTGCGTTCTCCAGCCAACGGTAAGGGTCTGCCACTTGAACGCCGTGGAGAGTATCGACTTGGGTGACGGTCTTGGTGGGGGGATATTGCAGGCGACCATCGGGCAGGATCTTGCCGGGAGCGATTGATTGGGTGACACAACCGGTGGCGATGAGCAGAAGGAGGGTGATCCACGGTCCCGCTGGTATTTTGTCGGCAATCAATTGCTCAATCTTGGCGGCAAGGTGTCGGTTGCGCGTTGTCATCCATCTTCCATTCATTAAGGCCTCGCTCGTCGGTTTNGGGTTGNGGGGAGACATTCAAGCGTTCCATGACCTCGCCCACCAGATAAATCGANCCGGCAACGACGACNANNGNTTCCCCAGCCAGCCGCTCCAGTCCTTCAGGAACGGATGGCGCGGCTTCAGCNGCACAAAATTCGCCGCAAGTTTCGGCAATGATTTCAGGTCGCTGCGACTTCTGGGTGCTGGTCGGCACAGCCACTACGCGCGCNGCCAAGGGCGCGATAAGGCGGCACATTTCGCGCCAGTTTTTTTCGCCGGACATGCCCAGGAGAANGGCGGGGAGTTGCGCGGTGGGGTCGGTCTTCAGGATGTCCACGAGCGCGCGCATACTGGCNGGATTGTGTGCGGCGTCGAGGAGAATGCGGCGTTCACCCTCGTGATGCCACTGCCCGCGCGCAGGCCAATGGACATTGGCGAGTCCGTCGCGTATGGCGTGTTCGGCAATGCCCAAGGATTGGGCGGTGATAGCAGCGAGCGTGGCGTTTTGTTTTTGGTGTTCGCCGGCAAGAGGAGTGTTTAGTGGCNCGGCGNAGTNGGCAAAAGTAAGGGGGGCGTCTTGGGCGGCAGCAGCTTGTTCGATGACGACTCGTGCCCCATTGTCTTGGAGGGCGCTGATGACGGGCACGCGCGGCTTGATGATGCCGGCTTTCTCGGCGGCAATCTNAGGTAGTGTATCACCGAGCCATTGCTGGTGGTCGAGNGCGACAGGGGTGAGAATGGCGGCNGCGGGGGTGACGATGTTGGTGGCGTCGAGGCGGCCGCCCAGGCCGGTTTCCAACAANACGATTTCGCATTTGCTCTCGGCAAAATGTTTTAGCGCGAGAACTGTGACGACTTCGAAAAAGGTGGGGTGAATTTCGGTGGGGCAGTCGGTGAGCAGATCGCGCATTGTGTCGGCAAGCCGGGCGAGTTCGGGTTCGGATATTAGCTGGCGGTTGACCTGAATGCGTTCGCGAAAGCTGACCAGATGAGGAGAAGTGAAAAGGCCGGTCTTCATACCGGCGTGGCGACAGATGCTCTCAAGCATGGCGCAGACGGAGCCTTTGCCATTGGTGCCGGCGACATGGAGGATGCGGAGTCGGTCCTGAGGGTTGTCGGCCAGGGCGGCGAGCCGTCGCGGGTTCTCGAGGCCGAGCTTCGCGCCGAAGAGGCGAAGGTCGTAGAGCCACTGGATGGCCTCGGGATAGGTCATGGCGTTCGTGCTGGCAGCATCATGCCGACAGAATTCGACTTTGGGCAAGGGTTCCGCGGGCGGAATGAAGGCAGCAGGATCAACCGCTGGCGTGCTCGTGGGCTGCCTTGATAAAGCCGGCGAAGAGGGGGTGCGGGCGATGAGGCTTGCTCAAAAACTCGGGGTGAAACTGGCTGGCCATGTAAAAAGGGTGGTCCTTCAACTCGATTAACTCGACCAAACCGCCGTCAGGTGAGGTGCCGCTGAAGACAAAGCCGGCGGCCTCGAACTGGTCGCGGTAGGCGTTGTTGAATTCGTAACGGTGGCGATGGCGCTCGTTGATTTCACCCGTGTCGTAAAGGGTCGCGGCGCGACTGCCTTCTTTAAGGCGACAGGGTTGAGCGCCGAGACGCATGGTGCCGCCCATGTCGGTGACGTTTTGCTGTTCATCGAGGAGGGCAATGATGGGGTGCGGGGAGTCCGGCTCGAACTCTGCGGAGTGCGCGCCATCAAGGCCAAGGGCATTGCGGGCGAACTCGATGGAGGCAATCTGCATGCCTAGGCAGAGGCCGAGATAGGGGACGCTGTTTTCGCGGGCGAATTGCGCGGCGCGGATTTTACCCTCGATGCCGCGTTCGCCAAAGCCGCCGGGCACGAGCACGCCGGAAAGTCCGGCAAGGCTTTTGACACCACCGTTATTCTCGATGGCTTCGGAGCCGACGCGGACAATCTCCACGCCGCAGTCATTGGCGCCACCGCCGTGAGTGACGGCTTCGTAAACGCTTTTATATGCGTCCTGCAACTCGATGTATTTGCCGATCACTCCGATCTTCACGCGGTTCTTGGGCTCGCACAATCGCTGAAGCATGTCCTCCCAGCGGCTCATGTCCGGTGGGGTTGTCTCGAGGCCGAGGCGTTTGCAAATGAGCTCGTCCATGCCTTCGCGTCGCAACATGACTGGCACTTCGTAGATGGAATGGGCCACGTCGATCTCTTCAATGACAGCCTCAACGGGCACGTTGCAGAACATAGAAATTTTTGCGCGCAGATCTTCCTCCAGCGGTTTCTCGGTGCGGGCAACAAGAATGTCCGGCGCAATGCCGATCTCGCGCAGCTTGGCGACCGATTGCTGCGTGGGCTTGGTCTTCAACTCGCCGGCAGCCTTGATGTAAGGCACGAAAGTGACGTGCACGAACATCGCGTGCTCGCGGCCGACCTCCAGCGCAAATTCGCGAATGGCCTCAAGGAAAGGCAGTCCCTCGATGTCGCCGGTGGTGCCGCCGATCTCGGTAATGATCACGTCCGCGCCGCTCTTTTCGCCGACCAGCCGGATGCGATTCTTGATTTCATCCGTCACATGCGGGATCACCTGCACCGTCTTGCCGAGATAATCGCCGCGACGTTCCTTTTCCAGCACGGTCTTGTAGACCTGCCCGCTGGTGAGGTTGTTGAAGCGCGTGAGCGTGGAGTCGGTGAAGCGTTCGTAATGCCCGAGATCGAGATCCGTCTCTGCGCCGTCATCCAGCACATACACTTCGCCGTGCTGGAACGGGCTCATCGTGCCGGGATCGACATTCAGGTAAGGATCGAACTTTTGCAGCGCGACTTTGAGGCCGCGGCTCTCCAGCAACGTGCCGAGGGAGGCGGCCGTGAGTCCCTTGCCCAAGGAACTTACTACTCCGCCTGTCAAAAAAATATACTTCATGCTTTCCGCAGCAATGCCTCGACTCGCGCCACATCCTCAGGCACGTCCACGCCCACGGCGTCATGCTCCACCCGTCGCACCGCAATGGCGATGCCGTTTTCCAGCGCACGCAACTGTTCCAGTCGTTCCGCCTCCTCAAGCGGCGAGGGTTCCAAACCCACCAACCGCGCCAAGGTTTCCCGGCGGTAACCGTAAATGCCCAAGTGTTTTAAAAACGGAAAGGCCGCCAGTTGGGCCGCAGCGTCCGCGTCAGCCAAGTCGCGCACAAACGGGATTGTTCGGCGTGAGAAATATAGGGCGCGGCCCTCGGCGCTGACAACGACTTTCACCACATTCGGGTCCGAAACGTCCGAAATGTTGTTCACAGGCGAGGCGGCAGTGGACATTTCGGCGTTGGAAAGCGCCCCGGCAACCGCATCAATCACCGCCGGCGCAATGAGCGGTTCGTCGCCCTGCACGTTCACCACCGCGTCACACTCCACCCGTCCGGCCACCTCGGCAATGCGATCCGTGCCCGTGGAGTGATCCGATCGCGTCATTTCCACTCGGCAAAACTCCCGCGCCACCTCCGCGATACGGTCGTCATCTGTCGCCACAATCACCTCNGCCAAGCTCGCCGCCTCCCGGCATCGCTCCACCACGTGGGCGATCAACGGCTTGCCNGCGATGGGATGCAAAGGCTTGCCCGGAAACCGNGTGGANGCATACCGCGCCGGAATGATGCCGATGATGTTCATGCGTCGCCTATNATCCAATCCACCGCCTCCGGCAGTCCATCCACCACGATCGCGCGCTCCGTCTCGGGATGGTCGCGCTCGTGCTCGGCGCCGTAGCCGGTGCGCACAAGNATGCTCTGTTTCACGCCGGCATTCCAGCCGCATTGCANGTCCAGNAGTTTGTCACCGATCATGTAGCTTTGCGAAAGGTCCACACNAAACTCTGCCGCCGCATCATGCAGAAACTTCGGGCTCGGCTTGCGCCCAGGGCTTTCGGCCTCGGGAGATTCCGGTGCGAAATAGATTTTCTCAAACCGTACGCCATCGGGCGCAAGCATTTCCGACAGTCGCGCATTCACCGCGTGCATGTCCGCCTCCGTGTAATAGCCGCGGCCGATGCCGGATTGATTGGTGACGATGAACAGCGCAAAGCCCGCGTCCATCAACCGTCGCAACGCCGCGCCTGTGTTTGGGAAAATCTCCAGCGCGTCCGGATCATGCAGATAGTGCCGCTCCACATTGAGCGTGCCATCGCGATCGAGGAAAACGGCGGCAGATGATTGATCAATTTTCAAGTATCAAAGAATTGCTGCAAACGACTAATGGAACCTGAACGTTGAAATGGATCATTCACGGAAGCTTTCTGCCAACTCCTTCGGCGTCACCACCGCCGTGCCCACTTTGCCAACCACCACACCGGCAGCGTGATTGGAGAACACGGCCGCCTCGAGTGGCGATGCTCCNGCNGTAATNGCCGCGGTGAAGCTTGCGATCACCGTGTCACCTGCGCCGGAAACATCGTAAACCTCCTGCGCGACTGTCGGGATCACCACTGGCTTCGCGCCTCGTTGAGCCAGCAGCATTCCTTGTTCGCTCAGGGTCACCAATAGCAGCGCCGGTTGATAGGTCGCCTGCACCGCTTTTGCGGCAGCCAAGAGATGTTTGTCTCGCAGCGGATTCGTGTGCCGGGTGTCATCCGCCATGCCGGCCATTTCAAATAACTCCTGCCGATTGGGGGNGATGAGCGACATCCNGGAGACCTCCAACCGATGCGAAGGCTTTGGATCCAGGCTTANCCACACTCCNCGCGGCTTGCACAATCCGCGCAGGCCCTCAAGTAATTCCTGTGTCACCACTCCCTTGTTGTAATCGCCAACAACAACTGCGTCCGCATCGTCCATCGCCTTCTCCAACGCTGCCAGCAGTAGTCGCGTCGTGCGTGCATCACCTGATTGCCCCGACTCGCGGTCAATTCGCACCACCTGCTGCTGATGCGCCACCACCCGAGTCTTGCGTGTGGTCATCCGTTCTCCCACCGCCTTGAGTCCGCCGCTGCCCACTCGGTCTGCCTTTAGCAGNGCCCGCAGTTTTTTTGCGCCATCATCCTTGCCCACCAACCCGAGTAGTTCAACTTCTGCTCCCAGTGCCGTCAGGTTCCGCGCCACATTCGCCGCGCCGCCGGGCATGAAGCTCTCCCGCTCAAAAGCCACCACGGGCACAGGCGCTTCNGGGGAAATGCGTCGCACGTTTCCCCACAAGAACTCATCCAACATCACGTCCCCCACCACCACCACACGGCTCTGCGCCGCCGCCCGCAACAGGCTCTTCACTCGTCGGGGTGTGAGGGATTTACTCATCCAAAAAAGCAGTCAAAGGACTCGTCGCGTGCGCCGTATCGCTGACTTCGCCGGTGCCGATTTCAAAGGCTGTGCGTCCGGCTTCGACCGCCTTGGCGAAGGCGCGGGCCATGCCACAGGGGTCATCGTTCACAGCGANGGCNGTGTTGATGAGCACGGCGTCGGCGCCGAGTTCCATGGCTTCTGCGGCATGGCTGGGTGAGCCCAAGCCGGCATCGACNACCACTGGCACAGTGGCTTGATCGAGGATGATGCGGATTTGGTCGCGGGTCTGCACACCGCGATTGCTGCCAATGGGCGCGCCGAGCGGCATGACAGTGGCACAGCCGACTTCCTGCAGTCGCTTGGCGATGACGGGGTCTGCGTTGATGTNCGGCAACACAGTGAAGCCTTCGCCGACGAGTTGCTCCGCCGCCGCCAGTGTCTCCACCGGATCGGGCAGGAGATAGCGTGGATCGGGGTGGATCTCCAGCTTCACCCACTTGGGCAGGCCCGCTGCTGCCGCCAGCCTTGCCAGCCGCACGGCTTCGTCGGCGTTCATTGCGCCGCTGGTGTTGGGCAGTAGCAGAAATTTTTCTGAATCGATGAACTCGAGGATGTTGGCNAATGGATCCTGCTCGCCTGTGAGGTCTGCCCGGCGCAGGGCTACCGTTACCATCTCCGCTCCGCTTGCCTCCAGCGCATCGCGCATCAATTCCGGCGAGGCAAATTTGCCCGTGCCCAAGATCAGGCGCGAGGCAAATTCCTTTCCGGCAATGGTCAACAGCGGGGCTGGCACAGGCCGAACCTACGCCCAGCGCGCCGCAGCGTCGAGTATGACTTCAAATTCCCTCGCGCCCACGCGCGCTTTGGCNCATCCTGCGCACCTTGAGCGCGCTCTCCCAACTGGGCCAACGCACCACCGATCCTCCCATCACATGGCTGATGCGGGAAGCCCTCATGCGCCCCGGCCTCATCTCGCTCGCAGCTGGCTTTACGGATAACCCCTCTCTCCCCGTCACCGAGACGCGCGAGATNATGGATGCCATGCTGCGCGGCAAGTCCGGTCAGCCTCCCCTGCAGTACGGCACCACTGCCGGCGATGAAACTCTGCGCACACTAACCGCCCAGCGACTTGCCCGGCAGGACGGCCAGNCCGCCAAGGCCAAGGCCTACCAGCCCGGNCGCATGATGATTACACACGGCTCACAGCAGTTCCTTTACATCCTAACCGAAATCCTTTGCGACCCCGGCGACATCGTGCTGGTGGAAGATCCCTCTTACTTTGTCTACCTCGGCATCATGCAAAGCCACGGTCTCCGTGGCCNCGGCATTCGGCTNGAGCCCGACGGCATCGACCTCGCGCACCTCGAGGCCACTCTGGAGAATCTAAAATCTACCGGNGACCTCCCACGCCTTAAAGCCCTTTACCTTGTCAGCTACCACAGCAACCCCACTGGCATCACCACCACCGCCGCCAAGAAAGCCGCCGCCCTAAAGCTTTTGCGTCGCTACGANCCCGCTGCCGGTCATCGCNTTTACCTCATCGAGGACGCCGCCTATCGNGAACTGCGCTTNGCCGNCGACGACACCCNCAGTGCCCTNACNTTTGACCGCGCCGGCAANCGNGTCATCTACACCAGCACCTACAGCAAACCTTACGCAACCGGTGTGCGCGTCGGCTATGGGCTCCTGCCCGGTCCCCTGCTCACCGCCGCCCTGCGCGTGAAAGCCAACCACGACTTCGGNACCACCAATCTNCTCCAACAACTCATCACCCGCGCCCTTACCACAGGTGCTTACGACGCCCATGTCCAAACCCTGCGCGCGCGCTATGCCCAGAAAGCCCGCGCAATGGTCCGCGCCTGCCACGAGAATTTGCCGGCCGGTGTAAAATGGACCGACCCCACCGGCGGCCTCTACATCTGGGCGCGCATGCCCGCTCGTGTGAAGACCGACCTGAAAAGCCCACTCTTCGCCGCGGCGCTGAAGCAAAAGATGCTCTACGTCCCCGGCAACCTTTGCTACTGTCCAGACCCTGCCCGCCGCCGCCCCAACCGCGAAATGCGCCTAAGCTTCGGCAGTGAAAACACCAGAAATGTCACCAAAGGCATCGCCCGCCTTGGCCGCGCGTTGAAGAAGGTTCTTTGAACAAAAAAAACGGCGCCCGTTACCGGACGCCGTCGTGAATCTTCAGTTTAATTAACCAGCGATCTCGGCGTTGTAGAACTCNTGCCAGTCGTCGAGATTGTTCAGGTTCACCGCATCGTCCGGGCCTTCGCTGATGCCGCAAGCGCTGAGGATGCCGGCCTTGGTGTCGGCGTCGTGGTTGTAGCCGGCGATGGAAGCATTCAGTTCNTCAATGGACGNGCTGTCGAGCTTCGCACCTTCCTGTGCCTGGATCCACGCCTCAAATTGCGTGTAGGTCGGTTTGTCGTTGGTGATGTAGTTGCGCACGGCATCNGCGTCAAGGCCAAGGCCTGCGATCACCATGCTGTCATAGCCTGCGCCGATTCCTGGATAGCCATCAGCGATNTTGCCAGCGGCCTCGAGGCTCACCTTTTGCCACAAGCGCGGCAGATGCAGCACGCCCAACGGGCCCTTGGTACCGGAACTAATCAAAGGAACAATATTACTCATAGGTCTGTCTTTCTGAACATTAGGGGTTCGCCGGAAAACTAGGCGGCACATGCCGATGGGTCAACGGGTTTTTGAGAGNGCTGGCNTGCAGGTCATTTTGCCCAACGCGCCAGTGGCCCNTCACGGCGCAGAATCGGTTGCAGTACTTTGAAAGGGACCGTGACGCGGAAAGCGCCCTGCGCATACGGCCCCACCTCGTAGGGAGGNAAATGGAACTCTGCCCCAGCCGGNGAAAAAGTGAAGTTTTCGCACTTGGCCAAATCCGCCTCCTTCACGGATCCCTCNACAACATAATGGGCTTCCTTGCGAATCAATTCCCGCCGCAAGTGCCGTCCCAGCAAAGTGCGCCACGGCTTGGCGGCATCAAAGATGTCCGTGACCTTCACCCTCGTTACTGTACCGTTGCGCCACCAGTAATTCATCGGGAAATCGCCATAGTTACCGTGTGCGCCGCCCGTATACTCGTAAGTTGATCCTCGAATGCTGATTAGGTCTGGTGCAAAAAAACACACCACTGCTGAGTCATCGCAAGCCCAGTTGCCAAAACTTAACTCCGCCAACTGGGGGGTGTCTTTCGAATCGCGCGCTAACTCTGCCGAGTTTTTTTCAAACTCATCGCAAGATTCTTGGAAGCGCCTGATGAAACNCGCCGCCACGACCGCGTTGAATCGCCCGCCTGCAATACCCGTGAATTGCGGGAAAGCCGTTCGCACATTCCATCCCTGTCTGCCGGCCTGATGCCGCTTCAACTCAGTAGCCACCAACTGCAGGCGCAAGGGGAATGCCTTTCGGCCATCGGTGCTTTTCCACGCTCCAATCCAGCGATTATCCTCGAGCGATAAGGAAATGGTTGCCANCACTTTTTCCCCCGACACTTCCCGCAAGGATACCGCACTTCCGCTCGCTTCCCCCTCCAACGGGATTGGAGTGCCGTATTTATCGTAGAAGTAAGCGCCGGTCACCTTGCCCATCTGGTGCTTCAATCCCATCTGGAAACGAGTCGACCGGCCAAGCAGCCCGGTGAAATGTGTCCGTCCCGCCTTCAGCGCCTTCGCCGTGGCATCGCCACTNNTTAAAACGAACTCCCCATGTGGCCAATTCTCCATCGGCGCCAACACTGTCGGGTTCAGCGGATACCGTTGTCCGTCAAAACACATCCGCACAAACTTCGCCTTTGCCCCGCCACCCGATACACGGATGGCGAGGTCACGCCAACCCTCCGATCGTTCATTCGTTACACATACCGAACCCGGCATTGGCAAGCTCACGCATGTCATGCGCGAGACAAACTGGAATCCCTCAGCGCCGCCCTTGAAAATGAACATCGTTTGCCCGCCCGTGCCTCCCCAGGCACGACCCAGCATCAGCACCAACGCATCCTGTCGCCCGTCCCCATTCAAGTCCGCCAAATGCGATCGGTATGAAGTGGCCGCCACCGCCTTGGAATCAGCCCCGCCATCCCGCACCTGCAAGTAACCATTTAAAGCAGCGTGCAATTCTGGATGTTCAGGTAGCATCGCAGCTTTCACCGACACCACAGACAGTAACATAAAAAAAATGAAATTCCCCCTCATGCCGCGAATCTACCCTCGGCCCGAAACCAGACAAGAGCGGGTTGTTCACCACATTTTTCTTCACCACTCACCGGCACACCCGTAATCTTCGCCGATCCATGAGTGAACATTTATACAAGATCGCCGTGTTGGCGGGGGACGGAATTGGACCGGAGGTGATGGGGGAAGCCGTGAAGGTGTTGCGTGCGGCTGAGGCGCGGCATGGTTTTACACTGGAACTTAATGAGTCGCCGGTTGGCTGGGCTGGCATCGATGCCGATGGCAAGGCACTGCCGGATGCGACGCTTGAGTTGTGCCGGGGCAGTGATGCCATCCTATTCGGATCCGTCGGCTTGCCCGATCGTGACCCGACCATTCCAAAAGAGGAACGGCCTGAGCGTGCGGCATTGCTAGCTTTGCGGAAAATCTTTGGGCTATTTGCCAACCTCCGGCCGGTGCGGTTGCCGACGGAACTGGCCCATGCGTGCCCGCTCAAGGCTGAGCGGCAGGGTGAAGGGATCGACCTGTTGGTGGTGCGTGAGTTGACAGGCGGAATGTACTTCGGGCAGCCAAAAACCACCGAGACGCTGGATGACGGCCAGCAGCGCGCCATCGACTCGATGGTTTACACAACTAGTGAAATTGAACGCATCGCACATGTCGGCTTTAAGAGCGCCCAGTTGCGTCGCAAGAAATTGATGAGTATCGACAAGGCCAACGTGCTGGAGAACGGGGTGTTGTGGCGTGAGGTGGTGACGCGCGTGGCGGCGGACTACCCGGAGGTGGAGTTGGACCACATGTTTGTGGACAACGCCTCGATGCAGCTGCTGCTTAATCCCGCGCAGTTTGACGTGATGCTGTGCGAAAACACCTTTGGCGATATTCTAAGTGACGAGGCCGCCGCGTTGGCCGGTTCCCTTGGGATGTTGCCCAGCGCTAGTCTTGGCGAGACTGAAGGCGACAAGACCTTCGGTTTTTACGAGCCCGCCGGTGGCAGTGCGCCGGACATCGCGGGGCAAAACCTTGCCAATCCTATTGCGCAGATTCTTTCTGCGGCATTGATGCTTCGCCACAGTCTTGGGGAAAATGATGCCGCTGCAGCCATCGAGTCCGCCGTCGGCAAAGCCGTTACCGACGGACTACGCACTGGCGACATTTTCAATGCCGATGACCCAAACGCACGCCAAGTCGGCACCACCGAGATGGGCGACGCAATCGCAGCGGCGGTATGATGAAATCTCTCACTGAGGAACTCTGGTTCGATGTGCCGACAAGACGGGAGTTTATCAATATCACGTCGCAGGTGGAGGAGCTGGTGCAGCGCAGTGAGGTGCGGGAGGGGCTTTGCTTGGTCAATGCGATGCACATTACGGCGAGTGTTTTTATCAATGACGACGAGTCAGGGTTGCATGCGGATTACGAGAAATGGCTGGAGGAACTGGCGCCGCATGAGCCGATTGGGCAGTACAAGCACAACAACACTGGGGAGGACAACGCGGACGCGCATCTCAAACGGCAGGTGATGGGGCGCGAAGTGGTGGTGGCAATCACGGAGGGTCGACTGCATTTCGGGCCGTGGGAGCAGATTTTCTACGGGGAATTTGATGGGCGTCGTCGTAAGCGTTTGCTGGTGAAAATCATCGGGGAATGATTCACTGCGTCGATGCCGCTGCCACACCGCATTGCCACGCTGTTGTACTGCTTCGATGATGCGGGGCAAGTGCTCTTGATGGAACGGCGGCGGGAGCCGAACAAGGGATTGTTTAGTCCGCCGGGAGGGAAGCTGCGAATAGATGAGGGCGAATCACCGCATGCATGCGCGTGCCGGGAGGCGCAAGAGGAGTTGGGCTTGGACTTGGAGGTCACTGATTTTCGACTGGCAGGAATGGTGAGCGAGCATGGTTACGAAGGGCAGGCCCATTGGCTGATGTTTTTGTTCGAGCTATTAAAGCCGCTGCGGGAACTGCCGCCGGAGCATGAGGAGGGTGCGTTCTGTTTCACGCCACGTGAAAACTTGAATACGTTGCCTCTGCCGCAGACGGATCGGGAGCGGATATGGCCATGGTTCTGGAAATATCGTGGTGGGTTTTTTGCCGCGCATTGCCGCTGCCATTCGGATGGGCGGCAGGAGTGGGCACTGGAGGAGTCACGCGATGGGTGAGAACGAGCCGGTCATTGATTTGCACAGCGATGATTTTTTTATGCGCGAAGCGTTACGGCAAGCTGTTCGCGCGTATGAGATGGAGGAGGTGCCGGTTGGGGCGGTGGTGGTGCGCGAAGGGCGTGTGATCGCTCGGGACTGCAACCGAGTGGAGTCGCTAAAGGACGCGACGGCGCACGCGGAGATGTCGGTGTTGACGGCGGCNGAGGCGGCGATGGGGGATTGGCGGCTGAACGGTTGTACACTGTTCGTGACGAAGGAGCCGTGCCCGATGTGNGCGGGGGCAATTGTGCATTGCCGGTTGGACCGGGTGGTGTTTGGTGCGGCGGATGAAAAAGGNGGNGCATGCGGTGGGGCGATGAATCTGCTNCAGTTTCCATCTTTAAATCATAGCTGCGANATCACGGGCGGTGTGCGGGAGGAGGATTGCCGCGCGTTGCTGCGGCAGTTTTTCCANGAACAACGGGNGAAGCCGGGCGCATCGTGAGCATGGATTNTGCAAGACTGCGTGCAGCCCGGGATCACGCGCGTGAAACTTTGCTGGCTGCCCGCAATGAGGAGGGCCACTGGTCGGGTGAGTTGTCGAGCAGCGCACTAGCCACGGCCACAGCGGTGAATGCGCTGCGTATTGTACAGCTGGAGACCGGGGCGGATCATCAAAAACTGGTTGATGGCGGGCTGCGCTGGCTGGCGGAAAACGCGAACGACGATGGTGGCTGGGGTGATACGATCAAAAGCCTTTCGAACATCTCGACAACGACGCTTTGTTGGGCGGTCTTTGAGGCGAACGGGGAATATCGCGGTGTGATGGAGCGGGCGGAGGCTTGGCTGGCGAAGCGGGCGGGAGGTGTTTCGCCGGAACAGCTGGCACCTGCAATCATTCGGCGGTACGGGAAAGATCGGACATTTTCGGTGCCAATTCTAACGCACTGCGCTCTAGCGGGGAAAGTGGGGTGGGACCGTGTGTTGCAATTGCCATTTGAGTTGGCTGCATTCCCGCAGTCGTGGTTTGCAGCGATGCGACTGCCGGTGGTGAGTTACGCATTGCCGGCATTGATTGCCATCGGGCAGGCGCGGCATACGCATCGGCCAACTTGGAATCCACTCGCAAAGATGTTTCGCGCTGCGGCTCGTAACAGGACGTTGTCGGTGCTGCAAAGCATTCAGCCATCAAACGGCGGGTTCTTGGAGGCGACGCCATTGACGAGTTTTGTGACGATGAGTTTGGCCGGCAGCGGGATGGCGGAGCATGCGGTGGTGGGGAAGGGAGTGAAGTTTTTAAAGGTCTCTGTACGGGAGGACGGGAGCTGGCCGATCGACACGAACTTGGCAACGTGGGTGACGACGTTGGCGGTGAACGCGCTGGGGGATTCGGTGAAGGAGTTGTTGTCGGACAAAGAGCGGGGACAAATTCGTGACTGGCTTTTAGGCCAGCAATATCGCGAGGTGCATCCGTACACGAATGCGGCACCGGGGGGCTGGGCGTGGACGGACCTGCCGGGAGGCGTGCCGGATGCGGATGACACGCCGGGGGCGTTATTGGCTTTAAAGAACTTGGGCGGGGACTGTGCGGATGCGGTTAGGCTGGGAGTGAAGTGGCTGCTGGATTTGCAGAACAGCGACGGGGGCATGCCGACGTTTTGCCGGGGGTGGACGAACCTGCCTTTTGACCGTAGCAGCCCGGACCTCACGGCACACGCGATGCGGGCATGGCAGGCATGGCGGGAGGAGCTTCCGGATTTGTGGCCGCGGGTGGATGCGGCGTATGCGCGTGCGGCACAGTTCTTGGCGAATTGCGATGGAGAGCATGGCTGGGCGCCGTTGTGGTTCGGCAACCAGCATGCGGGAGATGAGGTGAACTGGACTTACGGGACAGCGCGGGTGGCAGAGGCTTTAAACGAGCCGGCGCAACTGGAGTTGCCGGGTGGCGCAATGCGGCAGCGGGCGGCGCGGAATTGCCTATTGCACATGCAGCGACCAGACGGAAGTTGGAGCGGGTTTGAGGGTGGGCAATCTTCAGTCGAGGAGACAGCGCTGGTTGTCGGGGCTTTGGCGGGAATGGAGGATGCCGGAGCGACGAAGGGGATGGAAAGAGGAGCGGCCTGGCTGGTGGAAAGGGTGGAGGATGGAAGCTGGACGGATGCCTCGCCGATTGGGTTTTACTTCGCGAAGCTCTGGTATTTTGAGAAACTGTATCCGGCCATTTTTACGGCTGCTGCGCTTGGCCGTTCACCAGCGAAGGGAACCGTCGCGATTCCAGAGGTTGGCGGTTGAGACTTTGCCGGCCTTGTACTCGACAACCATTTTTTTCTGGTAGGTGCCGATATAGTACCAAAACAGCGCACCTTCATAGAGGCTGCCTTGGCGGAAATGTCCGTCGGATTTCTTTTGGCCGTTGGAGTACCATTCGCGGCCTTCGCCTTGGCGTCGCCCACGGTAAAAATGTCCTTCGTACATTTTTTTACCTGTTTCATCGAAGAGTGTGCCCATTCCGGTGTAGGGAATGCCAGAGCCGCTGCGATAAACAAGGTGGTCGGCCCGGATTTCTATGGGAGGGCCTACGGACTTGGGCAAGGGGGTGATGGTGGGTGTGGGTTGAATGGCGGTGGGCTTGGTGGGTCCTGTTTCCAGCTTGGGCATCACAGGAATGGCTACGGAGGTTTTGTTTTCGGGTACGGGGGGTGTGACGGCGGGCGGGGTGGTGTTGACAGCGATATTCCCGGGTTGGATGGGTTGCTTTTCAGGTTCGTTGGGTTTTACCTCGGGTGGAGCTTCAACGGGTTTGGCAATGGTAGGCCGGTCGGGGTTGCCAGGGACAAATGCGGGCCACTTGGGCTTGGATGTTGGAATCGCCGCGGCGGTTTCAGATTTGGGTGCAGTGTCTTCGGGTTTGGGGGTCTCAGGTTTGGGATCTGGCTCGACAGGCGCGGGCACGGGCGCGAGGGGAGCAGGTTTCGGCGGCTCGGGTTGGGTTGGGTCTATGGGCCTCGGTGGATCGGGCACGATAGGCGGTACGGGCGGGTTGGATATCACAGGATTGGGTGCCTCGGGAACCACTGGTGGAACGGTCGGGACGACGGGAGCAACGGGTGGCGTGGGAGCTACTGGCGTTTCCGGGGTCGTAGCCGGGGGGGGCTCGACGGCAAAGGTGATTTCAAACCACTTGTTTTCGCCGCGCCAACCGGTGCGTTTTACCTCTTCGCCGTTTTCAAAAACGCTTTCAACTTTAACCGCGCCATCCTGATGCCACTCCACGCGGGAGGTCATCTTGCCTTTTACGTAGACGATTTCCCTCTTGGTTCCATCGTCGCCTGTCAAGGTGAGTTTTCCGCTGAACGGGGCGTCGTCCTTGCCTAGGATGGGCAGCTTGTCGCCGCGCAGAATGTCGTTGAGGCCGATGGGTTTAGGACCAGCTGGGCTGGCAGGGGGGGGCGACGGGGTCTCCACAACTGGAGGCGCGACCGGTATCACTGGTGAAATTGGCGAGGGGGGCACAACGGGCGGCGCCGGCGCTGGTGGTGGGGCGGCGGGCTGAGTTGTTGGAGGTTGTTTATCAACGACGGGTGCCGGGGTGGGCGTATCGTTGTTTGCGAAAACGGTCGATGCCAAGGCAGCCGCAATCACGGCCTGTGGGATGGGCTTCATAGTGGTCAATATAGTATTCGGGGGCGAATTTGCAAACTTTAGGCAAAAAAATGCCACTGATCCTAGGTCAACTGCGGAATTGCAAAAAAGCCTGTTTTTTGGTACGTTTTGGCCCGGATGGATTTGACCCGTACAGCATTTGGCACATGGAGCGGCGGCCGTTACATGCATTTTGGTGAAAAGCTGGAGGAGGGGCGTTTTCTAGACTTGATTGATCGGGCGTATGACAAAGGAGTGCGCTCATTCATGACGGCTGACGTTTATGGCCTCGGCGGCGCTGACGAGATGCTGGGGGAGGCGTTAACGGGGAAGCCGCGCGAGAGCTATTGCCTTGTTGGTGCCGTGGGACACGATTTTTACAACGGCCAACGCGAAGGGGCGCGGGGCTTCCCGCGATTCACGGATGCCACCTTGCGAGGACCGGAGGGCTATGCGGATTATCTGCGCGAGGCGACAGAGAAAAGCTTGGCCCGCTGCAAGGCAGACAAATTTGACCTGCTGCTGCTGCATAACCCTGACATCACCGGCTACACCAGCGACGCCGTGTGGGATGGCATGGCGGGATTAAAGGAATCAGGTTTAGCGGATCGCATTGGTGTTGCGCCCGGACCGGCCAACGGCTTCACGCTGGATCTCATTCTTTGTCTGGAACGCTTTGGCAGCCGCATGGATTGGGCGATGGTGATTTTAAACCCGCTGGAGCCGTGGCCCGGTGGACTGTGCTTGCCGGCGGCGGTCCAAAATGGTGTCAAGGTCATTACCCGCGTCGTGGACCATGGAGGCCTGTTTCATGACGACGTGCGGCCCGGTCATGCCTTTGCCGAGGGAGATCACCGCGTGTATCGCCCTTCCGGTTGGGTGGAAGCCGGTAACGAAAAGATGGGTCGCATGCGCGAAGTGGCCGAACGGCACGGCATGACCATGCTCCAGCTGGCGTGCCTCTGGAATCTAGCGCATGAGGGAGTGGAGAGTGTTATCCCCACGCTCATTCAGGAGGCTGGCGCGGATGCCAAGGCCATTGAGTCCAAGCTCGACGAACTGGCCGCATTGCCGGCACGGCCCTTGGACGCTATCGATCGCGATTCCATTTCCGGCATTGGCAACAACAAGGGTTGCATGGACTTGAAGGGGGCCAACCCCAATTTCGACGGCGACGAGCCGTTGCCCGATCGCTGGGGCCTAACGCCCGAGCACAAGGAGGCAGGAGAGCGCTGGGGGATTGAGCCCGCGCGCGATTTGGTTTGCACCATGTAAAAAACAACGTGGTCCTGTTCGCATGTATCCTGCTGGCCATGATGATGGCTGGCTGCGTGTCGTCCATGGCCAAGCACACATTTCGTGCCACGGGCCGGTTTGCGCGCGCCAGCATCACCAGTGGCGGTAACTTTGTTGGCGCAGCCATCAACACGGGCATCGGCACTGGCATCGACATTGCCAGCGCGGCCCTCACTCGTGCGCCTGCGGGGGGCAAACTGGTGACCGTCATTCACCCCGTCACTGGTGTGGCGCAAGACCTCTTGTGGCGCGAAGGTATGACCATCTACACCGCCCGGCGTGCCCTGAACATTACCGAGGCCCCGGCGACCTTTGCTCTGACACGCGGCAAAAAAACAATGGCCGCTGTCTTTGACGCTGCTCTCCGCCCTGGTGATGTGGTGCGCTGGATGGAGTGATTCGAACCCGTCTGCGAATGAAGGACAAATACATTGCCGCCAAGGAGCGCTGGGCCGCAAAGCGGTCCGGCCAAGGCAGGCCGGCCGAACGCTCTGGTGACCGGTTGCCCCCCGGGCAACATGAGGTGAAGAATTTCCCCGTTTTGGACATGGGCATTCATCCTGAGATTTCGCAGGAGGAGTGGCGCCTGACCATTCGCGGCCATGTGGAAAATGCGGTCACGCTCGACTGGAACCAGTTCATGGCCTTGGACCAGTTTCAGGACACCAGCGATTTTCACTGTGTTACGACCTGGAGCCAGTTTGACATGCAATGGGAGGGCGTTTCATTTTTTACACTGGCGGAGTTGGTGCAGCCGAGGGACAGCGCCACCCACGTGTTTTTCAAGGGATACGATGGCTACTCTGTCAACACCACCCTCGATGCCGTGATGGACGATGACACGCTGGTCGCCCACACATGGAACGGCCAGCCGCTAGCCGTTGAGCATGGGGGCCCGGCCCGCGTCATTGTCCCGAAGCTGTACGCTTGGAAAGGTGCCAAATGGGTGAAGGAAGTCATTTTTCTGGATCGCGACATCCTTGGCTTCTGGGAAGTGCGCGGCTACTCCAATACCGCCGATCCATGGGCCGAGGATCGCTTTGCGTGATTGACGCGGCAGAATCGCGCGTCATTCTTGATACATGAAGCATGTCTTGTCCCTCGCGTTTTGCGCCTGTTCATTTGCCCAAGAATTGCCTTGGCCTCCGATCTTGCCCGGCGGGGTTGCCGTGGCCACGGACACATCGGGTGAGTTTTTAAAGCCGGGGCCCAATTTGCGAAAAGGCGTCCAGATTGCCAAGACTCCGCCAACAGTCGATTTTCTCTATTATCCCGGCCAGAATTACCCTGGCAATCCATGGTCCGTCTGGGGGGAAGGGCTTGCTCATGACGGCAAGTACTACTCGGCCATCGGGGATCACAAAGGCATTGACGGCAATGCCTTTCTCTATGAGTACGACGCCGCCACAAAAAAAATTCGTCTGCTGGCGGATGTGCGGAAGGTGTTGAACAGGCCGGAAGGTCATTACACACCCGGAAAAATCCACAGCCGCATCGACTTGGGCCGTGATGGCTGGCTCTACTATTCTACTCACCGCGGCTCCACTCGCATCACCACCAAGGCCAACCATTTTACCGGTGGATGGATTCTACGCACTCACCCTGGCACTGGCAAAAGCGAGGTCGTCTCCCACGCCCCTTTGCCTATGCAGACCTTGCCAGCCAGCGTGCTGGATTCTGAACGCATGATTTTTTATGCCGGGACAGCCGATGGAGATTACAAAAACAAGCGTGTCATGTTTCTGGCCTATGACGTCGCCAAGCGGCGGGTGATCCACAGTGACGAGGCAGGCTTTGCTCGATATGCCGTTTTTGCAAAGTCCACGGGGCGCCTTTATTATCACGATGGTCGGAGTTCACCCAACCAGACCACCGGGCCTCGGCCCTTGGTTTATTTTGATCCCACCAAGCCGAGCCAGACGCAGCTAACCAAGGCGCGCGTTGGGTTGCGCGCCGCCACACAGGAGCTGGCCAACGGCAAGGTGTACACCATCGATCACGATGAGCTTTGGGAATTTGACACTAAGACTGAAACCGCCCGGTCCCTCGGTCCATCTGCCGTGGCAAGTAAGACGTACACCACATCGATTGATGCCGATCACAAAACAGGCCGCTATCTTTACTACATCCCCGGTGCCCATGGAGGAGGCGAAAAAGATGGCAGCCCGCTGGTCCAATATGATTTAAAGAAGAAAACCCGTAAAGTTATCGCCTTTTTGCATCCATTTTATCACCGCAAATACGGCTATATTCCACAAGGCACATTTGGCAGTGCCGTATCCGCGAACGGAGACAAAGTGTTCGTAACTTGGAATGGAAACCGCGGCACACCCGTTGGTGCCACGGCTCGACGAGTTCGGTTCAACACCTGTGCTTTAATGGTCATTCATATCCCACCCAGTGAGCGCCAGCCCTGAATTTTTTGGACGTTAAACGGAAGCTGGAAAATCCACGGCTTATTGAAATCCGTGGATGGGTGTGTGAGGCTTCGCAAGCTAGGCGGCAACCATCAGAGTCACGCATACGACCGTGACGATGGCCGTTCCCGCCGTTAGAGCGAGGAAGAAAAGGTCAATTGGCTGCATGTTTTTCATCGCACATGGGCAGCAGCAAACCCTGTGCCAACTCTCAGGATAAAGTAATGTCCACAACTTCACAAAAAATGAGAAGAAATTGAATTATTGGCGTAAATTGCGGGGTTTTCGCCGTGCATAACCTGTTGATAAGGAGGCCAAATCTCAATTAATCTGCTTTAAGGCGCGCCCTAGCCGGGCGATGCCCTCGCGAATGTCCGCGATGCTGCCACTGCCAAAGCTCAGGCGCATTTCGCGGTTGGGTCGGCGGCGGACCCGGTCTTGACAGTAGCACAGGTTGCCGGGGACATAGATCATTTTCTGCTTTAACGCGGCGGCAAATAGCTTGCTCTTTAGATCGGTTTTCATGCGCACGGGCATCTTGGCCCACACATATAGGCCGCCGGTGGGGTTGGTCCAATTGACACTCGCAGGCAGGTGCTCACGGCAGGCGCGGACCATAGCGGCTGCTTTCTTGGCATAGCGGGCGCGCAGGGTCTGGACGTGGGCGTCGTAGGCGCCGCTGGTGAGGGCGCGGGTGATGAGTTGCTGGAGGAGGTTGGTGGTGCCGAAGTCGTGGTTGCCCTTCACGCGCAGGGCGGCGGTGAGCAGGGGGCCGGGCAGGAGGCCGTAGCCGATGCGCACGCCGGTGGCGTAAGGTTTGCTGTAGGTGCTGGTGTAGATGACGCGGTTGCCGCCGCGGTCAAAGGTGAGCGCACTGGGGGTGTCGTCGCCGGCGAAGCGCAGTTCGCGGTAGGCGGCGTCCTCGATGAGGTACAGGCGGTGGCCGGCGGCGGGCTCGTAGCGGCGCAGGAGTCTTAACGCGGCGGCCTTCTTGGCGGCGACGGTGGTGATGCCAGTCGGGTTGCTATGGTAGCTGACGAGGTAGAGGGCCTTCAGGCGCGGAAGGTCGCCGGATTTTTTTAACTCCTCCAGCATGGCTTCGAGGTGGGCGAGGTCGATGCCGTCGGGCTCCAGCCGGATGCCGCGGCCGCGGATGCCGTGGCTTTGCATGATGCCGAGGTAGACGAAGTAGGAGGGATCCTCCACCAGCACGAGGTCGCCGGGGTCGCAGAGGATCTCGGTGAGGATGTACAGGAGCTGCTGTGAGCCATGGGTGATCATCATGCGGCCGGGCTGGTAGGCCTTGGCCTTGGCGGGCTGGCCGTCCTGTTGGGCCAGGTGGCGGGCGGTGAGGGTGCGCAGGGTTTCGTCGCCGGCGGTGGTGCCGTATTGCAGGGGGGGCTGGCCGCCCTTGCCGCGCAGCATGGCATCCATGATCTCGCGGGTCTCGGCGACGGGCAGGGAGGGGTTGTCGGTGAAACCGGCCGCCAGCGAGATGAGGCCGGGGCGCACGAGGGCTTCCCGCATTAGCCAGGTGATGGGGGGCTCGGCGGTGCGTTGGCCCAGTTGCGAAAGCGCACTCAAGGCGCGCAGGATGCGCCAAAGCGCACGGGGGCGCGAGGGAATTTGAAGTCATACTCGACGCTGTGGCGCGCGCGGCGTAGGTTCGGCCCGTGGTTGTTTCGCCCTTGACCATTGCCGGACGGGAATTTGCCTCGCGCCTCATTTTGGGCACGGGAAAATTTGCCTCGCCAGAATTGATGCGCGATGCGCTGGAGGCGAGCGGGGCGGAGATGGTGACGGTGGCTCTGCGCCGGGCGGACCTCACCGGCGAGCAGGATCCCTTCGCCAACATTCTTGAGTTCATCGATCCAGAAAAATTTCTGCTGCTGCCCAACACCAGCGGCGCTATGAACGCTGACGAAGCGGTTCGCTTGGCGCGCTTGGCGGCAGTGGCGGGCCTGCCCAAGTGGGTGAAGCTCGAGATCCATCCCGACCCGCGCTACCTCCTGCCCGACCCCGTCGAGACACTCGCGGCTGCGGAGCAACTTGTCGGCGAGGGCTTCGCCGTGCTGCCGTACATCAACGCCGATCCTGTCATCGCCAAGCGCCTACAGGAAGTGGGCTGCGCCACCGTGATGCCGCTGGGCGCGCCCATCGGCAGCAACCGTGGCGTGCAAACTCGCGACCAGATTCGCATCATCCTCGACCAAGCCATCGTGCCCGTTGTCGTCGATGCCGGCTTGGGAGCGCCCAGCCACGCGGCGGAGGCGATGGAACTCGGTGCCGATGCCGTGCTGATCAACACCGCCATTGCCGTGAACGACGACCCCTGCCGCATGGCTCGCGCATTCGCCCAGGCCGTCGAGGCTGGCCGTGCGGCTTTTGAAATCGGCACTGGCGAGGTCAGCGACACAGCCCACGCCACAAGCCCGTTGACCGCTTTTCTGGATGAGTAAAACCATTACAACCCGTCGGGTAAAAGGCCTGTTGCGTACCGCCTCCCAATGCCGGTTGCTGGTGGTCGGCGATGTAATGCTCGATCAGTTTCTCTGGGGACAAGTGAAACGCATTTCGCCGGAGGCACCGGTGCCGGTGGTGGAGTTTGAACGAGAGAGCTTCATGCCCGGTGGCGCGGCGAACGTGGCGCGCAACCTCACGGCGCTGGGGGCGGAGGTGGAACTGCTCGGGTACGTGGGCCGCGATGATGGGGCGAAGCAGTTGCGGGCTTTGCTGATGGCGGACCGAGTGGGCAGCGCCGGGCTCAAGGCGTTGGGGGATCATATGACCACGCGCAAGACCCGGGTGGTGGCGCATCAGCAGCAGGTGGTGCGGATTGACCGCGAGTCGCGGCAGACGAACAATGTCCGGGCAACGCGATGGTTGCTGGCCGCGTTGGAGAAGGCCGTTGACGGGGCGGATGCCGTGATCGTGGGCGACTACAACAAGGGCGTGGTGACACAGGAGTTGCTCGATGGCCTGCGCGAGTTGTGCCGNCCGCNGGGGTTGTGGCTGAGCCTGGANCCGAAGCCGGCNCATCGGTTGGAAGTCTCGGGGATGTCGCTCATCACGCCCAACCGCGGCGAGTTGTTTGAAATGGCGGGCTTGGCGGATGAGTCCCGGCACGCGAATCCATTGCGCGACAAGCCTCTCTTGGCGGCAGTGAAGTCGGTGCAGGCGGCGTATCAACCGGCGCTGCTGCTGGTGACCTTGAGCGAGCAGGGCATGCTGCTGGCGCAGCGGGGTGCGAAGCCGGTGGTGATCCCGACCGTGGCGCGGGAGGTGTACGACGTGTCCGGCGCGGGTGACACGGTGATCGCCAGCTTCACCGCAGCCATCGCGGCGGGGGCGTCGCCGCTGGAGGCGGCGGTGTTCTCCAATCACGCCGCCGGGGTGGTGGTCGGCAAGGTGGGCACGGCGGTGGTGACGCCGAAAGAGTTGGCGGGGAGCTTTGGGGCATAATCGATTTTCAAGATTCGTTCATCGTGTGCAGCTATATTCGATAATTGAAAATTGATCATTCATCCCCCGCCGTGTTCCTTGATCGTGACGGCACGCTGAATGTGGAGCGGCACTACCTGCACGATCCCGACGCACTGGAGATTTTTCCGGGCACAGGCGCGGCGCTGCGGCGGCTGATGGATGCGGGCTTTGCACTCTTCATCGTCACCAACCAATCCGGCATCGGGCGCGGCTATTACACCGAGGCAGACATGCACGCGGTGAACACCCGGCTGGCGGAAATGCTCGCGGAGGATGAAGTTCGGTTTGAGAAAATTTATTTTGCACCTGAATCACCCGAAGCCGAAAGCCCTGGCCGAAAGCCGAGCCCGAAATTTCTGCAGGATGCAGCGTCGGAATTCGGCGTGGACCTCGCGCAAAGCTACATGATCGGCGACAAGCTGCTGGACCTGCAATGCGGCTGGAACGCCGGCGTGAAACAGAGCATCCTCGTGCGCACCGGCTACGGCGCCGAGCACGAGCGCGACCATCCCGAGACGGCGAACGCCGCCGTAGTGGATGGCTTGCCTGAGGCGGTAGAGTGGATTTTGAATGACGGCCGTTGAATTGCCTTTGATAATGCGTTAAGGTGCGGGCATGACGTACCATTCCTTCGAGGTGGTAATCGAGCGCGAGGAAGATTCGGCCGCGGGATTCTACGCCTATTCGCCCTCATTGCCGGGGTGCGTCTCCAACGGTGCGACCATCGAGGAGGCTAAGGCGAACATTCGCGAAGCCATCGCCTTGCACTTGGAGACCTTGCGCGAGAAGGGCGAACCGATTCCGCCAAATGATCGCATTGTGCATGTGGAGGAATTGACCTTCGCGCTGCCGGCATGAGCCGCATGCCGACCATCACGGCGGCGGAGTTGGTGCGTTTTCTGAAGGCCCAGGGATTTGTGGAGGACCGCCAGCGTGGGAGCCATCTGACCCTGTGGCATGAAGACCGCAAAGTGGCGGCAACGGTGCCGCTGCATTCGGGCACGGATCTGGGCCGCGGATTGACCAAGCGGATTCTCAAGGACGCGGGGTTTTCGCAGGACGACTTTCTCAAATGGAAATGAACATCATCGGCATCATCCCCGCGCGCTACGCTTCCTCACGGTTTCCGGGCAAGCCGCTCCATCCCATCGCGGGTCGACCGTTGATTGCGCATGTGGTGGAGCGGTGCCGGGAGGCGGCGAGCTTGGCGGAGGTGATTGTGGCCACGGATGATGACCGCATCGCGGAGGTGGCGCGGGAGTTTTGCCGCGTGGAGATGACCCGCGCCGATCATCCCACGGGCACCGACCGCATTGCCGAGGTTGCCGCGCGGGTGGAATGCGACGCGGTGGTGAACGTGCAGGGCGACGAGCCGCTCATTGCGCCGGCGGTGATCGATGCCGTCGCCGATGCCCTTTCCGATGCCGAAATGTCCACCGCCGCCTCGCCTGTGAACAACATTTCCGATGTTTCGGACCCGAATGTGGTGAAAGTCGTTGTCAGCGCCGCGGGCCGCGCCCTATATTTCTCGCGGCGAACGATTCCTTTCGTGCGCGACTTGGCTGATGCGGACGCCGCAGCCCAACTGGCGGCATTTCCGTTTTTAAAACACTTGGGCATTTACGGTTACCGCCGGGTAACCTTGGCGCGGCTGGTGGGCATGGCGCCCTCGCCGCTGGAGGAGGCGGAACGGCTCGAGCAGTTGCGCGCGCTGGAGAACGGCATTGCGATCGCCGTGCGGCAAGTGGAGCACGAGGCGGTGGGCGTGGATGTGCCGGGGGACGTGGCGCGCGTGGAGGCATTGCTGCGGGAAGCATGAAGTACATTTTTTTGACAGG
>PBOU01000057.1 GCA_002724415.1 Planctomycetaceae bacterium
CCGTCCTTGCTCTTGCCGTCCTTGCTCTTGCCGTCCTTGCTCTTGCCGTCCTTGCTCTCTCCGTCCTTGCTCTTGCCGTCCTTGCTCTCTCCGTCCTTGCTCTCTCCGTCCTTGCTCTCTCCGTCCTTGCTCTTGCCGTCCTTGCTCTTGCCGTCCTTGCTCTTGCCGTCCTTGCTCTTGCCGTCCTTTTTCTCGGCATCCTGTCGATCGATTTTTTTGACAAGATCTCGAGTCTTTTTTTCAGCCTCGGCCTGCCGCCGAGCGACCTGGTCAACTGCTTCTCCGCGATCGTTGCCAGTTCTCGCTCGCTTGTGTTTCCCGATCACCGAGCGAAGGTTTTTCAGCAGGTCCTTGACCCTCTCCTGCTCCTGTTTGAGCGAGTCCTTCAAGTCGTCGCTCTGAAGCAAAACCAACAGCGACTGGAGATTGGCTACTACATCAGCCTGTGCGCCAACGGCGTCGCCGAGCCGTTGCTCGCCAGACAAGAGTGCGGTGATTCGATCGAGGTTGTTAGAAATATTGTCGTCACGACTCTGGCCATAGGCCCGCTTGAGCAACTCAGCCCTTTCGGCGTCGTTGTCGCGAAGAAACTCTGCCAATTGCAGCAATTTCTTCTCGAACTTCTTGTAACGAGACGTGATGTTCTGTTGTTGCCCATCGAGACCTGGCTCGCGTCTGACTTTTCGAGCCGGCGTCTTCTTGGCGTCGGCTTTCAGTCCAACATCTTTCCTGGGAGGGGCTGTCTTCCCGGTGTCCTGGGCCGACACAAGAATGCCGAAGACAACGATTTGTCCGGCCAGAAGTGAAGCGATGCGGATGTTCATAAACGGTCTCCCACAACAACCTCGATCACCTCCGCAGAATTGCCGACCGGTCGGTCAGAAAATCCAGCAAGAGGATTCCGTCTTCGCCGTGATTCAGGGGTTCGGTTTCTCGTCTTTGGCTGCCGGCTTCTCATCAGGTTTCTTGAGCCCACCGAGTCCAGTGCCATTGAGTTTTTTGATCAGGTCTCGTTTCCGTTGTTCACGAGTCTTCTCGAGCAGTTTCTCTTCGTCATCAATGATCTGCTTGAGCAGCTTGAGAGCCTCCTGGTAGGTCTCCAACTTCTGCATTTCCCTGAGTACTCGCCGCATCCGCTCAAGCAAAACCTGCAGCGAATCGGTCGCGGTGTCGATCGCCTCCAGCGACGGGTTGGCACCACCACGNGAAGCACGGGCCANCGCCCGCAGTGTCGTCTCGGCTTCAGTGTAGTCTTCGGTGGTGATCCGTTGTAGAGGATTCAACACCCCCTGGTCGATTCGCATCAACGTCTGCTGGGTGTGGACTCCGTTATTGATCAGTTCGTCACGGATATCAGCGAANCCATCNGCAATCGCAACGGTTTCGTTGTGGCCACGGACCACCTCGTTGATCGACCGTTCGGCCGGGTTGACCTGTTCACCAGTCTCGTCATCCCCGTCGCCTTNGCCGTCGGATGGCTTGTTGGTCTCGTCGATCTGACGTCGNTAACCCANCAGGTTTTTGTGAGTCCGATCGATGTCGTCAATAACCTGTTCGAATCGCTGACGGAGTCCCAGTTCCTTCTGGATCAGACCAAACTGGAGNTCTTCGTTNGAAACAATCTTGAAGACATGAACAGGACTCGAGCGNGTGGAATGAGGTCCGTTCTTGTCATCAGCATCGGTCGCCANAAGGCTGACAACCAATTTCTGCCCGATGGTGGGCTCGGGATTGAGTTGCCGCAGATCGAACCAGACGGCCTGTTCATGCTGTGGCGACTTCAGAACNTCGTCCCGCGGAATGTCCTCGCGAGCGGTCGTCAGCAGAAATTCTCGAGGTCGCCCCGCCACGGGCCGTGACAACGACCGCTTCAGCCAGTTGTTNCCGAGTTGATCAGGCCGCGTCTCNCCGTCAACGACCTGGTACTCNAAGTGCACCTCGTCAACACCGTAATCGTCCCGGACNATGCCGGCGATTGGAATCCGAGCGATCCGAGTCACCTCGCTGCCGATCCCTCGCAACGTCGTCTCGATCTCTGGTGGCTGATCCACGATGCCATTGATCGTCAACCGGGACGGGTCGCGGCTGAGGATGTCATCGGTATCGAGAATCGCGACGCGGATCTGCACATCAGGTGGCAACGGAATCGGGACAGCCAGCGGTGGATTCCCTGTTTCGGCCGCGGCCGCAAACAACTGTTCCAGGTTTTCACGGGCCTTGGTGCCAACAAGCAAAGGCACCTTCACAAGTCGCGACGGCCATTCAAGCGAGCCGTTTTCCGCGGTCCGCAGCAATTGGGCCGGATCAATTGTTCGTCGCCTGACCGCCTGGCCGTCCTCGGTCCGATGCTCGAACCACGCCTGGGGCGCCCCATCTTTCTCTTCAATCTCCAATCGAAAATCGTCGAACTCCACTCGTACCCCGACGAACGGTTTGTTGGTCCTGGCCTGCAACAGCACGTCCGTCTCCAGCGGCAGGTCAATCTGGATGCCTTGCACCGGCCGTCTCGACCTCTGCGAGACCTCTCCGGGCGGATTGAGTCCCGTGTATTCGGGGTACCGACAGTCGAGCACAATCTGTTCCAGCGTCGGTGGTTCCACCACCCGGACCCGGTAGGGGTGGCGATTGATGTAGTCGCCGCCACTGACCCAGAACGTCAGATCTTCNAGCAGTCCCGCCCGGGTGAACCGAAACTGGTTCGGCCCTCGTTGTGAACAGATTCCGCGGCCCGAGCCGCCAGCCTGACGGTAGGTCACCTCGACGTCTTGCAACGGTTCGATCCCGGNNCGAGACGGGTCGTTCTTCACCTCAATCGCCAGCACCAGGTCGTCACCGCGAGGATGGGGATACGGTGTCTGGACATCGATTGGAATGTCCGAACGAGACGGTCCACGCACGACGGTCACCACCAGTTGATACTCGCGCGGCCAGTAAGAGGTCTTGAGTCCGAGGAAACCATCGGCCCAGCGGGTGATGATTGCCGAATCGGCCATGGCGAGTCCGCCAATAGAAACCACAAGCCCAACCGCCATCATCACGGCTCGCCGCAATGGCCGTTTCTGGAACACGTCACCCACCTCGATCCGGCGACTCGCCTCGGCCACGTCCCGCCGCGTTCGATCGAGCATCGCCCGGCCCAGCGGGGTCAATGACTCGTCTCCCGCCTCGGCCATCTCGATGGCCGTGATCAATCGATCATCCAGTTCGGGAAAACGACGCTCCAGGACCAATGCCAGACCGCGAGAACGGAAGCGGCGTGCCCAGCGGAGCACGATCCAACCGACCGCAACCACCGAGGCACTGCAGACCACCAGAACATCAAAGACGGCCCGAAACCAGACGGGCAACTCGAGGCGGCTGATCCGAAACCAGGCCCAGTCCAACCCGAGGCTGACCCAGAACAGCACCGCCAGCAACACCAGCACCAGCGCGAGCCCCTCGACAACGACGTACAGCCGGATGCGACGCTTCAAGCCGCCCAGCACGTCGGTAACGGCCGAGGGAACACCCGTGGCGATTTCTCCTCCTGCCATTGATGTCGGCGGGCTACTCATCGGTTCAATCTCGTCGGGGACAGTGTCTGCATTCTATTCACACGCGGAATGATCTCATGCCAGTTTCAACAACTTGCGCGTGGTCCATTCCAGGCACAGCAGGCCCACAAGCAGGTACAGCACCCAGGCCCGATCCCACAACGGAGAAGGACGGCCCTTGTCGACCAACAACTCCGTCCCCAGGTTAGGCAGACTTGCCGGCAACGTCTCCGCCTCGGCCAGATCCAGGTACTCTCCTCCCGTCCCCCGGACCAGGCCGGAGAGCAAAGGACGATTTTGTCGGGGATCGATCGACTCCAGATCCGGCAACACCACATCGATTCGCCCTGCCAATCGTTCATCCTCTTCGGGAGGAATCGGCACAGCCAGTCGGAACGTGCCCGGTTGGCTCGCCCGGAAACTGCCGACATACTGTCCCGGCCGATTGGGCTGTTGCCTCAACTCGTTGAGCCCCAGTTGACGACCGTCCGGCCCGAACAACTCGATCGCCACCGTCTCCTCGGCGAGATCCTGAAATTGTGGATCGAGCAAGTGCGCCCGGAGAGTGATGGTCTGGCCGAGCAGGTACTCGGTGCGGTCCAGCAGCAACGTGCCACGGTTGGTGCCTCGCTTCAGCCTCGCCTGTCCGAGTTCTCGGATCGCCTTGATCCAGAACCTGTCAAAGAGTTCCTCCTCCAGGGCCCGCAATCGCCACAGTTCCGGCGACCCCACGTAGAGCACGCGACCACTACCGTAAAACTGTGAGGCCATCAGCACCGGGCGATCGCTGCCCGGATCGGAAAACCTCGCATACACCAGTGCCCCGTCCTTGGGCCCGGTCGTCGGAAAACAGCGAAACACACCGTCGAATTCTCCCCACGCTTCCATCGGGTCGGCCGTGTCATCGGAGAGGTGCAAAAAGGAAGCGTCCAGGCCGTCATCAGAAAATTCGACCGGCCAGGCCTGGTCAGCCGTTCGAGTGAGATTGGTTTCCAATGGCAGGGGTTCGAGGACCACGGGGTACAACGTGCGAATGTCATCCAGGGGAGCCGCGGCGTCAGCCAATTCGGGAGTGAACACGTCACCGGCCACCACCAGCAACCCCCCGGCCTGCTTTTCGATCCACTCGACAAGCATCTCCCGACGCGTGTCAGGAATCGCCTGCCAGTCGGGGTCGAACCCAACGATCACGTCGTAGGCAAACAGGTCTTCACGGGCCTCGGGAAATTGTTGCAGGACCCGGTCGGCATCCTGGCTGATCGCGTCACCCGGTTCGGCCGTCTGCAGCAGAACATCGATCTCGATCCCCGGGTGTCGAAAGAGCATATTTCGGACGAACCGGTAATCCCGCATCGGACCACCGGCCAACAGCAGGACCTTGAGTTTGCGTTCGGTGACATTGATCAACCGTCGCCGGTGATTGTCATCGGTGGAGAGTTCGGTGATGCCCGCGGGAGTGACTGCACGAACAAGAAATTCGAACCGGCCCGCCGTTTCAGGCGTCAGGTCAAATTTCACCTCCACAGGCCCCGCATCGGGAGGAAGTTGCACGGTCCTGGAATCGACCTTTTCATCGGGTTCCCCCTCGCCCGACTCGGGTTTCTTGAGCAACTCAATCTGGACGTCCTTCCCCAGTACGCCAGCCCCCTGCCCTTTGACGAACACGCTGAACCCGTAAGCGTCGCCGACGTGCACGTCGGTCGGTGCCTGCACGTTGACCAATTGCACGTTGTCGGGCAGTTCCAAGCTCCCAATTCCCACGGCAAACAGTCGGACTTTGCGACGCACGGCCAACTGCCGCGCCGCCCCGGGATCGGTGCCAGCATTCGAGGCCCCATCGGTCATCACCACCACCCCGGCGAGCCCGTCACTGCCTTCACGTTGCAGCACGGTCAACACGGCTTCACCCACGCGGGTCTCCAGTCCGCCGCCACGTTGCTGCACCTCGTCATCCTGGGTCACCGTCCACGGCCGGATCGCCCGGTCCCAGTCGGCCACCCGGGGCAGCACCGGGGCGACGGCACCCGGCGCAGTTTCGTCGCTGGCAGGCCGCCCACGCGGATCACGACTGGCAAACTCGAAGACCGGTTCCTTGGCCAGGCCGGCGTCGAACGTGTAGACCCGAACATGATGGTCCTGGCTCAACGTCTTGAGCAGATCCGACTCCGAGAGAAGTTCTCGCAATGCCAGGGCACGGGTCCGTTCGCTCGGCCCGCCAGCGGTCCCCGGTTTCTTTTCTGGAAAACTCATCGACAACGACGTGTCGACCAGCAAAATCACCCGCGACGCACGAAACGTCCTCTCGCTCTCACGCTCACGAGGATTCAGGAATACCAGCATCAGCCCGGCGATCACAGACAGACGGAGCAGCAACAGCCACCCGGTCCACACCCGCGACATGTCACGGGTGTCCCGCAGGTAACAGCCCACCACAAAGGCCAGCACCAACCCGGTGACCAACACCAGGCCCGCCCAACCCCCCCCGGTCTCGGGCACACCCCACTCGATCTCGCGGATAGTCTCCTCGACTCCCAGCAGCGTGACACTCATGCCGCGCCTCCCCGGGACACCGCCCTCGACGGGTGAAAACTCAGCCGATAACTCATCACCTGTTCGACCAGCAGCACCAGCACCAGCAAGCCAAGAATCCACTCACGGACGTCCTGGTCCGATTCCTCACCGGCCAGCCACTCGGTCGCACCAGCCTCCTGGATCGTCACTCCCTCGGCCAGTTCCGGTCCGAGCGACTTGAGGATCGCACCTGTTTCGGCCAGGGCCATTTGCCCCTCATCACGTCCCGTGTTGTAGGCAAACCACCGCTCGACGTTGATCTCCTCGGCCACCAACCGCACACGGTAAATCCCCGGATAATCTGTCCGGTCATACTCAACAACTCGTCGAAGTGTCGGCGGCGCATCACCCGGAGCCCCGGCCGCCGAACCCGTTGCGGATCCTCCGGCAGTTTTTTCGGCGGGTGACGTCCGTACCGATCCGGCCTGCACCTGGAATTCCGCGGTGACCTGACCCGAGTTTTTCGGCGGCTCAATTCGAACGGCCGGGCCGAAACGAGTGGGATCCAACTCCAGGTGAATCGGTGCTCCCGACTCGCGTTGTGGCAGGACTCGGTCAGAGCGTGAGATGTACTTCTGCAGTTCGAAGTGGAAAGGAACAAAGCTGCGGTATTGCGGAAAATTGGTCCAGTCGGTGCCACAACTTGTCAGGCACGTGATGATCCGACCGCGTCCCAACCGGTGTTCCAACAACAGGGGATCACGAGTCCGCAAGCGAGCGATCGTCGTCACCGAATCATCTCGCCGACGGTCATCCTTTTGCCAGTCGTCGAGAACCGGGAAGAACCGAAACACCCGGGTTGCCTCGATTTCCGGATTCTCCTGTCCTTGCAGTCCGGCCAGCATCGGGTGCTCGGTCAATTCCAGATCCGGCCCCGGAGCCGCCACGTCATCGCGGACCAACTCCCGGGGGGAATCGGCCAACGGAACCGGAAACAGGCCCTTCCCCTCGGCGTACAGGAGGCTGTTGTAAGAGGCGGGATTGACCGCGTCTCCGGCGTACCAGACCAACCCTCCTCCCCCACGCACAAACGTCTCGAGCGATTCGATCGCATCCGGAGTCAATTCCGCGACGTTCAGCATCAGGACACTCTGGAAGTCATCGATGCTGTTTCGGTAGAGATAATCGGGAGTGGCCACGACCGTCTGGTAGCCTGAGGCCTGCGGGTTGGCCGCCAACGCCAGTGTCGGAAAGATCCCTTCCTGGTCGGTCGGGTCACCCTCGATCACCAGCACACGGTTGGCCGGAGCCACCTCGACGGCCAGGTGCCGCGTGTTGTCCGCACGCAGGGCATCGCCGGGCAAGGTCACCTCGACCCGGTGCTTGCCCGGGAGATCGAACGTGACCTCGAACGACTGTTCAACCACCTGGCCGGCTTCGACCCGCTCGAGAGTCACTTCCAGCGGCAATCGCTCACCATCCACGCTGACCGCCATGTTGACCCGGCCAATCAGTGTTTCGCCGTGATTGGCCACCGTGGCAGTCAACCTGACCGGGACCCGTGCTGTCGCCACCTGCAATTCACCGTTCAATCCGGTCACAGCCAGGTTGGCGTGCCGATCGGAAATGGTCCGAACCAGGTTGACGGTGACACCGTCGCCGTCCAGTTTCTCAATCTGGTCGACAAGCCGGGTGCTGTCCTGCCAGTCGTGCTGGCGAAAGTCCGAGACAACATGCAGGTGCTTGACACCGGTGGGCTGCTTGGCCAGCAACTGCGATGCAGCATCCAGCCCCTCCGAGAGATCAACGTGACGGAAGGAACACGGCAAAGACTCCAGGCGAGTTTTCAATTCTCCCTGGAAACCCCGATCGATACGTTGTTCGAGATAATCCGGCTGGGTGATTCGTGAGAGCCGCAACACGGTGAGACGCTGCGCCCCGCCCTCGGCCACGCTGGCCGCCACCAGTTCCTCGATGACCGCCTTGCCCTCGTCGAATGCAGTCGTTTCATTCCACTCATCCTGCATCGACGCCGTGTCGTCCAGCAACACCACGTGATGCACGTCGGCCCCCTGCAACAAGGCCAGTGTCGATGGATCCAACACCAACCGGGCGATCAGTGCAATCAGGCCCATCACCATCAGGATCCGCAACAGCAGCAACAGCAGTTGTTCCACCAGGATACGGCGACGGTTTCGTTGCTGGCTTGCCAGCAGAAATTCCATCGCCGCAAACTCGACACGCCGGAACCGGTAGCGATTGATCAAGTGAATGATCACCGGGGCCGACACCAGCGCTGCGGTGCCCAATCCCAGAAAACCGGCGTTGAGGAACCACGAACCCATCGAATGTCAGCTCCGGATCGATTGCCGCATGCCGATGCGGTGGTTGAGATAATGAGCCAGGGCCGCGTCCAGGTGTTCGCTGGTGCGAATGGTCTGAAAATCGATCATTTCGGCGGCACAGCGAGTCCGCAATTCGCTGCGAAACGCTTCGACCGCCTCCAGGTAACCAGTCCGCAGGCTGCGAGGATCACAGACCAGGTCACCGGCTTCCTCCAGCCCCTCGAATCGCGTGGTGCCGGTGAAACTGAAGTCCAATTCCTCGTCGTCCATCACGTGGAAAATCAGCACATCGTGTCCACGTCGCCTCAACATCCGCAGGCCCCGAAACAGGCCCTCGCGGGGAACGAACAGGTCGGACACGATGACGACAATTCCACGACGACGCTGGGCCGCGGCGACCTCCTCGAGTATCCCGTAGATGTCCGTCTTCTGCGCGGGGTCGGGAGCATCCAGGGCCGCCAACAAACCCACGAGATGGCTGCGACGACTGCCAAAATCCACCCGGCCGCGAATCGCATCGTCAAATACGGTCAAACCCACCGCGTCCTGTTGCCGCAACAGCAGGTAGGCCATGGCCGCGGCCACCGTGCAGGCGTACTCGTACTTATTCAACGCCCCGGTGCCAAATCGCATTGACTCGCTGCAGTCAACCAGAAGCGAGGTCCGCAGGTTGGTCTCTTCCTCGTACTGCTTGATGAAATACCGGTCTGTCTTGGACCAGACTTTCCAGTCGATCCGGCGCACGTCGTCACCGGGAACATACTCACGGTGCTGGACAAACTCGACCGATTGGCCGAGATAAGGACTTCGGTGCAGTCCGGAAAGAAACCCCTCGACGATGTGCCTGGCACGAACTTCGAGCCGGGCAATCCGCGAGATCTCCTCAGGCCGCAAAAATCTTCTGGAGTCGCGGGTCACTGGTCAGTTCGCCTTCCTTGCTGGGAGTCTCGGCAACCAACCTCTCGATCACCGTATCAGGAGTCACTCCCTCACTCTCGGCCGCAAAATTCGTCACGATGCGGTGCCTGAGCACCGGAGCGGCCAACGCCTGGATGTCCTCGGTCGAAACATGCGTCCGGCCGGACAACAAGGCCCGGGACTTGCCCCCCAACAGCAGGAACTGCACCGCACGCGGACCGGCCCCCCAACTCAACCAGTTGTTGATGAACTCGGGGCACCCCGGTTGATCCACCCGTGTCTGGCGAACCAGCGCCAACGCGTAGTCGACCACGTGATCGGTCACCGGCACCTGTCGGACGATCTGTTGCAACTCGAGAATCTCTTGTCCCGAGAGGACCGGGTCGACCTCCGACTCGCCTCCGGCGGTGGTCTGCTTGGCGATCTGCCGTTCCTCCTGGAAGTTCGGATAGTCGACGACCACCTTGAACATGAACCGGTCCTGCTGAGCCTCCGGCAACGGATACGTCCCCTCCTGCTCGATCGGGTTCTGCGTGGCCAGCACGAAGAACGGGTCGGACAGTTCGTGACGGTCCCGGCCCACGGTGACCTGGCGTTCCTGCATCGCCTCGAGCAACGCCGCCTGTGTTTTCGGAGGTGTCCGATTGATCTCGTCGGCCAGGATCACCTCGTGGAACAACGGCCCCTCGATGAACCGAAATGTCCGTTCCCCCGTCTCGCGATTCTCCTGCAACACGTCGGTTCCGGTGATGTCCGACGGCATCAGGTCGGGTGTGAACTGGATCCGCGCAAAGCTCATTGACAGGCTTCGCGAGAGCGTGCTGATCATCAGCGTCTTGGCCAGTCCCGGCACGCCTTCGAGCATGCAGTGACCCCGGCTGAACAGCGCGATCAACAGTTGCTCGATCACCGCGTCCTGGCCCACGATCACGCGGCCCAATTGTTCGCGAATTTTCAGGTAAGCAGAATTGAGCTGCTCGATAGACTCGTCGCCCAGCACAACCGACGGTTCGGTCGCCGCTTCCACCACATCGGGATCTGCTCCGTCACTCGCTTCGGGCGCCCCGGTCGCCTCGTCGTTCATCGGCCTCTCGCTTTCCTGCTGCGACGTCTGGATTGTCACGACGGATGTCGAAACGGCCGGGACACTCGAGCATTTCGCGACATCGGCCCGTCGCGACCTCCTGCCGACCGATCGGCCCGCTCATGGTACAGAGTCAGCCCGGTGTTTGCGACTTTCGACCGTCTAATGTCCGGCCTGGCATCAGCGATCGTCGATGCGAGAGAATCGGCAGCAATTCCGGTCACTAATCACCACAACGCATCGCGCCGATCAATTCATCGAGCCTTCCATTGAGGCGTTCGACATCCGCAACCCCCTGGGCGCTGACATCCACAAGGTCCCACGGATCATCGGGCTTGCTGAAGAGCCGCGGCGCGGCCCCGGCATCCCCCGGACGCACCAGGAACAGGTCGCGTGACCGGATCCCCCATCCCCCATCACTGTCTCGCACCACGATCTCATCGTGGCCACCGCCCTCCTGCCCGACTAACGCCAACAGGTTGATCCCGGGCAATTCCTCCACGTGCGGACTCTCCTCAAACCACTCCAGCAGCGTCGGCAACAGGTCTGTCACCTGCACGAGCTCCAGGCGACGTTGCCCCGGCTCGATCGTCGGGCCCTTGAGCAACAACGGCGACCGCAAACACTCCTCGTGCAACCGTGTCCGCTTGTCGTCCTCGAATCCACGATCGCCCAACCAGGCACCTCGTCCGCCCGTGACGACCAGCAGGGTCTCGCCGTGAAGCCCCGTCCGCACCAGTCCATCGAGGGCCGCCCCAACACAGCGGTCAAACGTTGTCATCGCACTGTCGAGTTCTTCCAGGTTGTCCGGCCAGTCCCCGTCCACTCCCTCGGCAGGCCCCGAGACGGCCACCCACAACAGGCGATGTTCTGCGCCGGCTTCGGACAATCGCTGAACCGCCTCCTCGACAGCATCCTCCAAGCCCTCTCCAACTACCCGCACGGACTCCCACCCCGCCAGCCTCACCCACTCGGTTTCCACATCCGTCAGCACCTCGGCAGCAACGCCGGCCCGCCCGAACCGACGGGCAGCCGGGTCGGCAATCGGCCCTGTCCCCCAGCCGCCTCCGGCCCACGCCCGGCCATTGACCGAAGCGTCACCGGCAGGTGACACGCTGAAATGACGATCGAACACGGCCGATTCGGCCGCCAGGCGATCCACACGGGGCATCAGCAATGGCTCACCACCGCAAAATCCGGCCAGGCCGGCGTTCCAGTGGTCCAGCGAGAGTACAACCTGGAGACTCACGATGGGACCACCGGTTCAAATTCGCCCACGCCCCGCAGGTACGAACCACTCTTGGCTGCAGCCTCTTCCGGCCCCATCAACTCCGCAAACGCCTGGTGAACCGTCACACATCCGTCGTACCCGATCCGTCGAAGGCCCTCGAAGACCGTCTCGAATTTCACTCCTCCGGTCTCCCACAACGGAATGTGGCGGAACCGTCGAACTCCCAGGCACCAGGTCTCCAGCGACACCGGCCCAACCTCATCCAGCACATGGTTCTGCACGTACACGTTCATCAGCCACGGAACGATCCGCTCCAGCGTCGACGAACCGTAGTCCTCGCCACACAACATCAGGTTGGCCGGTTCATAGATCAGCCCGAAGTTCGGTCGGTCGATCGATTCCAGCACGTCGATCATCGGCCCAACCTGCTCGAACAACGAGGTGGTGTGGCACTGGTGGGCCAAACGGATTCCACGGTCAGCCGCCCGATCCGACGCCTCGCGTGCCCGACCGATGTCGTCGGTTGTTTTCAGGCACACCCGGATCAGGTCACAGCCGAAGGCCTCGGCCACGTCCAGGCTTGGTCCGATATCCCGCAACGACTCCGGCCCCTGCGGGTTGTTCAACGGAACGTCGAAGTCCGCCGTGACCATCGAGACCCACAACCCCGCGGCCTCCACCTCGCGACGCATCGATTCCAGTTGTTCCTTCCCGGTCTGGACACCACCGGCACTCGCTCGCAGACACACCGCGTGGTAGCCGTGCTCCACGGCCAGGCTGACCAGTTCAGAGAACGGGACGTTCAGCCGGGTCTTACAGGCAGCTTCAGCAACGCGGACTGACAACGACAGTTTCATGAATCACCAGCCAGTGGGACGACAAAACGTCACTTTTCGGGTTGGAACAACAGCATCACGGCCCCGCCTGTCTCGCATTCGGCAAGTGGACCAGCGGCCACGATACGGCCGATTCCAACCGCAATCAACGCCCTCGCTTCCCGCCAACTTTCTTCCATTCACTCCCACCCTTACCGTTTCGACCGTATCATCGAGGCCATGGGCTGGGAGTTGCTCAACACACCGATGCTGTGGGGACTGGCCGGCCTGGCGTTGCCCCTGCTGGCTCACCTGCTGACCCGCAAGAGATTCGAACGGGTCCCGTGGGCGGCGATGCAGTTCCTGGAACTCGAGCGTGACGCCCGCAGGCGCGTCCGCATCGAAGAACTGCAGTTGATCCTGTTGCGGATGCTGCTGGTGGGACTGCTGGTCGTGGCTCTGTGCCGCCCGGCCGGCAGTGACGGATGGTTGGCCCAGTTGCTCGGCGAGGTCGAGACGTCTCGCAGGGACGTGGTCATCATCATTGACGGATCGGGAAGCATGGGCTGGCGGGGCGGTCGCCAGACACCCCGTGCTGCCGCCGTCCAGTTTGCCCATCGTGTCCTGGAAGAACTCGGCCCCGGCGACAACGTGGCATTGATCGAAGCCCGCTCGAATGTCCGAGGCGTGATCGACCCGCCAACCGTCAATCACGACGTGGTTCGAACCGCACTGGGTCGCCTGCCGGCGCCCGGCGGCACGGCCGACCTGCCAACGGCAATCCGACACGCCGTCAGCCTCCTCCGAGAGACCCGCAACCTCCGCCGTGAGATCCTGGTCCTGACCGACGGACAGGCCCAGGGCTGGCGAGCTGACGACGGGGTGCTCTGGGATCGGCTCGACGATCAACTCGACAGTTTCCCCGAGGCAACTCGCCCGGTGATCCGGGTGGCCACCCCCGGCGAACCACGCAGCATCTCCACACCCCACTTTCACGTTCAGCCGCTGGAGGTCTCCCGCACGCTGTTGCCACTGGGACTGGCCGTGTCGATCCGTGCCACCGTGCACGGCCACAACAACACCGAAACCACCAACCGGAGGGTCAGCCTGGAGATCAACGGACAACGGCTCTCCGAAAGGACACAGTCGGTCAGCGTCCCTGCCGATGGTGAAGCCGCCGTCGAATTCTCCTATCGACTGCCCGCTGCAGGATCACACCACCTGGCAGTCGTTCTCGACGAAGACCCTCTGCCGGGAGACAACCGAGGTGAGATCGTCGTGACAGCCGTCGACGCGCTGCCGGTCCTGCTGGTCGATGGTGCCCCGCACCCGGACGTGACTCGCAGCGAAACGTTCTTTGCCCAGGCCGCCCTGACAGCCGCCGCCAACCAGCAACCCTGGGTGGCCGGCCGGGTCGTCAGTTGGGATCGCCTGACCGCCGACGACTTCCCCACAACCGGCGTGATCGTCCTGGCCAATGTGGCCCGGCCCGACCCCGATTGGAAACGTCCCCTCGCGGAATTCGTCGCCTCCGGAGGAGGCCTGCTGGTCACGTTCGGCGATCGGACCGATCCGGCCGCCTGGGCCACCTGGGCCAAATCCACTGGCCTGCTCCCCATACGAGTTGGCAACACGATCCAGGCTGCCGGTGATGAGACGGGAGTTCGGGTCGATCGGGAAAGCCTGACCGGATCCTGGATGAACCGATTTGGTTCCAGTCGCCAGGGCGGATTCACCGAAGCCCGCTTCAACCGGTGGTGGCCCCTGGAACCACTCACCGGCCCGGAGCCACCGCGAGTCGCCGCGAGACTGGACAACGGACAGCCACTGCTGGTGACCGGCCGCAAGGACCGTGGCCACATCGCCGTATGGGCCTCGTCACTAGACGCCGACTGGAACACCCTGCCGGCCCGTCCGGATTACGTTTCGTTTCTCCACGAGATGGTGTTCACTCTCGCGGGGAGCCAATCCACTCGCACTGTTGCCCCCGGGGAACCCCTGTTGCTGCCGGTCGACGCGGACTTCCAGCACGACCAGTACGTGATGGTCGGCCCCGGAGGACTCCGGTTCGATGTCCAGGGAACCGGCACGGCTCCTGGCCGATTGGCCCGGCTCAACGACACTCTGCTGCCAGGCCACTACGCCCTGGTTCCCCGACAACTTGCCCAGGACGGGGTCGGGCCAGCCGAGCACTTTGTTGTCACCGCCTCTCCTGGCGAATCGAACCTGGCACGGCTCGAGGAAGCCACTCGTGGCCAACTGACCCGNGGCGGCCGTATCGATTTCGTCGCCAACCATGATGAACTGCAAGAGGCCATCGGCGAGTCAGCCCCGCGAACGGAATTCTGGNACCTCGTCCTGCTGCTGTTGCTGGGGCTGTTGCTGGGCGAGGTCGTGATGACCAGGCGGATGGTCCGCGGTGGGTACCGACAGGAGGCATCCCCCTCGTGAGNCATCGCCTCCTGTTTCANGTACTGGATTCACCAGCACGACTGGTGATCGGGGNNCTGGCCATCCTGGCCGCCACGATACTGGTCGTGAAACTGCTGCGGTTCGAACGTCAGCTGGTTCCGCCAGCAGCCAGTCGCTGGCTGCTGGGACTCCGGTTGGCCGTGATCGTCTTGATCGGAGTCGCCCTGTCCGAACCGGCCGTCACGCTCTCTCACGACCTCCAGCAACAGGGACGGATCATCGTGGCGATCGACCGCTCCGAGAGCATGACCATGACCGACGCCCAGGCGACCTCCGCAGAGAGACTGCGGACCGCCCGGGGACTCGGCCTGGTCGGAAACGAGACCATCAATCCGCGACTGGACCGCTGGACGGCCGACTTCGAAGCCGGCCGTGAACCCACGTGGCTCGACCCCGGGGAGACCCAGGATTCACAACGGCAGCAGCAACTGCGAGACATCCGACGCGGCAATCTCAACGAGGTGCTCACGGCGGTCGGACGGCTGTCTCGCCAGCAGATCATCAACAGGATCGTCCAGGACTCGTCTCCATTGCTCACGTCGCTGCGNTCAGTCGGGCGGGTCGAGTTCCGGGTCTTTGGAGGCCGGGCCGAGACGATCCCCGCCTCCGCGGTGATTGCCCCGGCCCCCGACTCGCTCGACGCTTCCCGCACCGACCTGTCCACCCCCCTGGTCACCTCCGGTGGAAGCGACGACACTCCGGTCACCGCGATCGTCCTCATCAGTGACGGTCGCCAGACCGAGTCCGCCGATCCCCTTGTCGCGGCCAACCGACTGGGCGAACAATCGATCCCGGTCTACACCGTACCGATCGGNTCGACCCGGTTGCCCAGGGACCTGGCCATCGGAGCCGTGGACGCCCCCGGNACGGTCTTTGGTGACGACACGCTGAGGCTGACCGCGACCATCCGTACAGGAGGNTTCCGCAACCGCCCGGTCGCCGTCTCACTGTTCCCGGCCGATGCTCCCCAGGAAGCCACCGTCCAGACAATCACCCCCACCGGTGATTCACACGAGGTGACCTTCGAGTGGACCGCTTCGCGACTGGGTCGGCAACGACTGATCATCCGGGCCGAACCACACCCCGACGAAATCCGNGACGACAACAACCAGAAGGAACTGCTGGTCAACGTGGTGGACGATGTGGCCCGGGTGCTGCTGATCGACGGCGAAGCCCGCTGGGAATTCCGTTTTATCGACAACGCGTTGACCCGCGACGAACGCGTGGATGTCGACCAGGTCGTCTTCTCTCAACCGTTTCTGGGCATTCGCANCGAGCCATTTTTTTCCAGCCGACTCGAGGTCCCCGACGGCGAGAACCCGTTGGAACGCTCGGTCCTGGCAGAGGCCGACCTGGTCATCGTCGGAGACGCCGGCCCCGCATCACTCGACCAGGCTGCCTGGTCACTGCTGGAATCTTTTGTCTCGGATGCGGGAGGCACCCTGGTCATGGTCGCCGGCAAACGGGATCTCCCGACCCAGTACCGCTTCGAAGCCTTCAAGAACCTGATTCCCGTCGACGAACTGGTGGCACTGGAATTCACCGACGACCAGGGCCGCAGGTCCCCAACACGACGCGGTTTTGGAATTGCGTTGAGTCCCGAGGGACAACGTGAACCCATGCTCCAGTTCCATCTCGACCCCACCGAAAACCGCCGGGTCTGGGACACGTTGCCTGGACACACATGGGGCCTGGTCGGTGTACCGCGTCCCGGCAGCACCGTACTGGCTCGCCCCAGTTTTCGGGGCCGGCCTGCTCGCGTCCCCGACCCAAAACACCAGGCCCTGTTTGTGCATCACTACCACGGACTCGGACAGGTCCTGTGGCTGGGAATCGACAGCACCTGGCGATGGCGTCACCGAACCGGCGACACCTATCACCATCGATTCTGGGGCCAACTGGCTCGCTGGGCTGCCCACAACAAGGCCGTCAGTGGCAACGCGTCCGTCCGGCTGGGAATCGAAACGGCCGAGGTGACGGCCGGAGAACCAATCCAGGTGAATGCGAGATGGCGACGCGACGTTCTCGGCCGAATCGAGAACCTGACCGCGACAGCCGAATTCCGCGCGGCCCAGTCCCCTGGCGAGTCGCCTCTGGCCACCATTCCGCTGACCGCCGTCGACGGTCGACCACTGTTGTGGCGAGGCCAGGGCACGGGGCTGCCTGCTGGAGACTACCAGGTCAGGCTCTCCGTCTCCGACCCGGCCATCGACACCAGCGAGGTCACCGCCAGTGTCTTTGTTCACCCGGCAACATCCGGGGAACTCAACAACCTCTCGGCCGATCACGATCGGCTCGCCGAACTGGCCACCGCCACAGGCGGACGACTCGTGACACTCGACAAGCTCGGCGATCTCGCCGACCTCGTGGTCGGAACCAGCCGGCAACAGGCACGGGTCGAGGACATGTTGATCTGGAACCACTGGGCCGTGCTGGTGGGCTTTTTCGTCCTGATGACTGCCGAGTGGGTCATCCGCAAGGTTCACGGATTGCCCTAGACACATTTCTCCAACACCGGCAAACGCCAGTTGATAAACTCGACNCACTGAACGATTTCGCAACCAGCCCCATGTCCACCACTCCCCGACCATCCCTGCCCCCACAGCTCCAACAAGCCCTCGGCCAACTCGGCCGTCGCTGGCGTTGGCTGACGGTGTTGCATGGCGTTGGGCTGTTCCTGCTCGCCACCACAGCGATCCTGGCGGCGGGAATCCTGCTCGATTTGCTGCTTCCGCTCTCACCAACCATCCGCATCGGCACCCTGGCACTGGTCGTGGGCGGGATCGCCTGGGCCGCATTCCGCCTGCTCCTGGTCCGACTGGCGACCCACATCTCGCCGGCCGAGTTGGCGGCGCTGGTGGAACGGGACCATCCCGAACTCGAGGAACGGTTGACCAGCAGCGTCGAATTGCTGGAAAGCGACGATTGCGGCGGGGGCGATGAGGGTCTGCGAGACCTCCTGGTGGCCGAGACCACCACGGCGGTCCAATCGGTCAACTTCCACCAGGTCCTCAATTTCCGTACAGCGGTCGTGATTCTGGCCTGGGCTGGAACCGCCGTCGGGCTCATGTTCGGCCCCCTCGCTGTGCCCGGTTCGGGACACGCACTGCTGATGACCCGTCTGTTTCTCCCGTGGAGCAACCTGCAGCGAACGGTGCTCTTCCAGGTCGATGTCGACCAGGCAGACCGGGTGGTGGCCCGCGGCAGCGATGTGCGGATCCGGGTCCACGTCAGTTCACCCTCAGCCGTCGCTTCGCCCAACCGTCCCGTGGCCGTGCCCCGCAACGTCTGGTGTCGCTGGACCACATCCACCGGAGCCACCGATCGCCGGTTGATGGAACGCACGGTCGATGGATCCGCCTACACCACGACGTGGCCCGAGGTACTCGAGGGGTTCCAATTCCATGTCGATGCCGACGGCAGCCTCTCCAGGACTCACAGCGTACGGGTCGTCGAACCGCCCGCGGTCACCGGGCTGGCTCTCAACATCGTCCCGCCCGGCTACACGGGCCAGCCCCCACGGACCACCGACGCCGTGGTGGGCGACGTCCGCGTGTTGGCCGGGAGCCGGTTGACCTGGCGGCTCCAGTTCAACAAGCCCATCCGGGACGCCCACCTCAAGCTCCTCTCCTCGCCACGACCAACATCCCTGGCCGGAAATCTCGCTGCCGATGGACTATCGGCCACCGTCGAACTCGAGGTCCAAAGCGGTGGTACGCTGCTGGTCGAATTGACCGACCGCGACGGGCTGCACCGCGACGATCAAACGTACAGGCGACTGGTGATCCTCGACGACCAGCCGCCCACCCTCGCTCTTTCCGGCAATGACCGGCCCACCGCCGTTCGCCCCACCGACGCCATCACGGTCCGCACCGAGGCGGCCGACGACTTCGGCCTGGGAAGCCTCGAACTCGTGCTGCAGGTCGCCCCCGACACGCAAGACCGTCAGCAGGTCGCCCCCGATCGACTCACCGGGCGCCGCGCCGTCGAACATTTCACGATCGATCTCTCGAAATTCGAACTCCCCAACGGAGCCCGGCTGACCTACCGCGTCCGCGTCACCGACAATCGCGACCGGCCGGCACCCAACGAGACATTCTCGGCTCCCCGCGTACTGCTCATCGATCCCAACGCCCAGCCACCGGACCTCGCCGACATTGTCGCCCGACAGAAGGACACCCGGGTCCGGATTGAATTGGCTCGGTCCCAGAGCCTGGCCGCGCGTACGACACTCGAAACGACACGTGGCCAGGTTCTCCAGGCACTGAAAAACCAGTCGACGTTTGCTGGCAACAACGTGATCCGCAAGACCGGCGCCGATCTCCGCGACCTCGCCAGCCAGGTCGACACCCTCGCCCGGCTCTTCGCCACCCAGCCACTCTGGCAACCGCTCGCCCCGGCCACCGACCGAATCGCTCGCACGCTGATCCCGGCGGCCGCCGGCAGGCTCGAACCCGCCCTCGAGGCTGCGTTGGCCGACAAGGCCACCCGTCTCGGGCAATCCGACGACGATCTCGCCCAGGTCATCTCGGCCTTCGATCAACTCCTGGTCGACTTCGACCGGATCGCCACCCTCGAACGGGACCTGTTGGAACTCGATCGGCTTGCCCATCGCACCGCGAGACTGGCCGACGATGTCGAGGGACTCTCCACCCTGGTCGGCGACGGAGACGTCGGCGAAACCAAGATCGAGGTCAATCAGCGGCGCGACGAATTTCAGCGACGAAAACAGGACCTGGCCAAACGGCACGATGGGCTTGAAAACCAACTCGGTGGCCTGCTCAAGCGACGTCCCGAGGTGACCGAAGCGGCCCGCCAGGCCCAGTTGGCACGATTGCGGCAACTGGGACTCCGTGCCCGTGAACTGTCGACACCACAACGAGGATTGGGAACGGAACTGGCCGCCGAAACCGAGGCTCCTCCGGCTCGCAAAAAGAAATCCGATGCCCCGGCTCCGGACCCCACGGCGACACCGCTGGGGCGCCAGCAGGAACTGGCTCGACAGGCGACCGCGCAGGCCCTGGAAATTGCCGCCCAACTGGGAACCGCCGCCGACGCCGCGCGTGACGCCGCCGCCTTCGCACGGGCCGCCGCCGGCACCGCCAGGCAACTCCTGGCAGGCCGCATCCAGCAGGCAAGCGGACAGGCCACCACCACCGCACAACTTGCCGCGACAGCCGCCACGTCACTCGAGAAGGCCACCGAAGCACAACCCGATCCTGTGCTCATCCGGCGGGCCCGCGACCTGGCCAACCGACAGTCCACTGACGCACGCATGCTGGCAGCCACGGCCAACTCCGCCGCCGGGCGCCGCGGCGTCAGGACAGTCAGTCAACAGGCCATTTCTGCCGCCACCGACCTGGTCGTGCGGGGACTCCAGGACACAGCGGGCCAGTTGATCGCCCCCCCCGTTGAACTGCCAATGAAGGGGAAGCAGGCCGCCCAGGCCCAGGCCACGGCATTGTCGGGGCGAGAACACATGGACAAGGTACGCGACGGCCTGGACGCCTCGACGTTCAAACCGGCCGCCACCGCCGCCAATGACGCCGCCGACCAACTCGAACAGACCGCACGGCTGGCGTTGGCTGCCGGCAACGCCACGGACCGCCCCGAGACACCCGTTCCCGAACGGGTCGGTGAACAGGTCACCTCGGCGGTCAAACAACTTCAACAGTCACGGCAAAGCCTCGACCAGACCCGGTTCGATGATCCCAGCAAACAGGCCAATCGTCCCGGGCAAAAACCCGGCTCCAAGAACGGAAACGGCAAGGGGGGCAAGGGAAAGTCCGCGGGCGGCAAGTCGAACGCCAAGGGCGGAAAATCGGGACAAAAATCCGGTGGCACCCCAAAACCCGGGCAAAAAAACGGACAACTCTCCAAGACAGCCAGCCAACTCAGAAAAGCGGCCCGTCAACTCGCCCGGGCCGCCAAGAACCTCCAGCCCGGCCAGGCCGACCCCAACAAGGCCGCACCGCCGCCGGGCAAAAAGGATCCCAACGCCAAGGACAACAGTGGCAACGCCGGCACCGGATCCTCCATGTCCTCGGAACTCAAGCGGCTCGAAGCCGAACTCGCGAGACTCTCGGGCCGATCCTGGGGACGACTGCCCGGAACACTCAAGACCGAGATCCTCCAGGCGGCCCGTCGAGATCCCAATGGAGACTATGCACAACTGATCCGGTTCTACTTCGAAGAGATCTCTCGCTCGGCACGACAACGCAGCGACACCCCCACGCCATGACCACCTTCCGAATCCTCTGCCTGACACTGCTGGCCAGCAGCCTCCCGGTGGCCGGTTCCGCCCAGCCGCCGCGCCCCTCCCCGGCGTCACCAGCCAACGCAGCCAAAGCCGGTGCCGAGGTTCAACGGCGGCAACAGGTCGATCAAGCCATCGTCCAGGGCCTCGAATTCCTCTCCAAGCAACAACAACCCTCGGGAGCCTGGTCGGTGGGCCGACTGGGAGAATCAACGGCAACAACCTCACTGGCAGTTATGTCGTTCATGGCTGCCGGACACGTTCCCGGCGAGGGCCCCTATGGGAAACAACTGGAACGGGCCATCCGCTGGGTGGTCGACCACCAGCGTCCCGACGACATGATCGTGCATCGTCGCAGCCACGGCCCGATGTACAGCCACGGGGTCAGTTCGTTGATGCTGGCCGAGGTGGTGGGAATGCTCGAAGACCCGCTGGCCACCGACGTCCGCAAGGCCTTGACCCGGGCCATTTCCTTGATCCTCAAGGCCCAGAATGTCGCCAAGGCCGAACACCATGCCGGGGGCTGGAGATACCAGCCGACGAGTACCGACAGCGATCTCAGCGTCAGTGGCTGGCAACTGCTGGCACTGCGTGCCGCCCGAAACGTCGGGGCCGACGTGCCTGTGGAGAACATCGATCGAGCGGTCGATTATGTCCGCCGCTGCAGCGTGATGAACAAGCGAGGGTTCGCCTACCAGCCCGGTGGAGCTCCCACCCCCACCCGCGCGGGGACCGGGATACTTGCCCTGGAAATCTGTGGCAAACACCGCAGCGATGAAACAATGGGAGCCGCCGAATACCTGGTGGCCAGGCCACTGAAAACCACCGACCACTACTTCTATTACGGTGTCTATTACTGCAGTGTCGGGATGTTCAAGGTCGGCGGACGCTACTGGACACAAACCCGAGACCATCTCGTCCCGATCCTGCTGGACGCCCAGGATCCCGATGGCAGTTGGCGAGCCCGTCACGGCAGCGAACGCACGCATGGAGCCAACTACGCCACCTGCATGGCACTCCTCGCACTGGCCGTCGAATACCAGTACCTCCCCATCTACCAGCGATAAACTGCTCCCACCGACCAGGACACAAACTCTCCCGGCCGTCGACGCCACTTGAATCCCTATCGGTCTTGCCACAGAATGGCGACTCGCTGCTCCGGCACACGCCAGGCACAACTGCACAACAGGACACGCGAATGTCGCTTTTTGATCAAGTCAATACTCTGCAACGCGAATGGACAGACAAGTACGTCCAGGTGGATGGCTCGGTTGCCGAACTCAGACGATTCGCCGGCCTGACCGGACAGGTCAAGACGGTCAACATGAGCGGCCAGGCCCTGGTCGAATTCGATGGTTCCGAGGACATCGGCTGGTACGACATCCACCCCAATTTCCTGACCATCGTCGAGGCCAGCCAGAAGGTCGAGGCGGCAGCAACAGAGAGTGCCGCCGAGGCTCCCGCAGCCGAAACAGCCCCAACCCCGGCCACCGCCGAGGCTCCCGCGGCCGCCGTGGAAGTCGACACCAGCAACCTCTCGCCACTGGAACTCGCCAGGATGCAGGATGGTGGTGGAGGTGCACCCGCGCCAGTCGCAGCAGCACCCGCGGCCAAGGAAGCCACACCGGCACCCGTTGCTGAAGCTCCCGCACCAGCCGCAGCCGCGGTCGATACCAGCAACCTCTCGCCACTGGAACTCGCCAGGTTGCAGGACGGTGGTGGCGACGCACCCGCACCGGCCGCAGCAGCACCAGCGGCCGAAGAAGCCGCACCAGCACCCGCTGCTGAAGCTCCCGCACCCGCTGCACCCGCAGCCGATACCAGCAACCTCTCGCCGCTGGAACTCGCCAGGTTGCAGGACGGTGGTGGCGACGCACCCGCACCGGCCGCAGCAGCACCAGTTGAAGAGGCTCCCGCACCCGCGGCCGCTGCGGAAGAAGCCCCGGCGGTCGAGNCCGCTCCCGCGCCCGAAACACCATCGTCGCCGGGAATTGACATTCCCGATGCCGAGGGCCCCGAACGGACTGCAGCAGTTATCGCAGCGTGCCGGGCCCAGGACNGCGGCTAGTCGGNACGCCGACCAACTCCAGCTCCCACCCCCCGGGAACACCGCCGTGCGGATTGCCTACCTAGACTGCTCGACCGGTATCAGCGGCGACATGACGCTAGGCGCCCTGATCGACGCCGGGGTCGATGTCGAACTGATCCGATCAGGAATCGACTCCATCGGGCTCCAGGACGTGCACCTGGAATGTCAGTCCGTCATCAAGGGCGGATTCCGCGCGACACACGTCAAGGTCGTCCACCCCGAACAGCACGCACACCGGCATCTCGCCGACATCGAGGCATTGCTCGATGGAGCCGATCGGATCACCGAATCACAAAAAGCCCTGGCCCGTGAGATCTTCCTGGCCGTGGCGACCGCCGAGGCCCGGGTCCACGGATCCACGCCCCAGGAAGTGCACTTCCACGAGGTCGGGGCTATCGATTCGATCGTCGACATCGTCGGGGCCGCCATCGGTTTCGATCTGCTCGGTGCCGACGTCGTCGCCTGCAGCCGGATTCCCACCGGACACGGCCAGATCCACATCGACCACGGCATCTGCACGGTTCCCGCACCCGGCACCGCCGAATTGCTCAGGGGAATCCCCCTGGTCGATGTGCCCGTCGACGCCGAGTTGACCACGCCCACCGGAGCCGCGATCGTCAAAACACTGGTCGATCGCTTTGGCCCCTTGCCAGAAATGACCATCGAAAACGTNGGGTACGGCGCCGGAACAAAAGACTTTCCACAACGTGCCAACCTGCTGAGACTTTTTGTCGGCACGGCGGTCGTCTCGCCCGACACGGATCGCGTCTGCCTGCTCGAAACCAACCTGGATGACGTGGGTGGCGAAACGGTCGGCTACGCGCGAACACGGCTGGCCGAGGCCGGAGCGCTGGATGTCTTCACCGTCGCCGCACAAATGAAGAAGGACCGGCCCGGTGTCCTGCTTACGGTGATCTGCCGTCCCGAGGATCGTGAGGCGATGGAATCGATCATCTTCGACGAAACCGGCACCTTCGGCATCCGCCGACACTCCATCGAACGCTCGGTACGACTCCGGGAGGCCATCTCGGTCGACACCCCCTGGGGCACCGTGGCCGGAAAACGAGGTTGGAGACAAGGCGGAGGGGACGTGTTCACCCCCGAGTTCGAAGACTGCGCCCGTGTGGCCGGTGNGGCCGGCGTGCCATTGCGAGACGTGTACCGAGCCGCGGTTGCCGGCTTCTCTCCGGCTGATACCAGTTCGACCGCACCACCCGCGCACGATCACTCGCACGATCACTCGCACGATCACTCACACGATCACGATCACTCACACGATCACGATCACGACGAGTAACCGCAGCTCGGCTGATTATGCCGACATCAGCAAGGCGACCGGATCAGCTTCGATCAGAGGCATGGTCGATCCGTCCTCAATCGAGAGATCCAATTGCGGGTCGATCCCCAGGTGGCGATAAACCGTCGCCGTCAGGTCGGCCGGATCCACGGGGTTGTCGACAACACTAGCGGCATTTTTGTCGGTCGCACCAATCACCTGGCCACCCGGCACAGCCCCTCCGGCCAACAGGCCCGACCATGCTCCGGTCCAGTGATCCCGTCCACCTCCGGGGTTGAGCCTGGGTGTCCTCCCGAACTCGCCGGTGGCCACCACCAGGGTGTCCTCCCAGAGTCCGTGGCTCTCCAGATCGTCCAACAGCGCTGCGGTGGCCTGGTCAAACTGTGGACAGAGAACGTCTCGATAATCGTACAGTGTTCCGGGGGCCGCCTCTCCGGCAGCATGAGCGTCCCATGTGACCTGGCCATGAAGCCGGTCGAACAGATTGACCGTGACAACAGCCACGCCACGTTGCACCATCTGGCGTGCCCGACAGCACAGTTGTCCAAAACGCGTGTCGCCATAGGCCCGCCGGGTGGTTTCCGATTCACTGGCGAACACATCGGTTTCGAGNCCCGGCAGCGCGGTCGACGAACCGGCTCCCTGCGTCGCGGCGAACACGCCGGGCACCTGCCCATCGATCTCGGTCGGTTCGTAGTCCGATCCAAGAAACGCCGCTCCCTGGCCTCGTCCCACTTTCACGCCGGTGGCATCAATCCGTCGCGGCAAAATCACGGCCGCGGGAACGGGGCGATNGGGTCCCAGCACACGAGCCGTCACCGATCCGAACGANGGGAACTCCTGGCCACCACTGGCCAGTCGGCCGGTCTGCAACAACTGGAGGCCGGTTTCATGAATCGGGGTGGCCGAATGATTCAGAGAACGGACGACCGAAAACCGATCGGCCCGCTCGGCCAGTTTCGGCAATCCCTCGGAAAACGCCAGGCCGGGCACGCTGGTCGAGATCGCCTTCAGGGGACCTCGAATCCCACTGGCCGCCTCGGGCTTGGGGTCAAATGTTTCCAGTTGGCTCGCCCCGCCGCTCATCAGCAACAGGATCACGCTGCGGCCTTCGGCACCGCCACGCCTGGCCAGCGCCGCCCGTTCAGCGGCCGACAGGCTGACCACGCTCAGCCCACCCACTCGTAGAAAATCTCGTCGCGAAACCACCGGTCGGATCTCCTCACCGAACAGTCGTCCAAAAAATCGTCCGGGCTCACGCCCCGGATCGTGTCCACGACCCACCGAGAACATCACGTCCTCCTGGCCCCTCCTCCCGGGACCGTTTCCCTCGCTCTTTGAATTGTCAGCCGCANTCGCACCGTTCCAACCAGCGACCTTTCGACCAACCGATCCGAACGTCCCAGCCCGGTCAGCTTCGACCCACGAAACCAACCGTTCTTCCGTTACTGTACCGTGACACGACCAAGCTTCAAGCACTCTCTGCCACAACTGCCAAAGATCTTGCCCGCCGGTGGCGTCCCGCACCTCTCACGTCGTATAACTCTCTGCTCCTGACAACCATTTCCCAAACGACTCACAACACCCATGATCCTCGATCTTTTCCAACTCACCGGTCGCACCGCGTTGGTCACCGGAGCCCGTCGCGGACTCGGCCAGGGCATCGCCGTCGGACTGGCCGAAGCCGGAGCCGACATCGCCTGCGTGTCCCGCAGCGGCAATGCCGACACAACTCGCGAACGAGTCGAAGCGGCCGGGCAGCGATTTCTCGACATCCAGGTCGACCTGGCCGACCCCGAGTCCCGGGTCGGACTGATCGACCGTGTCAACGAGGAACTGGGACCGGTCGACATCCTGGTCAACAACGCCGGAGGCGGGGGCCGTGAACCAGCCGAAACGTTTCCGATGGAAATCTGGCGACGGCAACTGGAGGTTCACCTCACGGCCTCATTCGATCTCTCGCAACAGGCCGCCGATGGGATGCTGGAACGGGGTCGCGGCAAGATCATCAACATCGGCTCGGTGATGACCTTCCAGGGTGGAGTCGACATCCCGGCCTATGCCGCGGCCAAGCACGCCATCGCCGGAATGACCCGTTCGCTGGCCGGTTCGTGGGCCGGACGTGGCATCAACATCAACTGCATCTGCCCCGGCTACTTCGACACCGATCTCCCCGCCGTACTCAAGGAAGACCCCGTCCGAGCACCCCAGATCCTCTCGAGAATTCCGATGGGGCGATGGGGACAACCCGAGGAACTGGCCGGGCTGGCCGTGTTCCTGGCCTCCGACGCCTCCAACTACATGCACGGCAGCGTGATCCCCATCGACGGCGGCTGGCTGTCCGGCTGATCGCCACCGGGAATCGGAGCACCACAAGTATGTCCATCACCCGACGCGACCTGTTGGCCGCGGTGCCCGCTTCACTGCTGGCCGCCCCGGACATCCTGGCCCAGCCAAAGNCCGCGNCCGGACGNGTCAACGANGCCATNGGCCGGTCTGCCGGTCNNGCCCGACTGGCGATGCTCTTTGCCGGTTCCAGTCGACAGGACGGCCTCGACTGGCAACAGGAGTTTCGCCACACGCTCCAGCGTTTGCTCGGCCCCAGCCGTCCGCCCGAACAACTCAGCGTGACGCAGGAATCCCGGGTCCAGCTTTCCGATCACACCCGCTACGAANTGNTGCTGNANTCGCCCGGGCTGGACAGTGTCCCGGTCTACCTGCTGGTCCCCGGCGACTGGAAACCCGGCCAGAAGCGTCCCGGTGTCCTGGCCGTCCACGGCCACGGCGATCACGGCCACCACCCGGTTGCTGGTCGGAGCGATCTCGAGGGCNTCACCGCCGCCATCAAGAAGGCCAACTACGACTACGGCCTGCAATTTGTCCGCCGCGGTTACGTGGTCGCGGCCCCCTGCATGATCCCCTTCGGCCGTCGTGTCGACAAAAAGAAATACGGTGGCACCGATCCGTGCGCGACCACGTTCGTCCGCATGCAGGCCCTGGGCCAACTCTCACTGACGGCCAATCTGCGNGACCTCCGCTGGTCGCTGGACCTGCTGGAGAACCGCCCCGAGGTCGACGGCTCGCGACTGGGCTGCGCCGGGCTGTCCTACGGCGGCCGGATGACCATGATGGTTTCGGCCATCGATCGTCGCATCAAGGTGGCCGCCATCAGTGGGGCACTCAACCTGCTGCAGGAACGCATCCAGGGACGATACAGTTGCGGCTCGCAGATCATCCCCGGCCTGCTCGAATACGGCGATTACTCGGAGATCGGATCGCTGATCGCTCCCCGGCCATGCGTCTGGGAAACCGGTTCCACCGACGGATTGATCGTCAAGAAGTGGGACGAGGTGTTCCGGGGCCGGTTGCGAAANATCTACAAGGCCCTGGGAGCCAGCAAGAGCCTGCTGTTTGACCGCTTCGAGGGAGGCCACCGCTGGAACGGCCAGGTGGCCTACCCGCTCTTCGACAAGGTCCTGCGGGGCTGACCGATCGTCGCCCGGGCCTCCGCACCCCGGTTCAACGGCCGCACCACCCGGCACCAGCCCACCCCCGGACGAGCGGCCACGTCGGCCGCCACCGATTCGGCAACAGCCGTGTCGGGAACCAGCATCCAGATGGTCGGTCCCCACGACGACTGGCCGACCCCGCGAATGCCCNCTCCCCGGGCCCATTCGACCAGCGACGCCATCTGCGCGTCGACATAGCAGCCCCCCTGCACCGCCGCGAANGACTCGCCCACCAGCCGCCCGAATTCATACAGGCCCTCTCCGGCTTCATCGACGTCGGCTTCCCGCAATGCCGGAAGCACCCGCTGCAGCAACAGGCCTGTCAGCACACCGGTCGTCTCGCTGGGCATACCACCACATCGGACAAACGCCTCGCGCTCGGCCTCGCCGGACAACCCCTCGCCGGTCTCTGGGCCCGCCAGCACGATCCGCCAACTCTCGGGCACATCAACCCGGGCCACCAGTGGAGCGATGTCGGTCTCGTTGCGGCCCCCGGCATCAACAAGAAACCCACCCTGGTCGAAACCATGGATGCCGATCCCCGACCGTCGTCCCCGTCCAACACGTTCGGCCAGTTCCANCGACGACGGAGCCAGGTCGTGCAGCCCGGCCACGGCCCGGGCGACGGCCAACGCCAGTTGTGTCCCCGAGCCCAACCCCGAGTGAGGCGGGATCGTGCGTGCGAGTTCAATCCGGCAACCCGGCAGGTTTGTGTTCACTGCACGCGCCGCAGCCAGCCAGTCACCCACCCGACTGATGTCGNCATCACTGANCNCCNCGGACTCACCCGACGGTTCCGTCTCCACGCTATCGGAATCACCAGGGGCAGCCCGCAGCCAGACTCCGGGTTCCTCGATCATCATCCCGGCCCCACCAAACTGCCGACCACCTTCCTGAGATGATCCTCCATGAGCCAAAAGCCCGAAATGCAATCGCGNTCCGGTGGTGACCGAAAAGGCCTCGGGTCGTCCCAGTGCCTCGGCCAGGTACTCCTCGAGCAATCCAAAGGCCTGCCGCTCGATGGGCCCGGCCGTCTTGTCGACCACCACGGCCAGTTCGGCGAATTG
>PBOU01000058.1 GCA_002724415.1 Planctomycetaceae bacterium
CGGGTACAAGATTCCCGAGTTCATCACGTCTCCGGTTCACGGTGGCGTGATCGAAAATGCCAAAGTCGATCATCCAGGGCTGGTCCGGGATTTTGGCCAACCCAACACGTTTCTCCTGATGACGGTTCACGGTGCCACTCGGCCGAACAAGCTCAAGGCCGGATTTCTCGACAAGGCCGGTCGCGTGATTTTCGAATTCGCCCTGGCTGAACAGGATCTGACTCCAAAATGAGAAGAATGACGCTCGTTATCCTGGCCCTCCTCATCGGTTGTTTTTGCGGGCCTCTTGGAGCGCAGGAAACACCGCGTTCGGTGCCTCCGAATGTGCTCTTCATCGCGGTAGACGATTTGCGGCCTGAACTCGGTTGCTATGGCACTCGCGCCCACACGCCCAATATCGATCGCCTGGCTGCGTCCGGTCTGCAGTTCGATCGAGCGTATTGCAACCAGGCGGTCTGTGGTGCCAGTCGCGTGTCGTTGATGACGGGGCTTTACCCCGAGTTCACTGGTGAACGGACGTTTCACGTCACCGATTGGAGAACACGCTGGGCAAAAATCGTCACGCTCAACCAACACTTCAAGAGCAATGGCTATACGACGATTGGGCTGGGCAAGATCTATCACGGAAAAATGGGACCGGGAGTTGACCCGGACAACTGGACCGAGTGGGTCAAGGTGGGCGGCAAGGAGTATGGAGACCCAGCGAGTTTGAAGAACCGTCGAAAACGGAATGGTCGAAAACGTGGACCGGCCACCGAATCGGCCGATGTTCCGGATGGGAATCACTTCGACGGCAACCGGGCGAGAGTTGGAGCGGACCGGCTCAAGAAACTTGCGGCTGCCGGAAAGCCATTCTTTCTGGCTGTTGGCTTCACCAAGCCGCACCTTCCCTTCGTGGCCCCCAAAAAATACTGGGACCTGTACAAGCGAGCCAGCTTTGCACTGCCCAACAACCCCGGGGTGCCGCCCGGTTATCCGAGGTACGCCCGGAACGTGAATGCCGGGGAACTCAGGTCCTACAGCGACATACCACTGACCGGAACACCCAGGCAATTTCCGGTTGCCCTGAGCCAGCGACTGATTCATGGGTATCACGCCTGTGTGAGTTACACCGACAGAAATGTCGGCGTGTTGCTTGATGCTCTCGAAAAATCCGGCGCTGCCAAGAACACCATCGTGGTGCTGTGGGCGGACCACGGCTGGAAACTGGGGGACCATTCCAGTTGGTGCAAGCACACCAATTTCGAGTGTGACACGCGGGTTCCCCTGGTCATTCGTCACCCGCGAATGAAGTCTGTTTCCGGACACAGCAAGGCCCTGGTTGAACTGGTGGATCTCTATCCGACGCTCTGTGAACTGTGCCAACTCGACCGGCCCGAACATCTCCAGGGAAAGAGCCTCGTTCCGGTTCTCAAGAATCCGGCGGCGTCCCATCGCGATTCGGCCTACTCGTCCTACCCGCACGGTCGTGGAAAGGGCCAGGTACCGGTGGTCGGTCACTCCATCCGCACGTCCCGGTACCGTTACACCGAATGGTGGGACAAGAAGACGGACAAGCCGGTGGCATCGGTTCTCAGTGACATCATGGCCGACGGGGGGGAAACCACGGCCGTTGCCGGCAAGAGTGAACTGAAGTCCAGGCTCTCCGGTCAACTCCGGCAACGCGTCCTGTCGGTTCGCAGGTGAGTCACTCGCTCCGGTTTCCTCACCGGGATGGCCAGGACGGCCAACGAGAATCATCCGAAGCTCAAGAAGGCCCTTGCGGAGATCCGGTGAACGGTCAGCGTCGTTGGCGGTTCCGGCTTGAACTTCTCAATCGTCTACCGGTGGCCGAATCAACAGCCACGTCAGTCCACCGATTCCGCTGATGATGCAGGCGACTGCAATGGCACCTGTCCAGCCGATTTCCTCGGCCAGGAACGGGGTCAGGATCGGAGCAATCAGTCCACCGATGTTGCCACCGGTGTTCATGAATGCTCCGGCGAGTCCACCGGATCGGCCTCCTGATTTGCCACCGATGTCGGTCGCTGTTGTCCAGAAGACCCCCTCACACATCCCGACGGCACCCATCGCAATCGCCAGGCAGAGTGCGACGTAGAACAGGCCGGAGACGTTCACTCCGACTATGCCGAAAACCGCCCCCAGTCCCATTCCGGTGATCACCAACGCACGACGGCCATTGATTGTTCCCAGCCAATGGCACAGGACATCGGTGCCCCGCCCACCGAGAGCCATTCCGGCGCCCATGGCCAGGACGACCCAGAAAGTGGCCCAGCGTGAATCCTCGTTGGACACCTCGAGCACTTTCGTGAAGTAGTAGTTCATCCAGTAGAAGAACAGGTACTGGAAGTAGCCGTAGCCGGCATAGCTGAATGTCAACAGCCACAGCGTTGTGTCGCCGAGCGTTGACCAGGCCGTTGGAGCGTTGCCGGTTTCGGGGGATGCGGCCGACTGTTGCGTTGGAGGCTGTGGCCGGGGCAGCAAGGGGACTGCCACGAGCCACCACAGCAGGCCGTAGGCGACCAGTGCCGAGCCACCGACGATGAACGCCCATTGCCAATCCAACGTGTCCATCAACCATCCGAAAACGGGATAGCAACAGGAAATGCCGACGACGGCTCCGGCCGTGACCATGCCGTTGGCCGTGGCCCGGCGGTTGGGAGTCATTTCGCCCGAGACGACGTGTGCGGCACCCGGATGCAATGGAGCGTTGCAGAGCCCCGCCAGGCTGCGAACAACCAGCAAGCAGATCAACAGGGGGAATGGTGACTCGGTGTACCAACCGGCCACGCCGGTCAGCATCGCGAAGGTCCCCATCGTGACACCGAAAATTGCCAGGGCGCGTCCCGACCCGATGCGGTCGATCAACCAGCCCCCGGGCAGCATTGCCAGCGTGTAGGCAATCAACAGGGCCGTGTAGACCCATCCCATGTTGTATTCGCTGATCCCGTACTTCGGGATGAACAGTTCGGCACCGGCCACGGTGATTCCGACCCGGTTGAAATGGCCAAGCGCCGCATACCCCATCAGCAACGCTATGATCCGCCAACGGTTGCTGGACACGAAAAACAACTCCTGTTTGTGCCTGGTGTTGATGAGGTGAACTTGCCACGGGAGCGGCGCAGACCAACTCGGGCGATACAATCTAATCTGGTTCTTGTGTGATTGATATGAAGTTGTGAGAAATGCAGGTTTCCGAAAAACCAACACCTGGCCTCGATCGGCCTGTCCGGTGGAGCGTGACGCTTCCGGCGCTGTTGTTCTGCTTGTTGTTGATCGAGTCGAGTGTCCCGTCGTTGGCGGCCGATGACCAGGCCGAGGAGACCGACCACTGGGCGTTTCAGCCGTTGGTGGTTCGGCCCGTGCCCACGGTCAAAGACCGGGAGTGGCCACAGACTGCTGTCGACAATTACATACTGGCCAAGCTTGAAGCGTCCGGGCTGTCTCCCTCGGCCCGGGCCGGCAGGCGAACGCTGCTTCGCCGGGTCACTTTTGACCTGGTCGGCCTGCCGCCAACTCCAGGCGAGATCAAGGCATTCCTGGCCGACCGGGCGCCCAACGCGTTCTCACGGGTTGTGGATCGCCTGTTGGCGTCACCCCGGTACGGTGAACGGTGGGGACGGCATTGGCTCGACGTGGCCCGCTACGCGGATTCCAACGGTTTCGACGAGAACGTTGCTCATGGCAACGCCTGGCGATACCGGGACTATGTCGTGTCGGCATTCAACCGCGACAAGCCGTTCGATCGATTTGTCATCGAGCAACTGGCCGGCGATTTGCTGCCATTTGAGGGTGAAGCCCAACAGCATGATCAGTTGATCGCGACGGGGTTTCTCAGCATTGGCCCCAAGGTGCTGGCCGAGACAGACCAGGCCAAGATGCGGATGGACATCATCGACGAGCAACTCGACACGATGGGCCGGGCGTTCCTGGGACTGACATTGGGATGTGCACGTTGTCACGACCACAAGTTCGATCCGATTGCCACGGCGGACTACTACGGGCTGGCGGGCATCTTCAAGAGCACGCTGACAATGCGGAGGTACATCAAGGTGGCCGAGTGGCATGAACACCTGTTGCCATCGGCTGAAGCCAGCGAGTTGAAGGCGAAGTTCGACGCAGCGGTGGCTGCAAAAAAAGCAGGGATAGCCAGTTTCACGGCGGAGGCAGACAAGCAGGCGAAAAAGAAACTGGGCGAGAAGCCCGGTGCCCGGGTGCCGGAGAAGCTGGAGACACTGTATCCGTCCGAGACGAAGGCAAAGCTGAAAGCATTGCGGGATGAACTGGCCGCGTTGGAGAAAACCGGTCCAAACCTGCCGGCTGCGATGGGGGTGACCGAAGACAAGGTGAAGGACATCGCGATCCATGTTCGTGGCAACCCGCTGGAGTTGGGCGAGGTCGTGGCACGACGGACCCCGCTGGTCCTGCGAGGTCCGCGGCCGCTGCGATTCTCCAAGACCGAGAGTGGGCGACGGGAACTGGCCGGTTGGCTGGTGGATCCCAGGCATCCACTGACCGCACGTGTTTTTGTCAATCGCGTGTGGCGTTGGCATTTTGGTCGTGGGCTGGTTCGGACGACGGACAACTTTGGTTTGTTGGGCGAGGATCCGTCACATCCCCAACTGCTGGATTGGCTGGCTCACCGGTTTGTTGCCGACGGATGGTCGGTCAAGACACTGCATCGGCTGATCGTGACGTCCAGCACTTACCAGCAAGTGACTTCCGCCGGTGAGAGGACCCTGGGACGTGACCCGGAAAATCACCTGTACAGCCGTGGCCGGGTGCGACGCCTGGAGGCCGAAACTGTTCGGGACGCGCTGTTGGCCGCCAGTGGCCAGATGGATCCCACCATGCGAGGCACGTTGCTGAAACTCAAGAACCGGGCCTATTTCTTCGATCACACGTCCAAGGATCTGACCACCTACGACAGTCGTCGGCGGTCACTCTATCTGCCGGTGGTTCGCAACAACGTGTTTGAACTGTTCGGGTTACTGGATTTTCCGGATCCAGCCGTTTCGACGGGTGATCGATCGACCACCGTCGTGGCCTCGCAAGCCTTGATGATGCTCAACAGCGATTTCGTAATGCAGGCGGCCGCCGGGTTGGCCGACCGACTGCTCGCTGATCCCGGTGATGAGGATCAGCGGCTCGAGCGGTTGTACATGATCGCCTTCGGCCGCGAGCCGACCGACCGGGAACGGAAATCCGATCGGGAGTTTCTGGCGGTGCTGGTCAAGGCTCACTCTCGTGACGCAGCGGGCCAGAAACTTCAGAGAAATGCGTGGGGCACGCTGTGTCATGTCGTGCTGGCCGCCAACGAGTTCATCTACCTGAAATAGGTTGTCGCAGTCTCGTGACTTGTCATTTTCAATCCCATAGTCCTGTTTCGTTGCTGGCCGGTTGATGTTTCATAATGCGCTGACACCACAGGTTTCCCGCAGGTCGCTTTTGCAGCGGTCGGCGGTGGGGTTCGGTTCCCTGGCCCTGGCTTCGATGTTTGCCGACGAGTCAGCACGTGCCGCGGTGGACGATCCACTGGCGGCCCGTTTGCCGCTCGTGGCGGCCCGCGCCAAGCGGATCATTTTCCTACTGATGTCGGGTGGTCCGTCCCAGGTGGACACGTTTGATCACAAGCCGTTGCTGGACCGGGATGACGGCAAGCCATTGCCGTTCCCCAAGCCACGGGTTCAGTTCAACTCGACCAAGAACCTGCTGCGATCGCCGTGGAAGTTCCGGCAGCATGGCGAGAGCGGATTGTGGGTCAGCGAGTTGTTCCCACGGCTGGCCGAGCGGGTCGATGATCTCTGCATGGTGCATTCGATTCACGGGACCAATCCCGCCCACGGTGGTGCAATGATGAAATTGCACACCGGCAGCGACAGTTTCATCCGGCCCAGTATTGGTTCCTGGGTGAGCTACGGGCTGGGCACCGAGAATTCGAATCTTCCGGCGTTTGTGACCATCTGCCCGACGCTGGCCTTCGGGGGCGTCAACAACTGGAGTTCTTCATTCTTGCCGGCGGCCCACAACGGAACGGCCCTGGGAGATGCCAGTGTGCCGTCCATCAAGGCCCGTGTGAAATTCATTCAGAATTCGAAACTGCCTCGTGCCATCCAACGGCTGCAATTGGATCGTCTGAAGGCGATGAATCGCCAGTACCTGGAGCGGTCCGGTGCCGACGCGTCGCTGGAGGCCCGGATCGATTCGTTTGAACTGGCTTTCCGCATGCAGTCGGAGATCCCCAGGGTCGAAGACCTGTCCGGGGAATCGGCATCGACACTGAAGCTGTATGGAATGGACGAGCCGGTGACGGCAAACTTCGGCCGCATGTGCCTGCTGGCACGGCGTTTTGCCGAGGCCGGAGTGCGATTCATCCAGGTCACGCACAACGATGACAAGGTGCAGTGGGACCAGCACTCCAATCTCAAGCGGGACCACGAGAAGAACGCTCGCGAGGTGGACCTGCCGATCGCCGGGCTGTTGACCGACCTGAAGCAGCGGGGATTACTGGAAGACACTCTGATCTGGTGGGGCAGCGAATTTGGCCGGACGCCCACGGCGGAGTCCAAGGATGGTCGCGATCACAATCCCGAAGGCTTCACGATGTGGCTGGCCGGTGGCGGCGTGAAGGGGGGATTCCGCTACGGTGCGACCGATGACTATGGTTACTTCGCAGCCGAGAATAAGGTCCACATCCACGACCTCCATGCGACACTGCTGCACGCCATGGGACTGGACCACGAGCAATTGACCTATCGGCACGCGGGCCGCGACTTCCGGCTCACTGATGTTGAGGGCAACGTGGTGACGGAACTGTTTGCCTGACGGAAACCATGGAGGGGCGTGGCTGAAGGAACGGTGCCGACTTACTGTCGAGGAAGTTTCTTGATGTCCGCATGGTCCAGCAGGAACCGGCGTCTCTGATCGGCAAAGCCACGCAGTGACGGACCCTGCGGTTGTCCCTGGCGAGATGCGGCCCCATCGGAGGTCACAGCCAGGAAGGCCTCGAACGGTTCCAGCTTTCGCGTGTCCGCCTCAACCTCCTTGATGAGCAAAGCCCGGCACTGGGCCACGACTGGTCCGAGCGTCTTCCAGTCGAGTGATGTTGCGGCAATGGTGCGGACATGTTGCAGGTACCTTTGCTTCAGGGCCGGCACAGCCAGCACCTTGCTTCGCAGTGGCATTCGTGGGTTGTCCAAACCGACCAGCGGTTCCAGGTCCACTCCGCCGTGTGCACCACCGGGGCCACCAGGTCCTCCGGGCGGGCCACCACCGGGGCGTCCAAAACCGCCACGGCGGTTCCGCCCCTGGAATCCTCGTCTCCGGAAGTCCGGTCGCTGGAATCCGGGTCGGCCCGGTTGTCCATTGGGACGTTGACCTCCAGGACCCGGGCGTTGGAAACCTGGTCGCTCGCCTGGACCACCGCGTCCGGCCAAGCCGCCGGGCGGCCCTGGTCGGCCTTCCCGCATGGCCTCGTTCATGTCGTGTGGCAGGATGTGAAACTTCCCCTTGGGATCCAGGTAGATGCTGTAATCACTGGCACGGGTCCAGTACCCATCGCTGTTGACCAGGGCCACGTCAAAGGCCAGGAACCAGAGCAGGCCGTCCACGTCGAGGATGGGTTTCAGGGCTGCCTCGAGTTTCTCCGGAGGTGTCTTGTCGAGCGTGCGGCACAACGCGATCAGGGCTTGCCAGGATTCGGGGCGATCCTTCGACTTGATCTCGAATCGTTCACGATATCCTGCAACGTCTTCACCCAGGTACCTGAGTCCGCCGTCGGCCTGTGGGTTTCCACTGACCTTCCAGCGGGCACCCTCGGTGGTCCCATAGTGCTTGGCAATGAACTGCTTGTTGAACTGTTCGACGTTGGCGTAGACACCCCAACTCCTCCCGTTGATCACAACCTTGACGAAGTTGGCCTGGGGGACGGGCAAATGTGCCGACGCCAGGTGCGAGTACAGCACGGTGCTCATCATTGACGGATCGCCGTTGCANTTGAGCAGGTTGAGNGTCTTGTANCCGTAGAGACGCTGCGTGTCGTCGANGAAATCCACNGACANATTCAGTGACCGNTTGTGNCCGGCCGGGACGTGATGGAATGAAGACATGCCCCGGAANTTGACCCCGACACCTGGGTATTTCTTGCCATCGACGGTGACCNTGGCGGGCACCTCGACATCGGTTTCCTTGAAAGCAGCCAGTTCCGCTTCCCAGTCCTCGTTCTCGAATTCCAGGAACAGCGTNCGNAGGACGTTTCGTTGATAGAGAGGNGCGTCGGAGATGGANTGGACNTCNGCNGGAGAGACNTTTGGGCCCGGNGAGACCGATGGCCGGTTCTGGGGNCCACGTCGACGACCCGGGCGACCACCATTTTGACGGTTGGCCAGCGATGCCCTGGCCGCCTTCCGCTCGGCGACATCGAGTCGGCCATTTCCATCCTTGTCGAATTCCTTGACCAGCTTGATCGTCTGNCGGTTGGGACCACCGGGGCCGCGGAACCCACGTTCACCCGGCGGTGGTCCAAGTTCATCCGGAGTGATCTGTCCGTCACGGTTCTTGTCGAGCTTGCGGATGATGCCCGCGGCGTTCTTGATTTCCGCGGCCGAAATCTCTCCGTCTCTGTCGGTGTCAAAGAGGTCCAGGAACGGTGAGAAAGGGGGAGGTCCGTCTGGTCGCTGGAATCCTCGTTCGCCTCGACCAGGCCGGTCGTCCCCGGGCCGCTGTGCATAAAGCAATGAAGAAGACTGGGTCAGCACGGNCAGGATCGCGAGGCTCAACAGGGAAGTCGAAAGTTGTCGCATCAAACGGGCTTTCTGGAATTGTGGTCGCAGTTGCCGGTCCGGGTGGCGGATGGCAAAGTGGCCATGGATGTGCTTTAGCGACGGGTCAGTTACAACCTGATTGAACACCGTTGGAGTCCTCAAGTGTCGCACATGATCGCTTCGGGGACAAAGAATCAACCGATTGGAGACAGGCAGCCATGAGGCAATTCATCAACCGGCTTTCGGCCCCGTTGTTTTCCCTGTCCAGCCAGTCCGCCGCTGTCTTTGCGACGGTGTTGTTCGTGTCGTGTTTTTCGTGGTCACAGTTGCTTGCNGCGGCCGATGCCACGGTGACTCATTCATTTCTCGGTGTCGGAAAGGCCAACCGAGCCGTGATTGTTGATGAGAAGGGGACGGTTGCCTGGAAGTTTGACATGCCGGCGAGCGACGGGTGGGTTTTGCCCAACGGGCACGTGTTGCTGGCNCTGTATCCGACGAAAGGATTTCCCGGTGGCGGAGTGGTTGAGGTCGAGCGGACAACAAAGAAAGTGGTCTTCCAGTACAAGTCGCTGCAAAAAGAGGTCAGCACCGTTCAGCCCTTGTCGGGTGGACGGTACCTGGTTGCCGAACTGGGGCCGATGCCGCGAGCGGTGGTGCTCAACAGCAAGGGGGAAATCGTCAAGACAACCCCGCTGCAGTGCCAGAAGAACAATTTTCACATGCAAACACGGATGTTGAGGATGCTGCCCAACGGAAATTATCTTGCCCCGCATCTCCTGGATTTCGCCGTCAAGGAATACGATGTCAGCACTGGCAAGGTTGTTCGTTCCTTTGCGACCGACGACCGTGGTCGTCCCAGACGGGACTGGCCGTTTACGGCCATCCGTCTCGGAAACGGCAANACGCTGATCGCCTGCACCAACGGAAACCGCATCATTGAGGTCGATGCCAGAGGGAAGATTCTCTGGAGCGTTACCAATGAGGACCTGGGAGAACGTCTCTTTGATGACGCCTGTGGTGCGCAAAGACTGCCCAATGGGAACACGGTCATCTCCAGTTACCACGNCAGGGGACAGCAGGTGAAGTTGTTTGAGATCACCCGTGAGAAAAAAGTCGTCTGGCGCTACTCGGGAATGAACGCCGGGTTTCATCATTTCCAGGTCCTGACGACCAGCGGAAAACCGTTGAAGAACAATACGTGGAAGTAGTGGCTCTCCGGCCCGTTGCCTCGTCCGGCCAGAAAATGCAACGTCCGAAATCGCTCCGCAAGGCCAGTGAAAGAGACTCGACAATGTTGTACCGCTGCAATTTGCGATGCATGTTTGTGCTGGCCGGCCTGCTGGTGCTGTGCTCTGTGGCTGTCCCTTTGCAGGTTGTGGAAGCAGCCGACGACACGACGCTTCGCGTGTTCATCTTTGCCGGCCAGTCGAACATGGTCGGCTCGGACTCGAAGGTGAAGGACATCCGGCGGTTTCCGCCCTTTGTCGGACTCGAGAAGACCCAGGAACAGGTTCGCTTCTCTTACTGTCTTGGCCGAGAGAACAAGACCCGGTCGGATGGATGGGTGAAACTGCAGCCGGTCAATGGCGTGGTGGGGCCCGAACTGAGCTTTGCACGACAAGTCACGTCGGCAATCCAGGCGCCGATCGCAATCATCAAGGTCGCCGCGGGTGGCACGCACCTGGGAGGCGACTGGAATCCGGATGAGCCGATCGGNTTCAAGATGTATCCACTGGCACTCGACGTCATCCGGTCGTCGTTGGCCGAACTCGACAAGCAGGGCATTCGGTACCGGATCGAAGGGGTCATGTGGCACCAGGGCGAAAACGACATGTTCAACAAGGATTACATGCCCNACTATGGGAAGAACCTCAAGAACTTCCTGGCCCGGTGGCGAAGCGATCTGAAGCTCCCCAAGCTCAAGTTCTACATCGGCGAACTGTGCACCAAGACCATCTGGGGGATGGACCTGCGGCCCCGGATGTATGCCATCAGNGTGGGGCAGCGGGCTGTGACCGACGTTGATCCGCTGGCCGAGTACATTCCCACGTCACATGTCGGCGTGGAGATTGGTGGCGGGGTGGGGCTGCACTACCACTACGGGACGCTGGGACAACTTGAACACGGTGTGAATTACGCCACAGCCTACCTGCGGACGATCGGGAAAAAGACACGGACGTCGCGGCCACTGAAGAAATGGCCGTACAAGAAAGGAAGTCGTGTCAGGCTGTTTGTCCTGGCCGGGCACCGCAACATGGAAGGCGAACGGGCTTTCGTCCAGGAACTCAAGGTGCTGAAGGGCAAAGGTTCGTTGCTACAGAACAATGCCCGGATCGCCTTCAAGTACAGCCTGGGCGGCGGCTACCGGACCTCCGACGGTTGGGAACCCCTGGGGCCGGCCGGGTATTACGACACGTTTGGTCCGGAGCTCAGTTTCGCGCGGGAACTCTCGGGCAAGCTGCCTGGCAACATCGCCATCGCAAAGTTCACTCACAGCGGCACGCAGATGAACGACTGGACACCCGNGGGAAGCGTGGCGAAATCGCGGAATATCTATCCCCGGTTCGTCCGCTTTGTCAAAGAGACGCTCGAGGAGATCGCAGCCAAGGGCAACCAGGTCGAGTTGGCGGGGATCTTTTACCACGTGGGCGAGAACGACATGTCGATGGGGCAGTANCGGCGAAAGGCCCCCGAGTGGTTGGCATCGACTATTGCCCAGAGTCGCCAGGACCTGAAAATGTCGGGTCTGAAGTGGTTTGTCAGCCAGCAACCGCCGACCGACGACGAACGTGTCAACAAGATTGACGTGGTTGCCGGGATCGAGAAGGTGGCGGCCGCGGACAAGAACTTCATTCACATCAAGGCGTTTGACCTGCCCGAGCAGGAGAAGAAACTGGTGATCACCACCGAGGGAATCGTTGAACTGGGCGAGTTGATTGCCCGTCGGTATCTTCAGCAGCGATAAACAGACAAGCACACCATCCGGAGTGAATTGCAACATGCGATGTATTCGAATGATGACGGCCGTGATGACGATTGTCGCCACGGCGGCGATGGGAAATTCGGCTTCGGTACTGGCGGCCGATAAGGTTCCCGAGGGGGTCGTGTTCGAGAAGAACATCGAGTACTCCAATCCCGACGGACAGCACCTGCAACTGAACATGGCCCGGCCCAAGAGCGGGGCAGGGCCGTTTCCGGCCGTGGTATGCATTCACGGTGGTGGGTTTCGCGCCGGATCTCGCGAGAGTTTCAACAAGGTGTGCCTCCGGTTGGCCTCACGGGGGTACGTTGCGGTCACCGTGACCTATCGACTGGCTCCCAAGTACCAGTTCCCGGCTGCCGTTTTTGACGTCAAGGCGGCTGTCCGCTGGATGCGGGCCAACTCGAAAAAGTACAAGGTGGATCCGAAACGAATCGGAACGACCGGAGGGTCGGCCGGCGGCCACCTGGCGCAATTCCTGGCCGTCACCGGTGGTGTCCAGAAGTTCGAGGGCACCGGTGGGAACGCGAAGTACTCCAGCAGCGTGGCCTGCGTGGTCAATTTCTTTGGCCCCAGTGACTTCACCAAGTCCTACGACGCCAGTGTCGACGCCGCCGAGGTGCTGCCATTGTTCCTGGGGGGCAACCTTCAGCAACAACGGCGACGGCACATCGTGTCCAGTCCGTTGTACTGGGTCACGCCGGATGCGGCTCCGACCCTGTGCATCCATGGCACAAAGGACCGCTACGTGGCCCATGAGCAGGCGGTCTGGTTGATCGATAGGCTGAAAGCCTCGTCGGTCGAGGCCAGGCTGATGACGATCGAGGGGGCCGATCACGGCTTTCGAGGGGCGAGCAAGGAAGTGCGGGCACAGATCGAGGACGCACGGATCGCGTTTTTCGACAAGCACCTGAAACGCTAGGGGCGGCTTACCAGTTGTCGACCTGGTAATCCTTGAGGAACTGTCCCCACTGGTGCTCACCGGTCAGGAATCCATCGATGATCGGGTCGCAGATCCGGGCCGCGGCGTCGACCTGGTCCAGCGGTGGATGGAATCCGAGTTCCTCGGTTTTTCGTTGAGCGATCTCGGCGGGGTCCTCGTCGGTGATCCAGCCCGTGTCGACGCTGTTCATGTGAATGCCATCCCGAGCGTAATCCTGGGCGGATGTGCGGGTCAGCATGTTGAGTGCGGCCTTGGCCATGTTGGTGTGGGGGTGCTTGTCCGTCTTGTAGGCCCGATAGAAGATGCCCTCCATCGCCGAGACGTTCACGATGTGCTTGTCCCGGGTTTCGACGCGTTGCATCAGCGGTTTGAGCCGGGCATTGAGAATGAAGGGGGCGATGGCGTTGACCAGTTGCNCCTCGAGCAGTTCCACCGTCGACACCTCGGCCAGCCGCAGTCGCCAGCTGTTGACGGTGCGCAGATCGACCTGTTGCAGATCACCATCGAGTTGNCCGGTNGGGAATAGCTCCTCACCACCGTCAGNGTCTTCGGGGACCAGTGGGATCTGGGACAACTCGGCCGCCCGCTGGATTCCGGCCAGGCTGTGTCCGACCTGGTCGGGCAGTGACACTTCCTTCNACGAGAGGCCAGACGGCTGCTGCAGGAGNGATTCGTAGGATTCGAGAAGGGACCGGGCCGAGGAGGGGAGGGCATCNGCCAGCTTGCGTTCTTCGTCCATCAGGTGAGCATAGAAGCCCGGCGGTCGTCGGACGGTCTGGCAGGCGTTGTTGAGAAGGAAGTCCAGTCGGGGAAGTGTCTGGCACAGGTGATCGGCGAAGGCCTCGACGCTGGGTGTGTGACGCAGGTCGAGCCCATGGATCTGTAGCCGGTCCATCCAGTCGGCTGAGTCGTCTTCGGCCTCAAACCGGCTGGCCGCGTCTCGGGGAAACCGGGTCGTGACGACCAGGTGGCATCCGGCGTGCAGGAGTTTCAGTGCGGCGTGAAAGCCAATCTTGACACGGCCNCCGGTCAGNACGGCATAGCGTCCCGACAGGTCGGTGGTCCGTTGTCGTCGTTCCCAATTGAATTCTGCGCAGTCGGGACACAGCGCGTCGTAGAAATAATGGACCAGTTCGAAATCGCGTTTGCAGATGTAGCAGCTGCGCGGGACGTCGAGTTGGTCGATGTAGTTCTCCGGGTCCCATTGGCCCGTTGGCGGGAGTTCCGGGGTGAAGGGAGCCGGTGGGCATGCCTTCTTGTAGTGACGCGAACTGGGTTGTGTACGAATTCCGGTGCGAGCCAACTTGTGTTCGTCGGCGGCTTTCCGTTCGGCAAGATCGGCCTGCTCGCGGTGTTTGAGTTCCCTGAGCAGTCGCTTGCGTGACTTGCGGTCGGGACGTGCTATTCGCTCNGCGGCCTGGATGACCCGCTTGCGGTTCTCCTCGTCGATCCGTGCGAGCAGCCCGCGATCCAGTGCGACCTGTTCGATGATCTCGATGGCGGCGAGCAGGTCCTCGTCACTCGGGAGGGGNGGGCCAGGGGGNAGGGCAGGGTCTGACACGAGCTCTTNTTCGTCCTTCGCTTTCTTACGGGCCGCNGCCGAGGAACCGGTTGCCGTGGCCGAACGAAGTCACGGGAGTGTTCTTTCTTGGGCCNGNTCCAGGNTTGGTGTTTCGGAGTACCGATNGAGTTGGGAACTCATACCGGTTTGCGAATGTTGACCCAGGTGTGGACGTGGGGGATGCCACGGAAGTACCAGACCATCGACGGTCCTTCGACCTGCCAGACATCCCAGACCCGGTCATTGCCGATGTCGAGGTTCTGGTAGTAGGCGAAGTGCAGTTGATCGAACTGGGCTTCGATCAATTTCATGCACTCCTGGACATCGGTTTTTCGGAAGGGGGCCAGGACATCGGCCATGACCTTGCGGGCCAGNGTTTTCTGGTCNGCCGAAAAATCGGCGACAGGAACTCCGTGCAGCGCGGCCTTCTTGCCACGCAATTGGACTGTCTGTTGTCGGCGTTCCGGGCGTGCGTCGTTGCGGAGAGCGAGTTTTCGCTGTTTTCCATCCAGTGCCTGGAACAACTCGTTGGCNCGCCTGGCCTGGTACCAGTAGATATTTCCGGGGTGGTCGGGTTTCTCGTTGAAACCCCTGGCCGCATGTCCGTAGAAGATCGGGCCACCAAAGGCCGCTCCGGCGACCGAGTCGCCGTCGCATCTCCGGGTGACGTGCCGTCCGGCGAGGACGAACTCGAACTTGCCCGAACCGGGCTGTCCGAACAGCGCGACCGAACACCCGTCGAATCCGCCTTTCCGGTTGGCCTGCCGGTTGTCGTGTTCGACCTGGGCCATCACTTTTTTCGCGTATTCTTCGCTGTGCAGTCCCATGAAGATGTCGCGGATCATCGCTTGCTGATCAGCGGAAAATGTGGCAGCGACAGTCGCCTTGGTGACNTGCCAGTTGTTGTTGACGGCCAGNCGNAGCGGGTCGTCGAAAGAAAACGTCATCAGTTTCTTCTGTGCNNNNGTCAGTGTCTTGAAGAACTGGGTGACGAGAGTTTCCGACGTCGGTTTCTTGGCGGCCGTTGTCATCGCCGAGGCCGGGTGTGCCAGCACGGGTGTCAACGCGGATGCTGCCGTTATTCCGGTTGTTGTCGTTTTCAAGAATCCACGCCGAGTCATGTCGTTGGCGATGGGCGACGTCGGGTGAAGAATCGGTTCGGGCATGGAGGGTTCCTTGTCGCGTGTCGGAAGGAGGAGAAGATCCATCTCTCCCGCCTTCCGGTGACCACGTGCTCTCAGATTTCTGAGAAACTGGTCGGACTGAGCATGATGCTGGTGATTTTCGACACGGTGTCCTTGTACTTGGGCAATCGCTTGATCCGGTCCCATTCCGGGTGAGCCAGGAACGCTTTCCAGTGTTCCTTGTGGGCCGCGTCGTTGTCGGCCGAGAGCATGTAGGTGAGATTGGGGACATCGTCGGCCACGAGGGTCTCGCCGAAGAAGACCGGGCCGAGTTTGACATCCCGCATGATGTCGATTTCTCCGTCGTTGAACATTGCGACCTTTCGGGCCGCTTTGTCCTCGTTGTGCGCCTCGTAGATCCGCAGTTCAAACATCCGTTCGGTTTTCTTCTTTGACGAGGCGGGCAATTCCACGACGGGCATCCCGGAGAATGCCTTCATCAATCGCGTCTCGATCCGTGAGTAGGCGGGCTTGTTCTTGGGGATCGCGAAAAACTCTTTTGCGGCCTTATGGAACTTCTTGTCGCCGGCGAGTTTTTCGTTGCGGGTGCCCAGGACGTCGAGAGTGGGATAAAGGATCAGGACGTGGATCGAATGGTCGGGCTTGTCACTGATGACGGTGAACGTTCCGGTTCGGGAAGCACCACTGCGACGGAGTGCCGGCAGCAGAGCGTGTTCGAGATGGTCGAGGGTCAGTTGCTGGTTGTCCTTGGAGTCACAACGGTAGATCCGCAATTCGTAGAATTCCTGGGCAGCCTTTCGGCGAGGCTTGGCCTCCACGGTGTCACTGGCAAGCGTGGCGGCGGTTCCGGCGGCCAACGAACCTGCCAGGAAGTCGCGGCGTGCGATGGGATTTGTCACGGTTGTTGTCTCCTGATGGTCGACCCGGTTGGTCGTGGACTGTGTTTTCGGGATGACTCAATCCTCCCGGAAAAGGTGATCTCACACGTTTTTGCCCTTCATCGCAACCCGGGGCATCGGTCTTGGATAGTGAAGGATCCCTGTGGCCGGTTCGTGCTGCCGGCTGACTGGTTGTTGACTCGCTGGGTTCCGTCCGGAGAGACCTCGCGTGGAAATGCACTTGTGTTCCGTGGACTCGAGGCCGCCTGTTTTCGGTGGCGATTGCCTGCCAGGGCAAAGGGACTCAACCCGGGGGTGCTTGACGTGTCAGAAAACCGTCGCAAATAATCTATCCGGCTGACCGAATCTCATCAGAACCGGGTTGTTCACCATGACTGGCAAGTTGTCTGCTTTCTGGGCCATCGCAGTACTTGGTGCGGGAGTGCTCATCCCGTCGGAAGGGCGAGCGGGTGAGGATCCTCGTGGTTGGCGAGCTGGTGTGGCAGTGGCTGTCATCACGCCAGCCAGGTCGATGATGCTGGCCGGCTTCGGGAGTCGCAAACAGCCTGCCGAAGGGACGACAACCGAATTGCATGCCAAGGCGCTGGCATTGCAGGATGCCGGTGGCACACGGTTGGTGATTGTCACCACCGACCTGATTGGGATTCCGCGTCCGTTGCGTGACCGGGTCGAGGCTCGTGTCGTGAAACAATTCAAACTGCCGGCTGCGTCGTTGTTGTTGAATGCGTCGCACACTCACTGCGGTCCCGAATTGCGTATGACAACCACGGCACTGGAGGAACTGTCCGAGGAACGGCGACAACTCACGACCGAGTACTGTCGGCGTCTCGAAGACGCCCTGGTGGCACTCGTCGGTGATTCCCTGGCCGATCGCTCTCCGGCTCGGATCAGCTACAGCCACGCGCGGGCCGGCTTTGCAATGAATCGCCGTTTGAAGAACCCGGATCCTGAGGGCGAGCCATACCTGAACCATCCCAATCCGGACGGACCGGTTGACCATGACGTGCCCGTGTTGCAGGTCACATGGAAGAGCCCTGCCCGCCGCGCGATCCTCTTTGGGTACGCGTGTCACAACACGACCCTGTTCGTCAACCAGTACGCGGGTGACTATGCCGGATACGCCCAGTCATTCCTGGAACAGGATCACAAGGAAACGACGGCCTTGTTTCTGAATGGTTGCAGTGGAGACCAGAACGGATTTCCCCGGGGCACGGTGGAACTCTCGCGTCGGCATGGTCGCACGCTGGCCACGGCCGTGGAGGCCGCGATGCAGAATCGCCAGGTCGAGGTGCACGGCCCGTTGAGAGTGGCGTTGGGACACGTGCAACTCGACTACCAGCCAGCACCAACACGGAAACAACTCGAGGATTACCTTGCTGGAGTCGCCTCGCCGTTCAAGGACTACGAGTTGACCCGGACGCACGCGGCACGGTTGTTGCGGCAGATCCAGAAAGGACACACGTTGCGGAGGACCTACGATTTTCCGGTCCAGACGGTGCGATTCGGGCGGCAACTGGTGCTGGTGGCCCTGGCCGGTGAAACCGTCGTGGATTACTCGCTGCGATTGAAGAAGGAGTTGCGGGGCAACGGCGCGGTCTGGGTGTCGGGGTACAACAACGACGTGTTCGCATACATTCCCAGCCGGCGGCTACTGGCAGAAGGCGGGTACGAACCGCGACGCTCCATGAACTACGTGACCGGGACTATTCAGCCGGGGCCGTTTGATCCATCGATCGAGGAACGGATCATCGGCAAGGTTCACGAGTTGCTGCGTCTCACGGCACCGCGATGAGGCAACCGGGCGACGCCCTTATGCCGAACCATAAAGCGGGGCGATCACCTCGCCGGCGTTGAGCTGGTGCGGACGCCCCAGGCGGTCGATCACCTGGCTGGCGGGGTCAATCCCGAGAGCCGAGTAGATGGTCGCACCGATGTCGGCCGGGTAGTAGGCTCGCGTGACAGGATCCGACGCCATTGCGTCGCTGGCGCCGATTGTCTGTCCGCCCTTGATTCCACCGCCGATCACCACCGCCGAGTACACCCGTGACCAGTGGTCCCGTCCGGCATTCGGGTTGATCTTGGGTGTGCGGCCGAATTCGCCACTCACCACGATCAGCGTCTGTTCCAGCAGGCCTCGCTGGTCGAGATCGTCGACAAAAGTTGACAGGCCCTGGTCAAAAGAGGGAAGCAGCTGGTTCTGGAGTCGCTTGAAGTTGTTGTTGTGTGTGTCCCAGTTGTTCATGCGTCCCACGTTCACCTGGACGACGGGCATCTCCGATTCGATCAGGCGGCGTGTCAACAACATCGACTGGCCAAACTGGTGCCGACCGTATCGGTCGCGGTTCTCTTTGGGTTCGCTCGCGATATCAAAAGACTCGCGGAGTTTTCCGTCGACCAGGATGTCGTGAGCCTGCTGCATCCGTCGTGACAGGTCACCGACAGCGGCGTTGTCACCCAGTTCCTGTCGCTGGGCATCAATACTCTCGAGAAGTCGACGCCGATCAGTGACCCGGGGCACCGAAAGGCCCGGCGAGAATGTCAATTCGTCGACACGAAAGTTCTTGCTGTTGGGGTCTTTGATCACGTGCCAGGGATCATAATCGGCGCCCAGGAATCCTGCATGTTGTCCACAGAACCCGTAGCCGTTGTTCAGGTAGGTTGGCAGCATGATCCCGCGTGGTGTGCCGTCCGGGCTTGGTCGCAAGTACTGGACACCCGCGGCAAAGCACGGCCAGTCATTGCGGCTGACCATGTGGGTGGAACCCGGAGGGTTCTCGTTGATTCCGGTGAGCATGCGATGTGTTCCGTGTTCGTGAGACGGCAGTGAGTGCCGCATCGAACGGATGATCGCGTACTTGTCGGCCAGCTTGGCAAGACCGGGCATGTGGGGACCGATCTGGACCCCGGAAACGTTGGTCGAGACAGGACGGTACTCGCCACGAGTGGAAGAAGGCCCGTCGGGCTTCAGGTCCCACATCTCCTGGTGGCTGGGCGCACCGGTCAAGAACACCATCACAACCGATCGCACGCGTCCACTGCCGGTTCGCGAGTCGGCAGAAGTCCGACCAGCCAATGCCTGGTTCAGGCCAATGCCAACAAATCCGGAGAAACCGACCTGCAAAGATTCTCGCCGTGTCAGGTGGTGTCCGGCAAGGCGGGGTTGTTGATTGTTCTGCACCGGTTGAACTCCGTTTGATCGAATGTCTGTGGTTCGGAAGCGAAACCGAGCCGTCGGAAGTTTACCACAAATTCGCGATTTGACCCGTGTTGTTTGAGTTTGACTGGGAGTGCTGTCTGGGCAGTTGGGCAAATAGAATGGACGCCATCTCACAGCCACATCGAGTTTAATCGGCCCGGTCCGGGTGGTGAAAGTACGAAAAGTGGTGGTTGAGCGACGACGGTTTGGGTGGCGACCACATTCGTTTCCTTGAATTGGTATAAGGTCGCTTCGTGCGGACAAGGTTGATGTGGCCGTGAAATGGAAGACCCACGGTGACCTTGGCGGAGTCGAAGGCAAGACCGTGCGACTGCGGTTTCATCTCCGTCGCAGCCGGCTCTGCCCGTTCTGGATTGATTGAACTGGGACTACGGTGGCCCGGGGNCCCGCTTTCTCATTTCCACTCNTAGGCGGCAATGGCNTTGNGTTCGCGGATGTAGATGTGCTGCCCGGTGATGGCGAGGTGACCCCAGGTTTCTGCCGTCGAGATCTTTCTCGAGTCAACCAGCACGAATCGAGTCGGGTCGGCATGGAGCAACAGGAGTTGCCCGTCGTTGGTGAGTGCCAGGATCCGGTCCTTGTGCCAGACCATGCTGCANTATTTTCCGAACGGGCGGTTGGAGATCCAGTTGATCTTTCCGTCCTGAAGATTGATGCAGGCGAAGCGGCCATTCTTCAGGTGGAGGTAGGCGACGTCACCGATCACCAGTGGGGATGACATGTAAACGACGAGCTTGTTCTTCCAGCCGTCGGAGATGGTGAACTGCTTGTTGCGGTATGTCAGCGGGTAATGTCCTGTTCGGCTCGCCCTCGTGCTCGTGAAAATCCCGTTGCCGTAAACGATGGGGGCCAGGATGCATCCCTGGTCATAGCTGTCCAGCACGCGTCGCCAGAGAACCTTGCCCTGCGANGGTTCCACTCCGGCAATGGCATCGATGTCGGCCACCAGCAATTGTGGCCTCCCGTTGATGACGGCGAAGTCGGGAGACGAGTAGTTGCCCTGGCTCATTTTTTCGCTGCCCTTGCCCTTACGGACCAGGCAACGCCAAAGGCTCTTGCCGTCTTTTCTGTCGACCTTGACGAACGAGTCGGCGGNCTGGACGTAGATCCCATCCTTGACGACCAGTGGTGAACAGACGAATCCCANNTCCGGCAGGGGNGTTCCGTACCTGGCATGGAAATCGGCACGCCAGCGTTCGGCACCGGACTTGGCGCCCAGGCACACCAGGAGATCGGGCATCCCGGCGACAATCAACTGGTCACCGGCCAGGGTTGGCGTGGCACGGATCCAGCTTCCCATGCTGGTCCCCAGCCCGGCGACGGTCATGGCACCTTCCCATTCGGTTTTCCACGTTTCCTTGCCATCCTTGCGGTTGAGGGCACGCACTCCTTCGAACTTCTTGTCTCTCGTGTACGTGACAAAGACCCGGTCGTGGGAGACCACGGGNCCGGAGTAGCTGGGTGGCAGTTCGACTCGCCAGCGTTTNACGAGGTGCGACTCGCCGAGATCTTTCGGCCACACCCCACCGCTGACATGGCCATTGCGTTCCGGTCCTCGCCATTGTGGCCAGGTTGGNTTCTCAGCAGCCGACAGCAGGCTGCCACCCACAGAAATCCACAGGGCACCGATCAGCAACAGTGTGGTTTTCGATCGCGAGTTTGTCATCGAGTTCTCCGGNGTGTGGCACTCAATACGAGCGTGACCAGGTGTCACGGGTTCGCTCGGGCTTTGTTGGATTTGCCTCGTTGGCAAATTTCCAACGGGGCGTTTTGTAGCGGATGGCCAGTTCTGGTGACGGGAGCCGTTTCCCCTTTTGGGGGTGCAGGCTGTGCATCATGCGATCGAGGACGCCTGTCGTCAAAAGCGTTCGTTCGACGGGATAGGCCGGTGTCCTCGTGTGGACCATGTGTTCAATTCCCTGCAGCAATTCCGAGAAGTGCGGGAATGGGATTCCCGGGGTCTTCATCCAGCAGGCAAACGGTTCGGCCTGGTTTTCTACCTGGCAGGCAACGGCAAGTTGGCAACTGTACTTGGGCGGATTCGGGCCAACAGCATCAAGGATCATTGCCGCGGTGGCCTTCAGGCCGTCACGGTATTCGATCAGGAAAAACACCGTCTGGGGGTGAGCAATCCGTTGGTCCAGGTTTGTCGTCGGCGCGCCCACGGCTCTCAGCGCGGACTTCAGCACCGTCCGAGACCAGTCGCCGCGTTTCTCGGCTTCTCGAATCTGTTCACCGCGAAGTGCTGTNACCGCGGTCACACCCGTTTCTCCACCGCGACGACGCTCGACAATACACTGCAGCCCCTCGAGGGCATGAAACAGGTAGGGCTCGGCGGTGCTATGGCCGACCACCATTGCTTGCTGGATCGGGCTGCCGGCTGGAATGTCCCAGGCCGGGTACCGCCAGGTGACCGGAACCGAAGAACCGGCCATGAACGGAATGCGATACCGTCGAGCGGTGTCGACCATNTGCTTGGCGTCTTGCCACCGGAATCCCAGGTGCTTGTCGTTGAACAGGGGTACGAACTTGTTGCACCGTCGCATGGCGGCGACGATTTCATCGAAGAACCGCCGTCGCGGATACAGCTTTTGCCTGGTGTCGGGTGTCGACGGATAGTCTCCGTGTTCGCCGATGCTGAGCACTCCGGCCACGGGGACCGTGTTTGTACCCAGCGTCACAGCCTCATCGATGGTGTTGGCAATTCGGAAACCATGTTTTTTTGACAGCATCCGGCTCAGGTCCTTGTCCGGAAACTGGTCGACATAGACCGAGACGACTTCCAGGTTGGGGCCGGGNCCACCGAGTTGTTGCCAGCCCTCGAGGATCTTTCCCAGGATGACATCCGCGTGTGAGTACTCCCAGTACTGGGTGACCACGGCGGCCACCGGGAGTGGTTTTCGGCCGACNCGAGCAGCCGANAGCGGCACGCCGCCAGCCAAGCCGGCCAGNCCGCCAAGGCCCAGGTTGCGCAACGCCTGGCGTCGAGTTGTCTTGATGGGCATGTTGTCTCCATCGGCAGGGGGGACGTCCGACTCAATGAGTCCCGGGGCGGTGTCAATTGTTGTCGATGTGTCCCTTGAGTGATGTTCCGCCAAAGGGGCCATAAATGCCAGCACCCCANCTGGCGTTCTTGAATTCCTTCACCGCNCCGAGTTGCTTGGCCAGGGGNCCCGTCAGCGTACTCGTGGCGATGGTTTTTCCGTCCTGTTGGATCACGATTTTCGGGCCATCAATCAGGAACTCGATTTTCGTGGGGCCGTCGGTCCATTTCGTGGCGGCGGCNAGATGGCCGGGCATCGTGGCCCGATAAATCTTGCCATAAGATTTCCATTTTTCCGGAGCCAGAAACGGAAAGGACTTGGGCAGCCACTTGTCGACTCCCTTGGACGATGTCGAAATGAAAAGGTCCGGGCCGCTGGGGATCAGGCTGGTGACTCGCTGCCCCCACAGGTTGACGACCGGATTGTCCTTGTTCTCGACTTCGTAGGGGTGGGTGATCTTGTCGGAGAGTGCCGGGTGATCGAACATCCGCCGCATGAATTTCCAACTGCGACTGTCCGGGTTGTACCGCCACACTTCAGCCCATGGCCACACGCCCACAAACAGGTCGCCGCCGTAGATCATCGTTGTCTGGGCCTCTCTCGCACTTCGGGAGACGCCGGGCAAAACGGGTGGAAAACCGCTCTGCTCGGTCATCTTGGTTCCGTCGTATTCGAACAAACGGCCGGTCGGATACTGCCCCATCATCAACCGATCGCCCAGCGAGACACTGGAATACAGTTGGAAACTGCGGCCGAGAGTTGGTTTCCGGACCGTGCGCCAGTTTCCGTTTTCAAATACGTAGAACCCACCGATGTTTGAGCCGGTCACGATCTGTCGACCCAACTGGCCCCAGGCAAACGTCGTTTCACCGACCACCTGCAAGTTCAGGACCACGGCTTTCGACAGGTCGACCCGGGGCTGGTCCGGCGTCCATGGGCAGGCGTACAACTTGCTGTACCCGTCTTCATCGTTGACGTACAGGCGGTAGGGTTTTCCCCGTCGGGTGACGTGNTAGAAGCACAGGTGCCCGTGGGCGTAGAAAAACAGTNGGTAGNTGCCTTCCTTGGGTGCGGGCAGAANTGTCCGATCATTGAGGGTCACACGGCTGCCGACAAAGGTGAGCGTGTCGTTTCCGATCCGCATGGTCTCGTGGGCGGCGCCTGCCGCGACCCACTTTCGAGTCTTCGGGGCCCAGGTTTTCAGTCCCCCGTATGCCGAATGGACCGAGCCATCACGCCCAAAAAGATACGAGCCGGTCAATTCAAAGTTCGGACGCGGCAATTCGTCGACCGTCATTTCTCGATCACCACGTACCGGGCGGACGAAGAACTGAACCGCATGGCGATCGGCCCGGTACCGGGTGTTGTAGGCGTTCTGGAAACCGGCTCCGACCACGAGCGAACCATCATCGCTGGTTGCTTCGAAGAGCGATCCGAAACTCTGGCCGAGATCGCGACCCCGTTCGACNGCGACGGTAATCTTCGTGGGGCCGGCGGCAGCACCGNTATGGGGCAGGAGGAGGCAGGACAGGACGAACGAAAAACCAACGCGAAGGAGCTTCATGTTCTCATTTCACCTTCTGTAGACACCAACCACCGAGAAGTGGTTCTATCGTGCCGGGCGTCACCCGTTACGGATACAATCTGCACAACCTACTGGATGGAACCGGGACTCGCGAACCAACGCCACCCGGTTGTCCGGGAAGAAGGGGCAGCGAGAGGGATTTCCGCATCGTGGCACGCCTGGGTCACCTGGCTGCGAGACAAACCGATGGTTGTTGCCCGGATGTCCCTTGGCCATGCTGACCCGTTGCAGAGGAACAAAACTGGTGAAAAACAAGGACCGATGCTGGTGGGAAAACCGGACACGGTGGAACAGGGCATGATGATGAGAACAGGACATTTCAGGGCAGTCATCGGCACGGTTCTGGCCGTCGTGGCATTGTCGGCCGGAAGTGATGCAACCGAAAAAAAAACGTTGTTCGACATGCAGGAAATCAGGAACCCGAGATCGCTTGCCGTGAAGGTTTTGCAGGACTGGCATCGGGTGAATGGCCCCGTTCCGACTCGCCAGAAACTCGTCACTATTCGCGTGGGAGAAATCTGGCCGGGACGCGAAT
>PBOU01000059.1 GCA_002724415.1 Planctomycetaceae bacterium
TCCGGACTGGCTTCGGGTTCCGGACTGGCTTCGGGTTCCGGACTGGCTTCGGGTTCCGGACTGGCTTCGGGTTCCGGGCTGGCGGAAATGCCTGGTTCAGAGAACGACGTCTGGTAGGTGGAGTCACTGTAGCTGGGAGTGTCGTATTTCGGCGTGTCGTATTTTGGCGTGTCGTATTGTGGTGTGTCGTAGGAGGTGGACTGGTACTTGGAGGAATAGGACGATGCGTCTCCACCGGGTTCGTATTTTGACGGTGAGTAGGACTTGGTTTCTCCGGCTGTCGCATCGTTGGATTGTCCGGAGTCTGGTTGGTCGTCGGTGGGTTGTTCGGCGTTGGTGGTGGCCTCGGCTTCGAGTTCGGCCTTGAGGGTTTCAACGTCTTCGGCGGCAAAGGTCCAGTTGCCGTAGTTGGCGTGGTCCCGGATGCGTCCGTCGGCGCGGAGGTCTCGGAGTTCGTTGACGGTCAGCCCCAGTCTCTTGGCTGCCTCGTCGTAGCTCAGGTTGTTGGCGTCGTCTGTCATCTCGAGACGTTTTCACTTGGAGGAATTGTCGTTGCGTTGGGAATCTTGTCGGCTGAGCCAGGGCACGAAGCCTTTGGCGGTGGTCTGGATGCTCCAGAGCGTGTGGCCGGCGGTGATGTACAGGGTTTTCAGGTCCTTGCCGCCGAAGGTGCAGTTGGTCACCGAGTCTTCCTTGATGGGGATGAAACCGACCAGTTTGCCCTCCTTGGAGATCACATAGACTCCCCCGGCAACCTCGGTGGTTTCGTTCGGCGGGCTGGCGACAGTGCGTCCGGCGGCGATGTAGAGACGTCCGTCGACGTCCAGTGCCATCCCGTCTCCTCCACGGCCTCTACCAAAGTCGTGCATCTTCTTTCGGCTGTTGGCAACGACGTTGCCCTTCTCGGTCAGGCTGAATCGCCAGACTGCCCGGGCGACGTTCGGAGTATTGTTGTTGTTGTCGACGACATACAGGTACCGGTCGTCGGGAGTGATGTGGATTCCATTGGGGCGATCAACCTGGTGGGTGATCACCTGGGTGACGGTGCCGTCGGGATCGATGCGGTAGACACCTTCCACGGCGCGTCCTTGCTTGTCACGAATTTCGAGATCCGTGCGTGGTCCGTAGCGGGGGTCGGTGAAGTAGATTCGGCCCCGGGAGTCGATGGTCAGGTCGTTGGGGCCGGCGTATTTCTTGCCCCGGTAGTTGTTGGTCAACACGGTGATGGTGCCGTCGTGTTCGGTGCGGGTGATTCGCCGGTGTCCGTTTGGACCGGGGCCCTCACAGGCGAGCAATCGGCCCTGGAAATCGAACAGCAATCCGTTGGCGGCCCCGGAAGGCTGCCGGTAGACATGCATGGCTCCGGTACGGTCTCGTCGCATGATCCGATTGTTGCCACCATCGCTGAAGTAGACATTGCCGGTCGGATGCCAGGCCGGACCCTCGACAAACGCGACGATCCCAACGGGCTTTGGCCCGGGGGTCTCGAAGAGCTTGTCCTTGGCAGAGGAAGTCACCGGGGCGGTGCCCAGAAGGGCAGTGGTCAGGATCGCTGGGATGAAATTGTCCAAGAGTTGGCGAATCACTGTGGTGTGCCTCCGAGAGTCGCTGTTGAATTTAGAGCAGCCTACAGCCTACGTCGACGGATGCAATCAAGTCGATGATCACCAACATGGTCACTCACACCGTCCCGTGCTGGACACCGCGCCACGGGAAATCCTGGCTCTCGGGCCGTCGTCTCCGTCGGGGAGTCGGAGTCACCTCGAGGAGTCACCTATTGCCCGGGCAGGTACTTCACGCGGCTTTCGGTGATTGTCTCGGTTCCATCAGGCATTCGTCCGGTCGCACGGAAAACCAGGGTCGCTGGCTTTGTCGAATCGGAGCCCTTGGGAAGACGGACCATCGCCGTGGCCTGGAGGGCACCGGGGGCGAATTGAGTGCCCTTGGAGGTGAACCCGCTGGCTCCCTCAACCGAATGCAGGCGGACGGTCATGTTTCCGGGGAAATTGGTCGTGCGTTCCAGCCGCAATTGGCAGGAGACGTTCGAGCCGGGGGCGCCGGTGATGGTCTCGTTGACGGCGAACATTTTTACCACCACCGGTCGGGTGCGAAGCATGTTCCGTTTTTCCGAGAGCACCAGCACGGCCTGGGGCCGTCCCTGCTTGTCGGTGAAGTGTGCAAACGCCTGCGAGTAAAGTTGTGATTGCGACTGGATGTTGATGTGCATCGTCTCGGGTAGAAAGATCGGCAGGAACCCCTTGGTTTTTCCGCTGGGGATCACAAACGGGATCATCTGGATCCCATCGAGATCTCGGTTCTGTCTGTCGCCGATCTGGACGGTGATCGGTTCGTCAAATCCATCGAGACGTTCGACCTCCATCGCGTACCGGTAAATGGTTCCACGGTGGGCGTACATGTACGCCTCGTTGCAGAACAACCGGAAGACCGGCTTGTGGCAGACGGTGAGGTGGAATTGTTCGGAGGTGGGAGTGACTGCCGAGAGTCCCTCGTTGTCGATGCCCAGGTGGCGTGCCGACAGGTGACGACGAATCACCGTTTTGCCCTCCTGGACCTTGGCGGTGCCGACAATCTCCAGGGGGTAGGCCCGGGATGCGGCGTCTTCTGTCGCCTTGAAAGTCAGCTTGACCGAATTGGCCTTGGCGGGGATCTGCGAGGGGGTGAAGGTCACGCCGTCGGGCAATCCGTCAACCAGGAGATCGATAGGTCCCTTGAAACCTCCGATCCGTTTGACTCGCAACGTGACTGCGGAATCGGTCTTCTGGACGATGTTGAGAGAGTCGGCGGTTGCGTGAAGTTGGAAGTCCGGGACGGCCGCGTTGAGTGACAGCCGGTAAAGGAAGTCGTCACCTCCACGTGAACCGTAACGGAGATCGCGAATCTCGAGTGCAAAGGTTCCGTCGGCTGGAGCGGACCATTCGATCCGGGCTTCCCGGTCCGGATTGCCCACGGCGGTTCCACGGCCGAGTTGTTTCCCGTTGGCATCAGTCAACGTCAGGATTGGCAGGGTGGGACTGCCCGGGATCGCGGGCACAGCCCGCAGCACGTAACGCTGTCCCTTGGCAGCAGGAAAGACAAAGCGATCGATGTCACGGGCGTTGGAGAGTCGTCCATGAACCGTGGTGCCGACGGTTATCTTTCCAGCCGACGCGGTCGAATTGTTGGGCTCGGCCTCGGTCCCGTGCGTATTGCGATTGACCTCGAGGGTTGGCCCCCTGGAACCCCAGGGTCGCAGGATGCCATCTTCACCTGTCCAGTGGATTTCTTTTCTCGCGACCGCCAGCGGGCCGGGGCGCCCGGTCAGTGTATGGAATTCGATCGTCGAGCGAGTTCCTTCGAGGCCGCTGGTCGGGACTGCCGAGACGACCAGCGGATTGGTCGACAAGGTGATCCGGTAGACGCAGGCGGCATTGCCGTGAAATGTGATGTTGGCAACCCGCAGCAGGTAGTCTCCATCGTGCGGAGCCTGGAGAGCGAGTACCGGGTCGCGACCGATGCGGATCTCCTGAGAATCCAGCAGTTTGCCATTGGCGTCGAGCAGTTGAACCACGGGGTCGAGCCGACTGCCAATTCGTCCGGCCAGGACATCGCAGACGAGCACCTGGCCCCGCTTGAGTGACAGTCGGAAGAAGTCGATGTCTCGTTCGCCGTAAATTTGTCCGTTGAGCGTGACTGGCAAAGTGAGACGTTCGGCACGGGCCGGAACAGAATTCGACTCATTTTCGATGTGTTCGGGAAGATCTCCGACCAGGAAGGGGCGGGTGCCGGTGCCGCCCTGGGCGCAACTGATCCTCCACAGTGCCTGTCCGAGAGGCGCGTCCTTGGCGATCGCGATCTGCTGATCCCATTCTCTTGGGTAGGTGATGGGCACCTCGGTGGGCTTGCGGCGGGGGTCGGGCTCACCCAGGCTGCGGGGAAGCCGTTGGGTGAGTTTGTTTCCGGCAGTGACACCCTGGCCGTAGACCAGGAAATCGGTGTTTCTGGGGACACATTCGGTTCCGACACGGACACGAACCGTCGTGCCTCGGCGGCCACCCGCAGGAAAGATGTGTGTGCTCGCGGGACTGTAGCCGGGCTTGGGTTGTGCTGTCGCCGCGGCGGGAACAAGCAGGATTGCGACCAGTGGGAAGAGGCCACAGGCCAGGCGGGTGCGGAAGAGTTTGTGGATCACTGTGGCGGACTCCAAAGTCGGCGCTAGGTCAATTCGGTGATCGGGCGACCGTCATCGACCAACGGGATTGGGCGTCCGAGTGGGGTGTGCAGGATCTGGTTGGGGTCGATTCCCATCAGGTCAAGCACCGTGGCAGTCATGTCACCGGGGGTGATCGGGCGGTCGGCCACACCGGAGGCCTGCCGGTCACTGGCACCAATGACCTGGCCCCCCTGGACTCCTCCTCCGGCCATCGCGATCGAGAAGACATTGGGCCAGTGATCGCGACCGGCCAACTGGTTGATCCTGGGGGTGCGGCCGAACTCCGTCGAGATGATCACCAGGGTGTCGTCGAGCATGCCCCGTTGTTCGAGGTCGTTCAGCAGAGCGGGGACGGCCTGGTCGAAAGACGGACACAGCAGGTCACGGAGGCTGTAGGTGTTCTTGCGGTGCGTGTCCCAGTGCCCGTTCTCGATGGCGACGAAACGGCATCCCGCTTCGACCAGTCGGCGGGACAGCAGGCAGCATTGGCCGACGGAGGTCATCCCGTAGGCCGCTCGTGTCTTGTCACTCTCACGGTGAATGTCGAACGCTTCCTTGGCCTTTTTCGATGTCATCAGCCCGGCGGCCTTCTGGTAGAACGTGTCCAGCGATCGGACGCTTTGTCCGATCGTCTCGGCCTGGCGTTCGAAGCGGTTGATCTCCCGGAGCACTGCCTGTCGACGCGCGTTGCGGTTGGTCGAGATCGCCGTGGGCAGGGTGATGTCACGGACCGAGAAGTCCGGAGCAGCCGGGTCGGCCTCGATGACGAAGGGGCCATAGCTGGGGCCCAGGAACGAGGGGCCGCCGCTGTTGAGGAAGTTGGGGACGCTGATGTAGGGAGGCAATTCGCCGGGTGTGCCCAGCCGGGCCACCATCGATCCCAGGCAGGGGTGATGATTGTTGTTCTGGTTGCCGTTGAAGTCTCCGGCGCCGGGGCGTTTGCCAGTCATCATCACGTGGTAGCCACGTCCGTGGTCGCTGTCGACGTGGGTGACGCTGCGCATGATCGCCAGCTTGTCGGTGACGGTGGCGATTCCCGGAAGGACATCCGAGATGTGGATTCCCGACGCCTTGGTCGAGATCGGGTTGAAATCGCCCCGGATCTCCGAGGGAGCATCCGGTTTGACGTCCCACATGTCCTGGTGAGGTTGCCCACCCAGCGCGAACAGGAAGATGCAGTTGATGTCGCGGACCGGCTTGCCCTTGGCCTTGGCAAATGACTCCTGCATCCACATCAGTTCGGCCAGCCCCAGTCCGCCGAGGCTGCCGACGGACAGCATCTCACGTCGGTTCAGTCCGTCGCAGTAAGAGGAGAGACGGGGGCTTGAGGCGGGTTGAGTCATTGCCGTGGTCCTCGAAGGAAAAACTTGTCGCGTGGCGTTCGACAAGGCGTGCATCGGAATTGTACAGCAGGCGGCGGTTGTTGCAGTGGCTATTTTGGAGGTGGCCTAGTGGACGAAGAGGAAATCGTAGGAGTTCAACAGGGCCCATAGGAAATCTTCGGCAGCCTGTCGTGGTGGGCCACTGGCAAAAAGCTTTTCGGCGGCTCGTATTTCGCGAGGCCTGGGTGGTCGCCCGAGAGCGGCCAAGCAGAGTTCATCGACGATTTGTCTCGGGGTGGCCTTCCGGGAGATCATGCGATCGATCCGGCTGCCCGGGGCGGTGATCTTGGTGTCGATCTCCGGGGCATTCATCAGGTGCAGTGTCTGGGCCATTGTGGGCTCGGTCGAGGACCCGCATTCACACGGCGATTCCCGTTCGGATCTCCCAAACGTGTCCAGGAAGTAACTCGGCAGCCTGTTGTCCCACAACTGGATGGCACGGGTTCCACGAGGCATCCCGATGAAAGTCTCGGGTGTACCGGTCACCTCGCTGATCGCGTCCAGCAGCACGGCGGCCGGGAGCCGCTTGACCAGGTGATGAGAATAGCTCTGCTGGTCCTGGGCATTGGTTGGATTGGGCACACTCGAGAGTTGGTAGACCCGCGAGGAGAGGATGTGGTGCATCAGTTTCTTGAGATCAAAACGGTTGGCGACGAGCGTCTCGGCCAGATGATCCAGCAGCGCGGGATTGGTCGGCGGATTGGTTGAGCGGAAGTCATCCTCGGGCTCGACCAGCCCCCGGCCCAGGAACTGTTTCCAGATCCGGTTGGCGACCAGTCGTGAGAAATATGGATTGTCCGGTCGGGTGACCCACTCGGCCAACTTCACACGGGGATCCGACTCGCCGAAATTCTCGATGCCGATTCCACCGGGTGGGCGGGGCAGCACCAACTGGTTGACCAGCGGGATTCGGGTCGGCTGGTAGCCGCCGTGGTAGACGAGTTCACGACCGGGGCCCAGGGGTGTGTGCTTGAGTCCCTTGAAAAACCCAGCCATGCCGTAGAAGTCATCCTGGCCCCACTTCTCGAAGGGGTGGTGATGGCATTGGGCGCAGTCCATGCGGATGCCCAGAAATGCCTGGCTGACACTGCGGGTCAGATCGATCGGCGTTCTCGCCGCGCGGAAGAAGTTGACCGGTCCATATCGCCCCGAGTTCCCCGTTGCGGTCAGCAGTTCACGCACCCACTGGTCGTAGGGACGATTGGTCAGCAGTTGTGTCCGCAGCCATCGGTGGAACTCGTAGGCCCCCCGTTCTCCGAGTGCCTCACGGTCAGCCAGCAGAACGTCGCCCCATTTCTGGGCCCAGTAGTCGGCCAGTTGTGGTCGTGCCAGGACATCCTGGATGGCCCGTTCTCTTCGGTCGGACCGCTTGTCGGATTCGAAGGCCCGCACTTCCTCGGGGCTGGGCAATGTGCCGAGTGTGTCGAGATGCAGTCGTCTCAGGAACACGCTGTCGGTGGCCGTGGAGGAGGGCAGGATGCCCATCCGCTTGAGCTTGGTCCAGACCAGTTCATCGATGCGGTTGTTGCTGTCCGGCTTCGGGTAATCCGCCCGGACTTCGTTGCGGGGAACCGTGATCCGGGCGGCGACCACATGTCCCATGTAGTTGATCGTGATCGCGGCCTCTCCGGGCACCTTGCCGGTGTGCACGTGCCCGGCGTCTTCGATGTCGGCGACCAGTGTCGCGTTGCTGGTGTACTCGGCGGCACTGGTCACATCACGTGTCGATCCGTCGGAGTAGACCGCAGTCACGAGCAGTTGCTGGTCACTGGAGGGGTTCAGGATTCGCTGGGAGGGGGAAACACGGACAGAGGTGACCTGTGGTGCACCGTCATCTCCCCAGGGGGCCCCCTGCGCGACCCAGCCGGAGAGCAACTGGTGGTCGGCCGATCCACTTGTTGTCCTGGCTCCTCCCCCGTGTGCCACCGTGTTGCTGGTCTTGGCAACCAGCAGGCTGCCCCCGGGCGCCGCCAGGGAGACGCGACGGCCTCGTGCCTCCTTGACCAGCGCGTTGTAGTCGGCCCGTGGATCGAAGCCGAAGACACTCAGCTTGAAGCCGTTCTGGCCACTCTGCTTGCCGTGGCAACCACCGCTGTTGCATCCCAGCTTGGAGAGGATGGGCATGATGTCGTTCTTGAAGTGCACCGGCGGGAAGGTGCCCTGGTCCGACACCGCCACCTTGAGCGTGACGGCGTGGTTCCCGTACAACACGTTGAGCTGTGTGTCACCGTCAGCGACTCCTCGCAGCGTGGTCCCTTCCAGCACCGCCGTGTTGCTGTCGCCGATCCGGAGTGTGGCGTGATGGGTCACATCGAACAGCCGCCCGTCGGGGCCGGTGGCGGTGACCTGGAGTTGTTGCAAGCGATTGCTGCCGCCCAGGGAGATCGGGTTGGGTGTCACCCGGATCGAACGCGCCTCGCGTGGGAGTGCGGCGGTGGCGGCGGGTGCGACCAGCAGCCCGGCGAGGATTGTCAGTAGAACTCGCACGGGCCGATCCTTGGTCGGATGGTGGCAGGGTTGGGACGACTGAAAGACTCAGCCCCCACTATATCTGCGGTGTGGTGGGGCACTCAACTGTGGGTTGTCGGTGCGGGAGAGCTTGAGCGGGGTCAGCGGGTGTGAGAAACTGGCAAACATGCTCAATGTCGGTCAATTTGCCTCCCGCACCTGCGGCGGTCTCAGTCGCCGGTCGTTCCTGAAAGTCGGGGCGTCGTTGCCAATGGTCCTGGGGAGACCGGACCTGTTGGCGGCTGCGGAAGGCGGAGAGAGCCCACGGGCGAAATCGGTGTTGTTGGTCTGGTTGTGGGGAGCTCCGTCACACCTGGACACCTTCGATCCCAAGCCCGAGGCTCCCGGTGAATACCGCGGGCCGTTCTCCACGATTGCCACCCGGACTCCGGGGGTCCGTTTCACCGACCTGGTGCCCCGTATCGCGGCGATCAGTGACCGTTTCGCCCTGGCCCGCTCTCACGTGAGCACTCAACCCGGTCACCCCGATGGTGGCACCGTGGCGCTGACGGGGTTTCACGAGAAACCCGGTCCGGTGCAACCGAATTTTGGTGCGATCGTGGCCCGACATCGCGGACGGGATGGTGACCTGCCTCCCTTCCTGTCGGTCGGTCGAGGAATCATCCAGGACAGTGTCCGGATCGTCGAGGGCTATGGTGGCGGAACCTTCGGCAAGGCCTGGGATCCGTTCCAGGTGGTCGTCAAGAATGACGGTTCGGTCGACTTGCCCGCCCTGGACCTGCTGGAGGGGATCACCCCGGGCCGGATCTCCGACCGTCGGATGTTGTTGCGGCAGATCGATGTGGGGCGTCGCCGGCTGGAGGCGGCCGGGATTGACGACTGGCAGCGGACCTACCAGATGGCCTACGGGCTGTTGGCCAATCCATCGGCCCGTGATGCGTTTGACGTGACACGTGAGTCGGAAGCGACCCGGCAGCGGTACGGGTACACGCATTTTGGACAAAGTGCCCTGGTGGCCAGGCGGCTGATCGAGGCCCGTGTGCCATTCGTGCAACTCAACTGGAGCCAGACGGTCGAGGCGATCACGCCGAACTACGACTTCGGCTGGGACACTCACATCTACAATTTTGAAATGCTGATGGACCGGCATTGTCCATTGCTGGACCGTGTGCTGCCTGAATTGATGAGCGACCTGGAGGATCGGGGGTTGCTCGAAGACACCCTGGTGGTGGTGATGAGCGAGTTCGGTCGGACTCCCAAGATCAATCCGCGTGCTGCACGGGACCATTGGCCGCAATGCTACTTCTCTTTGTGGTCGGGAGCCGGCGTGCCGACCGGCGGAACGATCGGGGAAAGCGACAAGCTGGGTGAACATCCTCTGACGACACCGATCGCCCCGCTGATGGTTGGTACGACAATCACCGAGTTGGCCGGGTTGACGACCCAGGATCGAGCCGAGTTGAACGTGCTGCCGGGTGGGACGGTGATCGATGAACTGGTCTGATTCTGCGGACACGACCAGGCGAGATACGATGGCATCGGAACGGTTCCCCTCGTGGGCCCTGGCCCTGGTTCTCGCCCTGGGGACGGTGGTTGCCGTTCCGGCTGCCGATCGACAACTGACCGATGACCATCGCTACAAACGCGACCCGGTGTTTCTGAACGCGCGGACGCTGATTTACGTTGTCCAGGCACGCCCCGAGCAGTTGCAGTTGTTGCGACTGGATCTTTCCGGTGGCAAATCCCGGCCGATTCACAAGGACGAGACCCGTTCGGAACTGGAACCGGCCGTGTCTCGCGACGGTCGGTTTCTGGCGTTCCTGCAGAGTCGCAGTGCGGCGAGCGTTGGAATGGTGATCGAGGACACTCGTTCAAAGAAAACGGCCGAGATTCCTCCGGCGTCGGGCTTTTCCGGGATGCGCAGCCCCGCGTTCAGTCCTGATGGGAAACGCGTGCTGTACGTCTTTGCCGAAGGGGGGCGGCAAAAGGTCTTTTCGTGTGATACATCTGCCGGCGATCGCAAGGTGCTCGTCGATACCAGCGGCATCTGCAACTGGCCGAGTGTTTCCCCGGACGGTCGTGTCCTGCTGTTTGGATCGACCCGCGATGGGAATTACGAGATTTACACGGCATCGGCCACTGACGGCAGTGGCATTCGGCGGCTGACCATCGACCGGTCCCAGGACGTGAGACCCCGATTTTCACCCGATGGGCGTCGCGTGGTCTTCGTGTCCAATCGGGACGGAAACCGTGAAATCTACGTGATGGACTCTGATGGTGCGGGCGTGAAACGGGTGACCGAAAACTCCGAGAGGGACGACTTTCCGACGTGGCATCCTGACGGAAAGCGGATCGTGTACGTTTCGGAGCGCAAGGGGCGGTTTGATCTCCGTTTGCGGGACGTGCCGTGAGGTCTTCGGGACCTGTTTTCGCTGTCTGCCGGGCCGAAAAAAATGAAAATTGGCCAAATAGTCGCTGCTGCCGGCGCATCAGGAGGAGCAGGCCGAATGAAGCGGGGTGGCGCGTTTGACGTCGCAAGATGGAGAACGGATTGACCCTGACGAGGTTGGCAGGTGGTTTCGCCAGTACGGCGGACCTTTGAGGTCGTTTCTACTGGGCGTGACGAGCGATCCGGAAGCGGCCGATGAGGCACTTCAGGCGACTTTTGCCCGAGCGATGGAGGCTGGACACACGGCTCGAGCCGATACTCTCAAGGGGTGGCTCTTCCGGGTGGCGTACAACGAGGCGATGTTGGCAGGTCGAAAGAGGCAGCGACGGGATCGCAGCCTGAAACGGCTTGCCGAGACGCCTGTGTCGGAAAGTGCCACGCCCGAAGAACTGGCCAGCCTGCAGGAGTCGATTCGCGAGGTGCGAGAACGGATAGATGACTTGCCTGCCGAGCAGCAGTTGGTGGTTCGCAAGCGGATTTACGAGGACAAGACCTTCAAGGTGATTTCCGAGGAAGTGGGTGCTCCCCTGGGGACGGTACTGACTCGGATGAGAGCCGCACTGGCGAAACTGCACCGGTGGCTTGCCGACAAGGACAGGGTGGACGAGCGATGAGTGTTGAGAACAACAATCCCGCTGGAGAGGCCGGAGAACTGGCCGAGATCGACTGGCTGGCGTTTGCTTACGTGGCCGGTGAACTGGATGGACGTGAGTTGGAGGAATGGACCTCGCGTCTGGCTGATGGTGATGTCGAGGCCTGCGAGGCGGTTGCCGCGGCGGTGGAACTGGTTCAGTCCATGTCGAACTTCCCGTCGGTCGCGACCGACGCCGTGCCGGAACACGTGAGTGGCCGTGATTCGCGATGGAGATTCGTGGCGGCGGCAGCTCTGTGCCTGTCGCTGGTTGTCGTTCTGTCGTGGCAGTCCAGTCATCAGCCGGCGGGCGAGCTGGCTGGAGACGGGACGGTGGTGTCGGCTGCCGTGGACGATGACGTGTTGTTGTCGAGTTGGGCGGATGGGACCGCTGCAGAAGAGGTCGAGGGGGTTGAGGAGAGTACCGTGATGGGGGGGGAACCCCTGGTGGCCGAGACGGACCTCGTGGTGCCCGAATGGATGCTCGTTGCGGTGGCGTTGTCTTCTGAGACCAATGGAGGAGAGGACAAGTGATTCGGAACGGGCTTTGTATCTGTCTGGTGATTGTCGTGGCCGCCAACGGTTGGGCGCAAGTGCCGGGCAAGTCGGATTCGGGGGCGGGCTCGCAACCGAAGTCAAAAAACGGTCGCAAAACCGTCTCCAAGCAGCGCCCTCGTCCGAACAAGCGGCAGGTCAAACAGGCGTTGGCATTTGCACGCACGCATCATTCGGAACTGGCCAGCTTGATCGAGCGATTGAAAGCCGTGAGAGATCGATCGGCTTACGACAAGGCGATCGCCGAGTTGTCACGGACTGTCCAAAGGATTGAACCGGTCAAGGTGACCAACCCCAAGCGGCATGCGATGCTGGTTGAGTTGTGGAAACTGGAATCCCAGGCCCGGCTGATGGTGGCCCGTTCGATGGTGAAGCCTGACCCCAAAAATGATGCGAGTTTGCGTGAAATATTGCGGGAACGGGCGGAGTTGCGGCGAATCATGCTGCAGGCTGACATCAAGCGATCCCGGGCCAGAGTCGAGCGGTTCCAGTCGCAGTTGAAGGCTTTGGAGAACCTCGACAAGGCGACAGATCGAGAGTTGCAGCGGTTGCGGCGGTCAGCGAGAATGACCGTGACGAGGAAGCTGGGACGTGGTGGCAAGACCACCGCGAAGCAACCGGTCAAACCAAGAAAAACGACAGTCAAGACGACGGTCAAAACCAAGGACAAGTCGAAGCCATGACGCGGAACCTGCTTTCGGCAATCGTGGTCGTCGGCCTGGTGGCCACGGCCAACGCCAACAACAACGCCAAGGTGGCCCCTTCGAAGGTCAGCCCGCCGGTTCCCGAGCGGTTTGCCGGCGAGTCAACCGACGAAGTGCCCGATTTTCAGCGTCACGTGGTGCCGTTGCTTGGCAAGCTGGGCTGCAGTGGCCGTGCCTGTCACGGGTCGTTTCAGGGACGCGGTGGTTTTCGTTTGTCGTTGTTCGGTTACGACTTCAAGTTCGATCACGACTCTCTGTTGAAGGCTGCTGACGGCGAGGGGCCGCGGGCCAATGTCTCGAAACCGGCCAAGAGCCTGATGCTGGAGAAGCCGACCGAGACGGTGGATCACGAGGGCGGCCTGAGAATGAAAGTCGACAGTTGGCAGTACCGCCTGCTACGGAAATGGATTGCCGCGGGCGCCCCGGCCGTGTCCAAGGATGCGGCAAAGATGGTTCGACTCGAGATCACGCCCTCCGAGCTGGTTTTTTCTGACCAGGGCGAGACGGTTCAACTGAAGGCGGTGGCCGTCTGGAGCGATGGCACACGCGAAGATGTCACGCCGTTGACTCGATTCAAGAGCAACGACGACCAGGTGGCCAAGTTGGGATCCGGGGGAAAGCTGACCAGTGGCAAGCCCGGCGATACGTTTGTCGTGGCTTTCTACGACAACGGCGTCGTGTCGGTGCCAGTGATGCAGCCGGTCAGTGACAAGGTGGGCGCCAAGTACCCCAAGGTGGCTGTGCCAACAGAAATCGACCGGCTCGTGGTCGCGAAGCTCAAGAAACTGGGGATCGTTCCATCCGGGCTGAGCACCGACGCCGAGTTCCTGAGGCGTGTTTCCCTGGACCTGATTGGCACCCTGCCGACTGCCTCCGAGGTGGAGGCATTCCTCGAGGACACCGATTCAAACAAGCGGAAGAAGAAGGTTGAAGAGTTGCTTGGAAGGCCGGCTTACGCCGCCTGGTGGGCGACTCGGCTCTCGGACTTCACCGGGAACAACGACGATGCGTTGAACAACGTGATTCCCACGCGAAAACGTCGTGCCAGCCAGGATTGGTACGATTGGTTGAAGGACCGCGTCGAGAAGAACGTGCCCTATGACAAGCTGGTCGAGGGACTGGTGATGGCGACCAGCCGGAACGCCGGTGAGTCGTTCAAGGAGTTCAGTACGACGATGAGCGGTGTGTACCGCGAGGACGGAGACCAGAAGTTTACCGATCGTCAAGGGATGTCACATTACTGGGCCCGGCGCACCTTCCGTGAACCCAAGGACCGGGCCATCGGGTTTGCCTACACGTTCCTGGGGATTCGGATCCAGTGTGCCGAGTGTCACAAGCACCCGTTCGACCAGTGGACCAAGAATGATTTTGCCCAGTTCCAGGGCTTCTTCACCGGGGTCAGCTTTGGCACCAATCCGAAGACCAAGACCGAGTACAACGAGATGTTGGCCTCCTTGGAGTTGGGTGACAAGAAAGGTGGCCAGCAGCGGAAGGCGATTGCGGAGGCTCTTGAGTCCGGGAAGGTCGTGCCATTCCAGGAGGTGTTCGTGAAGGCGGCCCGGGCGACAGCGGACAAGAAGAAGACCGGTGGCGCAAAGGCACTGCAGGCCCAACTTCGCAAGCAGCAACAACGCTTGAAGGTCCTCAAGGCCAAGGATCCCAAGACGCCCCAGGTCACCAACCAGATCACGCAGGTGGAGAAGACGATCAAGCGGTTGAAGAAACGCCAGCGTCAACTCAGCCAGGCAGCCAAGCAGAAGAATCGTGGTGGAGTGGCGTCAAAGGCCACGCTGCTGGGGGCCGAGGAAGTGGATCTGACCAAGTTCGCTGACATCCGAACTCCGTTGATGGAATGGTTGCGTCGCAAGGACAACCGGTTGTTTGCTCGAGCGTTCGTCAATCGTGTCTGGGCCAACTACTTCAACGTGGGAATCGTTGAACCGCCCGATGATCACAGCCTGGCCAATCCGCCGAGCAACAAGCCACTGCTGGACTACCTGTCCGCCGGGTTTGTCGAGAACAACTACGACATGAAGTGGTTGCACCGCGAGATTGTCTCGAGCCGTACCTACCAACTCAGTTGGCAGCCCAACGAAACCAACCGGCTGGATGAACGAAACTTCAGCCATTCGATCCCGCGGCGGTTGCCTGCCGAGGTGGCCTACGATGCGATCCAGCAGGCCACCTCGTCGGACGAGCGTGGCACGGAACTGAAGAGCGAACTGGAGGGGCGTGCGATCGCGCTGTCCGGCTCCGGTCGTCGGCTCAATTCGCGAAATGGTCCCGGTTACGCACTGACCGTGTTTGGTCGATCGACCCGGGAGAGCAACTGCGACTGTGACCGCTCGAACGAACCGAGCCTGCTGCAGACCGTCTTCCTGCAGAACGACAGCGACACGTTGAAGCTGATCGCATCGAATCGTGACGGCTGGATCACCCAACTCACCGGCGAACTGGGAATCAAGACCTCGCGTCGTCCCACCAAGAAGGTGACACCCGAGATGCAGAAGCTCAGCAAGCAATTGCAGGGAGCGCGTCGCAAGTTGGCTGCGGCCCGCAAGGCCAAGGACGCGGCGTTGTCCAAGAAGTTGCAGGTCCAGATCCGCAACTTGCAGGCTGACCTGGCCAAGGCGACTCGCAATCGTGCGGTGCCCAAGTCGGCTGGCCAAAAAGTGGCTGAATTGGACGCAACGGCTATAGTCAAACAGGCTTACCTGCGGACGCTGAGTCGTCTGCCCAACGAGGCGGAACTGACTCGTTCTCGGAGTTATGTCGAGGGATCCGAGGACACCGTGCAAGGATTGCGCGACTTGCTGTGGGCGTTGCTCAACACCAAGGAATTCATCGTCAATCACTAGGCGAAACACCAACACACAGAACTGAAGTTTTCCCCGGAACCGGGGTGGCAAAAGGAAACGGATTGATGGCATTGCACACGACTTGTGACGGCGTGAAACGTCGAGATTTTCTGAAGGTGGGCGCGTTGGGCGCCACCGGCCTGGGATTGGCCAATTACCTGCAGTTGTCCGCCCAGGGTGCTGTCCAGACGGGCAAGGCGACATCGGCGATCTTTGTCAACCTGCCCGGTGGTCCGTCCCACATGGACACGTTCGACCTGAAGCCGGAGGCTCCCGAGGAGTACCGCGGTCTGTTCAACCCGATTCAGACCAACGTCGAGGGCATGGAGATCAGCGAGCATCTTCCAAAACTCGCCACCTGTGCCGACAAGTTCACGATTCTCCGCGGTGTCAGTCACACGCTGGGGGCTCATCGCCTGGGACAGGAATACATCAACACGGGCACGCGTCCGCTGGCATCGCTGGAGTATCCCGGTTACGGGTCGGTGATCAACAAGGAACAACCCGGGGCGATCGATCTGCCCGGCTTTGTGGCAATTCCCAACACCCGCCAGAAGCCCGGTTTCCTCGGTGTGAAGTACGCTCCCCTGAATACCGGTTCGACTCCCCAGAAGGGCCGACCTTTCTCGGTTCGGGGAATTGCCCTGGCCAATGGTCTGACGATCACCGATGTCGAGAAGCGTCAGCAATTGTTGACGGACCTGGACAAGACCTTCTCGGGGATTGAAAAGGACAACCAGTTGCTGGATGGTCTCGACAGGTTTGGGCGACAGGCCTACTCGATGATCACATCGAAGAAGGCTCGCGAGGCATTCGATATTGGCAAGGAACCGGCAGCTCGCGCCGAGCCATACGGCGATTCTCCCTTCGGGCAGAGTTGTCTGCTGGCCACGCGGCTGGTCGAAAACGGAGTCCGCTTCGTCACCGTGTCGACCGGTGGATGGGACACGCACCGCGACAACTTCCCCAAGCTGAAGGACAACCTGTTGCCCCCCTTCGACCAGGCCCTGGCGGCGATGCTGGTTGACCTGGACACGCGTGGGTTGCTGGAACGGACCGCGGTCTTTGTGACTGGCGAGTTTGGCCGGACACCGAAGATCAACAACAGGACCACACCCGGTGGTCGCGACCACTACCCGCGTTGCATGACAATGCTGATGGCCGGTGGCGGCGTGAAGGGCGGCCAGGTGATTGGTGCCAGTGATGAAAAGGCGACCGGCCCCGCCGGCGAGGGGCTTTCACCCTCCGATGCGGCCGCGTCGTTCTATCACAACCTCGGCATCGACCACACCAAGGAGTATCACACCAAGACCGGGCGACCGATCATGATCGTTCGCGATGGCTCGGTGATCGACGAGTTGTTTGCCTAGTAGGCAAAGGCCGTTGGGGACGGCTCAGTTTTATACCAGGGCCACCAGGCCCAATTCACAACGAGAGGAACTTACCATGAAGCGGACACTGCAAGGACTTTTGGTCCTGACGCTCGCTGTCGTGCTGGCGATGCCGGCTATGGCTGCCGAGGAAAAGAAGAAGAAAAAGAAGAAGGGCCGCAAGGCTCCGGCCGCAGTCAAGGTGCCCAAGGGCATCGTGTTGACCGCGGATCAAAAGACCAAGGTCGCCGCAATCAACAAGGAATTCGCTCCGAAGTTGGTCGAGGTCAACAAGAAGGCCGGGACGATCATCACCGCCGAGCAGCGCAAGGCTCGTAACGCGGCTGCCAAGAAAGCCAAGGCCGATGGCGTCAAGGGGAAGGCAGCTCGCGCTGCGATCAATGCCGCCGCGAAGATCACCCCCGAGCAGAAGAAGAAGTTGGCCGAGTTGAACAAGGCTCGCCAGGCCGTGATCAAGGCTGCCCGGGCCAAGTTCGTCGAGATCTTGACCGCCGAGCAGAAGGCCAAGTTGCCCAAGCCCAAGGGCAAGAAGAAGAAGAAGAAGAAGGATGCCTGATCGGCGTTCGATCTGAAAAAGAAAGCCGGTCTCACCAGTGGTGGGGCCGGCTTTTTCTATTCCGGTGCCAGCAGTCTCTCGAGCAATTGGCCGCCGTGCTCGAGACCACTGATTGTCAGTTCGTGGCACTCCTGGAGATTTCTGAACCAGGTGGTCTGCTTGCGTGCGAATCGTCGGGTGTGTCGCTGGATCGTGTCGATGGCGTCTTCAAGAGTCGTTCGCTGCTCGAGATGATCGATGATCTCCTTGTAGCCCAATGCCTGCCTGGCGGTGCGTCCAGGCGGCGGGGCGGTTGCGAGCAACCCACGGACTTCCTCGACCAGCCCGTCTTTGACCATGGCATCGACTCGGCGATTGATCCGGTCGTAGAGCCAATCTCTCGGTGGCGACAGCCAAAACACTCGGCGTGGCTGGCTTCCTTCGGGAACTGGGCCCTCGGCCTGTTGTGCCGAAAGAGGTTGGCCGGTCAGTTCGTGAACCTCCAGTGCTCGCACCAAGCGACGGGTGTCGTGAGGATGCAACCTCGAGGCAGTCGCCGGATCGACAGTGTTCAACCGGTCCCAGAGCCACCCCTGGTCTTTCTGGGCGGCTTCGGCTTCGAGCCTGTTGCGGATGTCCCAATCGGCCGGCGGCCCATCGAAAACGCCTCGCAGCAGGCCTCTGAGGTAGAGTCCCGTGCCACCGACGAACAGCGGTACGCGGCCGGAGTCGACGATCGATCGGCAGGCGGTTGCAGCGGTTTGGACGTAATCGGCCACGCTGAAATCCTCGTGAGGATCCAGGATGTCGAGCAGGTGGTGGGGGACGCGTGCTTGTTCCTCGGGCGTGGCCTTGGCCGTACCGATATCCATCCCGCGGTACAGCGACATCGAATCCATCGCCACGATCTCGGCTCCGACCGCCTCGGCCCACTCGAGAGCCAGTTTGGTCTTGCCACACGCGGTGGGACCGGCCAGGACCAGGGACTGGCTGAGCAGATCGGGGGGAATGCGGGTGGTCATGGGTGGCTCCGTCGTTCGCGGCGCCTTTCACCGGGTTCGACTTCCTCGTACCATGTTCGCAGCCCGACCGTCGGTTGACCATTGGCGGCGGTTTCCAGCCCCGTGGTTCATCCGGTTTTCTGTTGCATGCCCACGTTTGAAGCTCGAGTCGCCCTGGCCACGACGGCCGAGACGTTGTTCGATTTCATCGTCCGACCGGCCAATCTGTTGGAGATCATGCCGTCCTCGACGCCACTGGAAGTGATCGATGGCCCCGAGCGACTGGAACTTGGCAGCGAACTGATTGTCGATCTTGACGGGTTTGGACCCACTCAGCGTTTGGCTTACGAGGTGACGGCGTTCGCTGAACCCCGCACATTCACCGAAACGATGGTCACCGGTCCCCTGGGGGCGTGGGCACATTGTCGGACCCTGGTGCCGACCGATGGCATGGTCGAACTGATCGAGGAGATCACGTTCGAACCTCCCGGCGGACTGGCCGGACTCATGCTGACGGCCTCCCGGATCCAGGAATCGCTGGAATCGAGTTTTGCTCATCGACACCGCCGGTTGCGGGAAATACTGGAAGCCGAGTGATGACTGACGACCAGTCACTTCAACGCCTGACTCCCGATGAACTCCTCGGTGATCCTGCCGGAACCGATCCGGCGGAGCCAGTCGAGAAACGGGCCCGTGATATGGCCACCGGCGTGGCACTGGTGGGGTTGGGACTTGTGGCCGCCGGACTGATGGCGATTCTGGCGCTGGTTCTCAACCAGTTGCTCATTTTCGCGATCCTGGCGGCGGTCGTACTGGGTGGGCTGTATTTTTCGTTCCACTACGTTGTCTGGGGACGACGGCTCAATCGGCAATTGGCGGGCAACAATGATGAGCCGGATCGTCACCCCATGGAACCAGCCAGCCCGTTGCACGAGACAACGGACCCCTCCGACACAATCCCGGAGTGAATCGGTCTCGTCGGCCCATCGGGAAGCCGGTGGAAAAAAGAGAAATTCCGATGGCCAGGGGTGTTAAGAGCTTGTGCCCCCTGTGTCCGTGTTTCTAGTGTCATTGTGATTGGGATCGAGAGGACTCGATTCAACACGGCGGGCCACGAACGCGCCAGGGAGCTTATCCCGGGGTACTGCAGTCGGCTTGTCGTCTGACCCGGAGAAAAACAATCCTGGCCCGTCCGTGGCCCGTCATCGCAAGGCCCCAAAAAGGAGAAGGGGAATGACGATGGGACGGAGTACCTTTGGCGATTCGACATGCACGGCCATTTCGCGTTGGTTGACTTCAGCGTTCGGACGACGTTCCCGGCGGTCACGGCGCTGCCCGCGCTGGCCGACACGAGGTGGTGAGGTCCTGGAGCGTCGAGAATTGCTCTCGGCAATGGCTGTTGTGGAATGGGGAAGTGAGGCGGACAGTTCACGGAGAACTGGACCGGCGGACACGAGCGAGTCGTCAGCGGCTTCGTCGGTCTCGGCTCGACAGGCCCCCGGGGGGCAGGCGGAGCGTCCAAAGGCGGCACGCGGAACATCTCGTGCCGGTTCACCGTCGTCTGCCAGGGACGCTGCTACCAAAATTCCGCAGAGGTATGTTGAGGTCCTGGTCTTTATCGACTCGGGGCCGTTTAACACCGGACACGCCGATATTGCCCTGACCGACGGAAGTGGCACGACTGTCTACGGGCAACACGGCCGAGGCGCGGGAAATGGAGGCTTCGAGGACTCGGCATTTCGGCGCCGGAAACTGGAGACCTACTTGAGAGACGAAGCGTCGTCGGGTTTCCAGGTCTACGTTTCACAAATCCCGGTGACCGGGCAGCAGTTTCGGGAAATCAAGAACTACCTGGACCATCAGTGGCAGAATGACGCCGACTTCAATGTTTTCGATGACAATTGCTCGCAGAACGTCGGTTTTGTTCTGAAACGATGGGATCTTTTGACCCGATGGGATGGGGATCACAACGTCCTCAATGACGACGCTTTCCAATTGCCCGAGGGAGATCTGTACGACGATTTCATTCGTGACGATACGAACTGGACACACCGTGACGCTGGCTATCTCAGCCCAACACCGAAAGGCGCGTCGTTGTTGGATTCGGTTCAGAACAGGCCTCCAACCAGATCGAGTTCGAATGATGGACTGCCGTCGGGAGGGTCGACCGGAGGCAGGAGGGGCAGCAGAACCGGTGTCTCCACCGGTGGCAGGTGGAGCAACGGAGGTGGTGGGCGTTCGGTTCACGTGGCGTCGTCGCCTCCCGAAGATTCTCACGGAGAAAGCGATTGGTCAGTGGGAGAGAGCGGGCGACAGTCCGCATCATGAGCATCCTGGACTGAGCTGGAGAACCTTCGACACGCGGGCCGGGACAAGGAGAGTGGGACGATGAAGAGATCCGGAAAAATCCTGCCGTCACGATGGTTGGTATTCGCCGTGTTTGCGGTGATCTGCGGGATGTGTCGTGAGACGGTGATCGGAAATCTATTTCTGCCAGTGGCCGGATCGGTCTCGAATCTGCACGATGCTGAGCACCTCGACGCCAGCGGCAAACGGTGACTCCTGGCCAGGGACCGGTTTGCCATTCCGCTTCGGGTGTGGCTGTCGGGACGGGGCCGGAGGATGGAGGAGTTCCCCGGAGGCCGGTGGCCGGTTCCAGGACCGTCCCGGGTCACGCGGCCAGTTCATCGATGACCTCGACAGCCCACCCGGCCCTTGCGTGACCAGCAGCCTGGTCGTCCACGGAGGGACTTCCGGGCTGTCCTTGGATCGACCGATGTGTCAGTTCAACTCGATCGCTTCTTCCCAGTGAGCGACCAGCATGTCCAGTTCGTCCTGGACGATCTCGTAGTCAGTGATGGTCTGCTGCATCCGGTCCGTATCACGGTGGATCTCGGGATCAGCCAGCAATTCCTCGAGATCGTCCTTGCGCGATTCGGCCTCGAGAATGTCGGCTTCGATCTCGGCAACCTTGCGATAGGGGAACTGCCGCTTGGGGCGAACCGTCTCCTCCTTCCCGGTTGGAGAGTCGTTCTCTGGACCGGGGCTGTTTTTGGGAGGGGGAACCACTGGCTCGTTGACGGGCACGTCGTTGTTCTCTCGGAACCCGAGGTATTGCGAGTAATTCCCGTCGTGGATGCGGCAGCGATCCTCTTCGATCACCAGCACATGGGTGGCGACCTGGTCGATGAAGTAGCGGTCGTGTGTGACAAACAGCACGGTGCCGGTGAATTCGCACAGCGCCGTTTCCAGTCCGTCTCGTGCCCAGAGATCGAGATGATTGGTGGGTTCGTCGAGGACCATCAGGTTCGGGTTCAGTGCGGCCAGTCGGGCCAGCGCGGTCTTGCTTTGTTCACCACCGCTACAGAGGCCAAAGGGTTGCAGGACGATGTCACCGCTGAGTCCGAAACGGGCCAGTAGTCCGCGGAGTTGACCGGGGGTGACGTCGAGATCTCCGGGTGGCCGGATCGCCTCGACGAGATCGAGATTCTTGGGGATCGCGTCGAGGCCCTGGTCGAAATAGGCCATTTCGACGTTGTGTCCCAGTCGGACGCTGCCCTGGTCGGGGGCGAGTTGGCCCAGCAGAGTTTTCAGCAGGGTGGTCTTGCCGCTTCCATTGGGGCCGAGAATTCCCAGCCTCTGGCCTCGTTCAATCCTCAGTGTCAGGTTGTCGAACAGCGGTGCGTCGAATCCCTTGGAAATCTCCAAGGCTTCAACGACGATCTCGCCGCTGCGACTGGGATCACCAAAGGTCATGGGAGGGACGTGAAAGTTGTCGAGTTGGTCGATGTCGCCGAGTCGTTCGAGCTTACGAATGCGGTCGGCGGCCTGCTTGTGTTTTTGTCCGTACCGGTTGCGCCTGATGAAATCCTCGGTCCGGGCGACCATGTCCTGTTGTTTGCGGGCCTGCCTGCCGAGCCGTTCCTGCTTCTGGTCTCGTTGTCGACGGTAGGCGCTGAAGTTCCCGGGGTAGGAGTCCAGCCGATCCGGGCGGAGCTCCAGGATCTGGGTGACGACCTTGTCGAGGAAGAACCGGTCGTGGCTGACCAGGATCATGGCCGGTCTCGCACGGACCAGGAACGATTCAAGCCATTCGGTGGCCGCGATATCGAGATGGTTGGTGGGTTCGTCGAGCAGCATCACGTCGGGGTCGGTCAGCAGCATCCTGGCCAGCGAGGCCCGTGCCTGCTGCCCTCCGCTGAATGTCGAGATGGGTCTGTGGAATTCGTCGGGACCGAACCCCAGCCCCTCGAGAACCTCGGCGACCCGGTGATCGATCTGGAAACCGGCGTGTTGTTCCAGTGCCGCGTGCACGACGTCGTAACGTTTCAGGAGCGCCGGTGAGGCATCGTGTCCAATCTGTTCTGCCAGGGTCTCTGACTCGGTTCGCAACTCGTACAGCCACTGCAGTCCCGTTGCCGCCTCGTCCCAAAGAGAACTGCTGGCATCGAGTTGGGGCTGTTGTTCGAGCAACCCGACACGGATCGACTTGGGCGATTCGACCACCCCGGTGTCGGCGTCATCGAGTCCGGCGAGAATCTTCAGGAGCGTGGTTTTTCCGCTCCCGTTGGGGCCGACCAGGCCGATGCGGTGTCCGGCGCGGACTTCCAGTCCGAGCCCGGCAAATACCGGGTCGGCGTCGAATTGACGAGTCAGATCTCGGGCGGAAAGCAGAATCATGAGTCAGGCCAGCGAAGGTGGCCAATGGTACTGCATTGGCCTACCATGGCAAACGGCTGTGAGGGCTCGTTGAGACCGTTTGGTTTGGCAGTTCAGATTCAGGAAATGGCGAAACGATGAGTGGTGATGAGACGATTACGATCCAGGTCGGGCACAGCCCCGATCCCGACGATGCTTTCATGTTTCATGCCCTGGCCAACGACTGCATCGACACCGGCCGGTACCGGTTCACCCATGAACTGGTGGACATCGAAACGCTCAATCACCGGGCCTTCAAGGGCGAACTCGAACTGACCGCCGTGAGTCTTCATGGCTACGCCCATCTGACGGACATCTATGCCATCTGCAGTTGTGGGGCCAGCATGGGCGACAACTATGGTCCCATGGTGGTGGCACGGGAACCCTGGTCGATCGACGACCTGCGCGGCAAGAAGATCGCGGTGCCGGGCACTCTGACGACCGCATTCCTGTCACTGAAACTGCTGCTCGGGGATGATTTCCAATACGTGGTGCATCCCTTTGACCAGTTGCTGGATATCGTCGAGTCGGGCGATGCCGATGCGGGTTTGATCATTCACGAGGGCCAGTTGACTTACGGAGAGCAGGGCTTGCACCTGGTCGTCGACATGGGCAAGTGGTGGATGGAAGAGACCGGCCTGCCCTTGCCCCTGGGGGCCAATGCGATCCGCAAGGACCTGGGACCGGTGGTGATGCAGGAGGTGACGGCCCACCTGAAGCGAAGTATCGAGTATGGTCTCGAGCATCGCGATGAGGCTCTCGAGTACGCCCTGCAATATGGGCGTGATCTGGATCAACAAAAGGCCGACACGTTCGTTGGCATGTACGTCAACGACTGGACGCTCGATTTTGGGGAGCGAGGTCGCGAGGCCGTCCGGTTGTTGTTGGCTCGTGGTCACGAGGCGGGGGTGATTCCCGAACGGATCGAGCCGGAATTCATCGACGGCTAACGAGCCCTGGTGGGCATCTCGCCGTCGTCATCACACTCGAAACTTGCGTGGAGCAGTGACAGCGATGTCGACATCATCGGCGGATTACTTGCAGGGGCTCTTTGGCCTGGACGGCCTGACGGCTGTCGTGGTTGGTGGGACCGGTGTCCTGGGCGGAGCGTTTTGTGACGCCCTGGGTGCGGCGGGGGCTCACGTGGTGGTGGCCGGTAGGAGCGCCGAGCGAGGCGGTGCCCGGGCCGAGGCAGTCATTGCGGCGGGAGGTTCGGCAGAATTCCTCTCCGTGGACAACACGTCCCGCGAGGACCTCGAGGCCGTTGTCTCGGCTCTCTCGGAGTCGGGACGTCGTCCCGATATCGTGGTCAACGGTGCCGGAATCAATTCGGCCACACCCTTTCTGGAGATTTCCGAGGAAGAATGGGACCAGATTCTGTCGATCAATCTCAGCGGCGTGAGACTGGGTTGCCAGGTGTTTGGTGGAGCCATGTTGGCCGACGGTGGTGGTGGTTCGATTATCAATATCGCTTCGCTCTCGGGGATCACCGCACTCTCACGGGTGTTCACCTACTCGGCGACCAAGGCGGCGGTGATCAACCTGACCCAGAACCTGGCCCGCGAGTGGGCTGCGGTCGGCATCCGCGTCAACGCGCTCTCGCCGGGTTTCTTTCCGGCCGAACAGAATCGCAAGGTGCTCACCGAGGAACGTGTTGCCAGTATCATGGGACACACTCCGATCGACCGATTTGGAGATCCACACGAGTTGGCCGGGGCGATCTTGTTGTTGGCCAGTCCGGTGGCCGGCAGTTTCCTGACCGGTGAGAACCTGGTGGTCGACGGTGGTTTCATGGCGACCACGATCTAGTCGACCGGCAACCGGATTGCTCCACATAGGATTCTTTTGCGTGGCTCTTCTCGAGTTCACTCCTCGTCGCAATCACCTGGTCCGTTTTTCACCCAGGCGGGTTGCCCACGTTTTCACCGACGTGTTGGTGATCGGGGGCGGGATTGCGGGTTTGCGAGCCGTGCTGTCGCTGGAACCGGGGCTCTCGGCCGTGGTTGTCAGCAAGGACCTGTTGAAGGTGTCCAACAGTGCCGAGGCCCAGGGAGGGATCGCCGGGGTGCTGGATCCACTGGACGACTTTTCCCACCACACCGCTGACACGATCGCGGCGGGCAAGGGGCTGTGCGATGCCGGGGTGGTCGAGATGGTTGTCCGCGAGGCTCCCGAACGGATCCGTGAATTGATCGCGATTGGAACACGGTTCGACGAGACCGATGGGCAGATCGATCTGACTCGCGAGGGCGGTCACAGCCACCGTCGGATCGTGCATGCCAACGGCGACGCCACCGGCCGAGAAGTGATGCGGGCATTGCAGGAGTCAGCGGTCCAGCGGGAAGGAGTGCAGGTGTGGCAGAACACCTTCACGATCGACCTGCTCAACGTCGAGGGGGTCTGTCGCGGTGCGATCGTGCACAATCCTGGTCGTCCGACGACGTGCGTGTGGTCCAAGCAGACAATACTGGCCACTGGCGGGGCGGGGCGATTGTTTCGTGAAACGACCAATCCCGAGATTGCCACCGCCGATGGTCATGCGATCGCCTTTCGAGCCGGGGCCGATTTGCAGGACATGGAATTCATGCAGTTCCATCCGACAGTGCTTTACATTGCCGGAAGTTCGCGTCACCTGATCACCGAGGCCGTTCGCGGCGAGGGAGCCCTGTTGCGTGACGCGAGTGGGCACCGATTCATGCCCGATTACAACCCCGCGGCTGAACTCGCTCCTCGCGATGTGGTCAGCCAGGCGATCACCGAGCAGATGGCCCGGACCCACCACCCTTGCGTGTACCTGGACCTCTCGCACCTGGATTCCGGTTTTGTACGAGGCCGGTTCCCGCACATCGCCCGGGTGTGTGCCGAGTTCGGTCTCGACATCACCCGGGATCGGGTGCCGGTTCGTCCCGGGGCTCACTACATGATCGGTGGAGTGACTGTTGATACCGACGGTCGGACGAGCCTGCCGGGGTTGTTGGCCGCCGGTGAGGTGACTTCCACCGGGCTGCACGGGGCCAATCGACTGGCGTCCAACAGCCTGATTGAAGGGCTGGTCTATGGGGCGAGGGCGGGGCAAACCGCCTCGCGGGCCGCGCGTGAGATCGCCGATGATTTCGCTGTCCCATCCATCCGCTCGGACTGGGAAACTTCCGAGGGCGATGACGAGGACTTGAACATCACCGATCTGAGGAATTCGCTGTCGAGCTTGATGTGGCGGCAAGTGGGGATTGAACGAACCGAGGAGTCGATGGCGGCGGCGGCCGAGCAGGTGGAATTCTGGGATCGATTTGTCTCGAGCCGGGAATTTGCCGAAGTGGCCGGATGGGAATTGCAGAACCTGTTGCTCGTGGCACAACTGGTGATTGCATCGGCACGGGCCCGGACCGAGAGCCGGGGCGTGCACCTCCGGAGAGATTTTCCGGAGACCGATCCCGACCAGGCGACGCCCATCAGGGTGTCTGCATCCGCGTCGTCGGAGTGACCGGGTGGTTGGTGTCAGCCGGTCGAACCACCCGGCCACATTGAGAGTGACTCGCGCCTAGCAGGCGCCAACGAGGGCTTCGGTCTCGACGCGGTGCGGGAGTTGCACCTTGAGATAACGGGTGCCGCGAGCGTCGTAAAAGTAGATGTGATTGTGATCGCTTTCCCAGATCGCACCGAGCCGAACATTCCGTGGCCCCTGCACGGCGAATTGGAGGCCACACTGGCGACCTCGTCGTGACAACTCGCGCTGGGTCATCGAGGTGATTTCGGCAAGCAGGTTTTCCTTGTTGCAGAGAGTGTTGTGGATGAAGTCTCGCAGATTGTCCAAGGTCCGAATCTCAGCAAGAGTGTCAGTCATCAGTAAAGTCTTCCTGGTGCGTCAAGTTGCCGGGAACAGGACAGTTTGGCTTGCCTGCCCAGGTTACCTATCGGCGAGAACCGGAGCCAAAATGTCAAAACGGCTGCCAGGCCGGTGGCACCGTTACTGCGTGCGTGATCCAACCGACCGTCGTGTTCGGTTGGAGGATTCTGGCGATTTCACTGAAGTTGACGATTGTGACGAAGGGCCACAGCGGCGTCTTGCACCAATTGCCGTGTCGTCGTATTAATGGCGAGCCGAGTCGTGCCGAGAGCGAGAAATGGCTGATCCACTTCCTGACGGTTTCATGGATCTTGATGATCTTTGGGACGATTCCCCGGCCGAGACGGACCGGACCGTTCCAGGCAATCCGGTCCACGACGGTTCCGCGGTCGATGCTGACCAGGCTGACGACTCGCGTCTCTATCTGCCGGGATGGGACGAGGGGTGGCGAGTTCAACTGAAGACGACGTGGGATCGGGAGTACTGTTTCGCCAAGAACCCGGGTGAGGAATTCTATCACCTGTTGATGGCCGGCGAGGTCTACGTGACGTACGACGAGGAGAAGTACTGCCTGGANTGCGCGCGGCGTCGAGGGGTGATCAGCCGGGACCGATTGCACTGGAAGCGGGGGGGCGAGTAGCCCGCGTTCTGTTGTCGGGACGAATTCCCGATCCGCNGCGGTTGACGCCTCGGGCTTACCTGTCCGTTCGCCGGGCGCGGCTTTGTTTGGATCTGGAGTCTCCCACCTGCCCGATCAGCCGCTCGTAGTCCTCGAGTGTCGTCTCGAGGTGCTCCCGCAGTTTCTGCAGTTCGCCACGTTGCTCCTGGCTGCTCCTGAGCAGCGGTTCCATCCAGCCTTCCATCAGCCGGAACTGTTGCCGTAACACCTTCAACAGGCTGGGCGGAATCTTGTTCACGACGGTGATCGTATTGGCCCCGTCGTGCGGCTCGAGTTCCTCTTCTCCGTCCTCGTCCTCGGGGTCATCGGGTTCCACGATGTTGGCCGCGAGTCCGTCGCTGTCTGCTGATTCTGGTTCTGATGCATCGCCGTCGGCGATTGTCACTGGCCGGGCAGCTGCTTCGGCCAGGGCATCGCGAATGGCATCGAGGCTCTCTCGGAGCCCTGCAACATGTCCGGCAATCTCAGGACCAACCGATGCAGTCTGTTCACCGGGATGTTCAGGAGAGACCAGTCGGTCGAGTCCCTCGGTCATGGCCTGGCGGATCTGGTCCAGNCCGGAGGTGACCCCNTCGAGTTGTCCCGCGAGTTGTTCGACGGCACCAGNGCCGGCGTCCTGGGGGGCNTCGGCAGAGTCGTCCTCGGTTTCCACGACGACCGGTGCGTCGTTGCTGGCGACGAGTTGTTCCAGCCCATNGGCCATCGTGTCCCTGATGGACTCGAGTCCCTCACTGAAGCTGCTCAACTGGACCACGACCTGGCCAACCTTGTCGTCGGCGCCGACGCCTCGCATCTTGACGTTCTGCTGGAACGTCTTTTTGATCGCGTCCCAGCGGCCCAGTTCGTCCTCGGTCAGGGCACCGATCAGTTCCTTGAATTTCAGCAGATTGGCCTCGGTGTCGGAGGTCAGTGTCTGCGAGTCGTTTTCGTAATTCGAGACGATCAATGACTGCAGTTCGTCGTCGTTCATGATGGGGACCACCTTCTCGGCGATCCGGTTCATGTTGCGATAGGAACCCTGCAGCTTGAATGCCGGTTCGGTGCGGTAGTCGTCGGACATCGCAGCCGAGCGGATGTACTCGCGGTTGACGGCCAGGATCACGTCGCGGACTCTCATCAACTTCTTCATGACCGAAACGAACTCGGCCAGTTCCTCGGCCGAGTAGTTTCCTTCGAGTTCGATGCCGTCGGGTGTCTCGCCCTGTGCCATCCGGATGACAGCGTAGACGTCGTCTTGACTACGAGTGGCCAGTTGGTTGAGAGANGAGTTGGAGGTGAGGCAGTTCTCGAGGTAGCTCATCTCGAACGCCTCGGCGCTGTCGCCGATCATTTCACCCAGGTTGTAGATGTCGGCGCGGTTGGTGAGCATGTCGGGGATCTGGAACTTCTCTCCGCTTTCGGTGTACGGGTTGCCTGCCATCACGACACAGACCTTGCGTCCCCTGAGATCGTAGGTCCGGGTGTGCCCCTTGTAGACACCCTCGATCTTCCGCTGGGCGTCGCACAACGAAATGAATTTCTGCAGAAATTCTGGGTTGGTGTGCTGGATGTCATCGAGGTAGATCATCACGTTGTCGCCCATTTCCANCGCGAGGTTGAGTTTCTCGACCTCCTCGCGGGCGGCAGCATTGGGGGCCTCCGACGGGTCCAGTGACGTCACATGGTGACCGATGGCCGGTCCATTGATCTTCATGAAGATGATGCCGAGCCGGTTGGCGATGTATTCCATCAGGGTTGTTTTGCCGTAGCCGGGAGGCGACACCAGCAGCAGCAACCCCATCAGGTCGGTTCGTTTTTCCTCGCCAACAACGCCCATTTGCTTGGCGAGGTTGTCGCCGACGACGGGCAGATAGACCTGGTCGATGAGCTTGTTGCGGACGAACGACGTGAGCACCCGGGGACGGAACTCCTCGAGCCGCATGGACTCCCGGGCCACATCGACCAGTTCTTTTTTCTGGTCCTGGTAGGCCAGGAACCGTGGAACGCGATCTTGATGAAAGCGTGTGAGCTTCTGCATGAAGCGGTTGTAGTGCAGGTGGTAGTGGCTGCCATCGATGACGGCGTGGTCGCCAGCGAGGTCGTCGATTTCTGCAACAGCCGTGGCGTCAACGACAGCCTGGAGGTTCACCGTGCCTTCCAGCAGCAGGTTGGCTACCTCATCGATGTAGTCGGAGGCTTCGGCCTCGTCACGGCTCTCGAGAAATGCTTCGACCCAGTCCCGGGCCACGTGCAGCCCGCCGGCGGCGTCTTTCTTGACCGCCGCCAGGCTCTGTGTGAACTTNTCGGCGTGTCCGGAACTCTTGAGATGGCTGGTGAAGGAGCTGTGGAAGTCGGCCGCGGCGCGGCTGATGACAAATCCACCGGTTGGATCAACCAGTTCGGCAAACAGGTACTCGGCCGCCTCGTTGACCAGTTCGTTGTCAAAGAGTTTCTCGGAGGCGACGAATTCCTGGAGCATGTCTGTCAGGGTCGAGACGTAGGCAGCCTGCGCGCTGGTGCCGGGAAAAGCCCGGTTGACGTTGCCAAACCCGATCAGTTGTGCAGCAATTCGATCCTTGGCCTGTTTGTTTCCGAAGCGGTTCCAGAAGACCACCGCCATCGCGCGGGCGCGGGCGTGGAAACGCAGCAGTCCGATCCTGGAACTCATCTGCAGAAGAGCTGCGAGGATCTGGGCGGCGTCCCGGTCGTGGACGCCCTTGATGTAACTCTCGGCGTACCGTGGCCCCATGAACTCCTGGACAACCGCCAGTTGCCCTTCCGGGTCGGTTGCCAGCATCTCTTCGCGGGTGGGCAACTCGGGCTTCAGTTCGCTGCCGAGTGATTCGAACAGCCGGTGGGCCAGGTACTCGCCCCGGTAGACCTCGGACGTCTCGCTGACGATCTCCTGGTTCCACAATTCGCGGGATGCGAGGAATGTTTCGTCCTCAATCGGCTCAAAGAAATCGGTTCCGGTCAGGTGCAGTGCCATTTCACCGTCGCGGAAAACGGTGGTGAGGTCGAGTTGCTGCACGTTGACCGAGAAGTGGTGATTGCCCATCTTGATGACGTTTTCACCACCGACGAACAGGTCCTGGCGGTCCTTGAGTTGTCGGACGGCATCTTCGCGGATCGTCTTGAGACGGCTCTGNATGTCGTCCACCTTGACGTTGTCTTCGAGTTCTCCCAGCTGGTCCACGATGTCCCGGACCTTGTCGATCATCAGGTCGGAGGCAAAATAGCCGTTGATGTCATTGACGCTTTCCAGTGTCCCCACCCGGCTCTGGATACCGCCCAGGATGCGTTCGGCTGCTGCCATCAGTGCGCCGGCTCGCTTGTTGCGGGCCTCGACCAACTGCAGCTTTCTCGATTCGAACGCGTTGTAGACCTCGTCGCGTTTTTCCGAGAGTTGGACAACAAACTCGTCGAACTCGGCAAATCGGCCCTCAAGTTNCTCGATACCGATCATCACCTTGGTGAGNAACTCGTCGCATTTCTCTGGCGAGTCGCAGACATCGAGGTAGTTGACGATCGACTGGTCGAGCAGTTTCAACTGCGAGTTGAACTCGGCGACTCCCTCGACGGACATCAGGTCCCGGGACTTCTTCTTCAGTGCGGCACGGGCCTGGTTGACCGTCGAGAAGATGTCAGAGATGTTGTCGATGATCGTGGTTCGCTGAGTGGCGTCGTCGATCTCGAGGTTGCTGACGATGTCGATGAGCATCTCGAGGTCGGTGGCACTCTGGTCGATCGCTTCCTGCAACGCCTTGGCATCGGTGACCTTGGTGAGTTCCTCGATGCCGGCAAGTTCCTCGGAGACCTTCTTGTCGTACGGGGCCAGGGCCTCGGGCCGGAGCAGAAACTCAACGCAGCGGTGCGACAGCTTGTCGTTCTGTTCGATGACTTCCGCTTCCAGGCCGTCAACCAGGTCGGTGTCGATGTAGCGGAGGTCTTTCAGCGTGATGATGTCACCACGGATCCGTCGCAGCGCGGCGAGCGAATCGACGAAATCCTGGATCGTCTCGAATCGCCGCCGGCCCACGTCGGCGATGATCTGTCGGGTTTCGGATTCGACCCGCGCCGTTTCACTCGCCGTGTTCCGCTTGACCCGCACCACCTTCTCGAACTCGTCGATCGCCGAGGCGGCTGCATTGCGGATTTCGGTGAGCGGGGTGGCCAGGCCGCCGGTCTCCTCGTTGGCGATCCAGAAGAAGCTGTCCAGGATGTCGGTCGACTGCTTGACGATGTCAACGTAGAGGTTGGCGTAGGTGTCTTCCTTGTTGATCAGGCCCAACACCTCGTGGCACTCGGCCATTCCTCGCACGATGTCCTTGTTGCCGATCTTGTGCAGCGCCGTCTCTTCCTGCCCGGGGGGATCGTAATCTTCACCCGTGAATGGAGTCTGCCAGACCTGGATGGCGTGGTGCTTGGCGGCGTTGTCCTGCGAGCGGAAGCAGACCAGTTCCCCACTCTCGAACAGCGAGAACCCATGACAGATCAGCGGGGTTTCGACCTGCTGTTCGATCAGGTTGTAGTTGAGCAGGATGTAGATGCCCGAATCCCGGTTGTTGAAGACGTAGAGGAAATCTTCCCCGTTGGGAGAGTCGAGCCGACCGGCGAACTGCATGTCCTGCAGGTCGTTGTCAAAAGTCTTGTTCTCACCGGTTTGCAGGTAGTAGCCGTTGGAGAAGATCAGGCCGTGGTCATCGGGCAGCAGGACACAGGCGTGTTCAATGGCATCCAGCCTCAGGACCTGCTGGACCTTTTCGTTGTAGACGAGGTAGCGGTCGTCGTTTTCCTGGTAGGGGCGTACCTTCATCAGGATGATNTTGCCGAGCACGCTGAATTCGATGCGGGCGTCATCGAGTGTCTGGTCGACGTGGTCGACGGGTTCGGCGTAGATTCCGGCCCCGCTGGCCGTGTTGTTCTCCACCTTGACGGTCAGGTCACCACCGACGGTCTCGACGAAGACCCGGTCGTCGATCGAGATGTGGGGGTGCGTGCCGGTTTGTTGCATGTCGCGGGTGGCCAGGTTCCATTCGAAACCGTGCTGTGGTGGAAAGACCACCTCGTGATCTGAACGGTTGTCGACGTAGACCAGGCCATCGTCGGTGATCGCCCACTTGAACGACTTGATGTCGTTGACCGAGACACCGACACGAAAGACCATGAANAGATGGACGCCGGTCTGGAAGAATCTCGCGAAGGTGGCGTGCTTGTAGTACTTGTAGACGTCCTCGAAGTCCTTGCGGAATCGGTCGTCGGCAATGAGGTCCAGTGANCCGGGTGTGAACTTTCCCTCGGCGAAACTGTAGACCGAAAAGACGTCGGCTATGGAGATCTCGGATTTCAGTCCAAAGGTGACGTTGTAGCCGAACAGCAGATGCGAGCCGACCGAGACCATGTCCCGGGGGACACAGTTGTGCTCGGTCGTGATCCGTTCGGTGCCCAGCAGGGCCGTCTCGATCGATCCGAATGCCTGCTTGCGACCGTCGTTGAGTGTCCCGAGTCGTTTGCGGAGATCCTGGCCATGGGAGTTCAGGCGGCCGCGGATGATCTCGTAGGTCCCGCTTTCGAGCTGCGTTGCGGCGCCATCAGCGGCAGACGCACCGCCGTCAACGGCCGAATTGGGATCGGCTGCTTGTTGACTGGCGGCCTCTGCCGAGGCGGCCTCGCCCTGGAGACGTTCTTCGTCGGCCATCGCGGGAATTCCTGCCGAGTGGTTGCCGGGCGCCGGCTACTTGGTCGCCCCATCGGCCTGGTTGCTGACCAGGCCCAGGGACGCGACTTTCTGGCCGGCGACTCCCGCACCACGGAAGACTCTCAGCAGGTCCTCCAGTCGTGACTTGTCGTCGTCGCTGTCGGTCATGGTNATCATCCGGCCAATCAAGGCGGCAACCGAGAGGTCCTTGACGTCCTCGAAGCTGATGCCGAATTGTCCGGCGAACTGCTGCAACTGGGTGGTGAAGTACTGGTTGTCGCCATTGAAGAACGTGTTCTTGACGTCGGTCAGCACCGCGCTGTTGTCGACGAAACGGTCGACACTCTTTCCGGCCTTGATCGAGTCGACGATCTTGTCGAAGAACGTGGTTTCTCCTCCGACAATATCGATTGTCGAGTTCCGCAAGGCCTCGCCGACGATTTCGGCCTGCGCCTCGGCGATGTTCTGCTGGGCATCGATCGCTGCGATCTCGATGTCCTTGTCCTTGTTCAACTGAAGCTTGAACTCCTCGTGCTCCTTGCCGGCATCGTGGAAGAGCTTCATCGATTCGGCTTTTTCCTTGATCCCGGTTGCCTCGGCGTTGAATTTCAGCCCCATCACGCTGGCCTCGGCCGTCCCGACCTTTTCGGTCGCCACCGCCTTGGCCTCGTCGCCCTTGGCCACCGCAACGGCCTTTCTCTGGACGATGGTCGCTTCGGCCGTTCCGGTCTGGTCGATCACGACCGCCTCGGCTTCACCCTTCTTCTGGATCACGGTGGCTTCGGCCGAGCCCTCTTTCTCCAGGGCATCAGCCTTGGCGTGGGTGACCTGCGCCTCGGCCAGTCCGGGCGCCGCCTGGTCGGCCGTCTTGGCTTCGGCGAGCATCTTGATGGCCTGCATTTCTCTCTCGGCCGCATCCCGTTGGGCGTCGGCCTCGATCACGATCTGCTGGGCGCCGAATTCGGCCGATTGCTTCTCGGCCTCGGCCGCCTTGACCTGCTTGACCAACGCCTCCTGGGCATCCTTCTCGGCCAAGGTGACCGCGACGGTCTTGGCACGGTCGGCAGTCATGATCTCGTGCGTGTTCTTGATGTTTTCCTGTTCTTCGACCACGCCACGTTCCACCATGACGCGTTCGCGGATCACTTCCTGGATGTTCCGCTTCTCGATCTCGATCGCCTTGTCCTTCTCGATGTCGGCCAGCCCGACCACCCGTTCTCGCTCGGTCACCTCGAGCATCCGGTCCTTCTCGACGCGTTCGATCTCGACCTGGTCGGTTCGTTCCTTGTTCCGCAGGGCGACAATGATCTGGCGGTCCTTGTTCTGTTCGGCCACCTGGATCTGTTCCTCGGCGACGATCCGGGCTGATTCGGCCCGCTGTCGTTCCTCTTCCTGGACCTGGGCCGCGGCGGCCTGGTTCCGGGCGGTGATCTCGGCGATCTCCCGCTTCTGTTTTTCCTCTGCGTCCACCCGTTGGCGTTCCAGTTCGAACAGCGCCTCGTCTCGTTCGACGTTTTGCTGCTTGATGATCTTGGCTTCTTCCACCGAGAAGTGGTTCCGCTTCATGTTCTCCTGGGTCGTCAATTCGGTGATCTTCCGAATTCCCTCGGCGTCCAGGATGTTCGTCGGGTTCAGGCTCTCCAGGGGAGTCTGTTCGAGGTAATCAATGTGGCAGTTGTCGAGACGGTAACCGTTCAGGTCGGTGCCGATGACATTGATAATCTCGTCGCGGAAATTGTCGCGATCGGTGTAGAGGTTGACGAAGTCGAACTGCTTGCCGACGGTCTTCAACGCCTCGGAGAATTTCGCCTCGAACAACTCGCGGAGTTGGACGATTTCCGAAGCGCGGTGCGGGCTGATCATCTCAGCCACCTGCTTGATGTCGGCGTCGGCGTTGTTGACCCGGACGTAGAAGGCGACACGGATATCGGCCCGGATATTGTCCTGGCAGATCAGGCCGTCCTCACTCTCACGAGCAATCTCGATCCGCTTGACGGAGAGATCCATTCGTTGGGCTTCTTGCAGCAACGGGATCACGATCATTCCGTTGCCGGTCTGGACTTTAAGCCCAAAAAGACCCGTCTTCACAATGGCCTCTTCCGGGCCAGGCTTCTGGTAGAACTTCGTGAAGGCGATGGCAACAAAGACAATGAAGCCAATGATCACGGCGAGAACGAGCCACCAGTCGTTCTTGAGTCCAAGAGTTGTTGTCTCGGAAACCTGGGCAAGAATCAAAAATCTGTCCATCAGATCGTCTCCTCGTTCTTGGCTTCGACCAAGTACGTGTTTGTTTCTACCTGGTAGTCAGTAATGATCGCGGTCTGGCCGCGATCGAGTTGTTCGTCAGAGTTGCTCTTTATCAACAGAATCAATGGTGCCTGTCCGGTCGCAAAATGGGCTTCGCCCCCCTTGTTGGTCGCTCTTCCACTGGTGACCACACACGGTTGTCCGATCAGAGTTTCGGGGAGATTGGGTGGCGGGGAATCGAAGACCGGTCTCAGGGGATTGGTGATCAGCTTGGTTGCCAATGTGGCCAGGCCGCAGGCTTCGGCCAGTACCACACCGGGAGGTTGTGTCGGAGCCCATTCCCAGTGGATGAGCATCGAAAAGACCCAGGCGGCCACCGAGAAGATCGTGAACCAGATCATGATTGGAATCGTGCCCAGGTTGAGAAACCTGAGTGGCACGAGGCCGATATCCAGCAGGCCCCCGTCGGCCTCGACACTGAGTTCGAAGTTCCAGTCGAGGAATTCGAGTTCGACCGTTCCCAGTGCAACCAGCGCCCAATACAGCAGCAGAACAGCCACCACGATACTGGTGGGCTGAATCGCTGGATCGGCGAAGAATGGATTGAGTAGCCATGAGAGGTTCACGGACATTGGAGACTCCGGACAGACCGGCCTGATCCACTACTATGCGTTAAAATGGAGCGTCCTGCTAACAAGGGTGATAAAAAAAGTGTAGGTATTTTGGGTTGTGTGGTTGGGTTGTGTCGATTTTTCGGATTTCTTTCTCGGTGGTTGTTTGTCGCCGGAACAATCAGCCGGAGGATTGTTCCTGACACGTTATTCGCCGCGGGTGTCAAAATCTTGATGCCCAGCTCGATCTTCTCGGCGGAACATCCTCTGGCGTGCGAGAATTCGGCGAATTCCGGGCACGATCCCGGGTGTCAGGCGATCACGCCATTGACGACGTCCCCATAGACGTCGGTCAGGCGGAAGTCGCGTCCGGCATACCGGTAGGTCAACTGCAGGTGGTCGAGGCCGAGCAGGTGCAGGATGGTGGCGTGCAGGTCGTGGATGTGGACCTTGTCCTGGGCGGCGTAGTAGCCGAATTCATCGGTGGCTCCAAAACGGATCCCCGGTTTCGCCCCGCCACCGGCCAGCCACATGGTGAATCCGTCGGGGTTGTGGTCACGGCCGTTGGAGCCCTGGACGCAGGGGGTTCGTCCAAATTCTCCGCCCCACCACACGAGGGTGTCCTCGAGAAGTCCCCGGGCTTTCAGGTCGGTGAGCAGTCCGCCGATGGGTTGGTCGACCTCCTTGGCGTTCTTGGTGTGTCCCTTGACCAGGTCGGAGTGCTGGTCCCACTGGACCATCGTGTCACTGTGGGTGACCTGAACGAATCGAACACCACGCTCCAGGAACCTCCTGGCCAGCAGGCACTGCCGTCCAAAGTCGGCCGTGATTTCCTGGTCCAGGCCGTACAACTTGTGGATGTCCTTGGATTCCTTTGAGAGATCCTGGATTTCGGGAATCTCTCCCTGCATCCGGAAGGCGAGTTCGAACGAGTTGATGCGGGCCTCGAGGTCGCCATCGTCGCCGAAGGTGTCCAGGTGTCGACGGTTGAATTGCCCGAGCAGGTCCAGCTTGAGCCGTTGGAGTTGGCGGGGGTGCCGCGAGTTTTCGAGGTAGGGGACCCGGGCGTCGGCCGAGGAGAGGCTGGCGTTGCCGATGGGCGTTCCCTGGAACGGGGCCGGCAGGAACCCGCTGCCCCAGTTCTTGACACCACCATGAGCCAGTGTTGGGCAGATGGTGACGAAGGCGGGCAGGTTGCCGTTTTCAGTTCCCAGGCCGTAGCTGACCCAACTGCCGACGCTGGGCCGGACAAAGTTGTCGCTGCCGGTGTGCAGTTTCAGGAGCGCTCCGCCGTGGGCGGCATTGGTGCCGTGTACCGAGTTGATCACACACAGGTCGTCGGCGTGCTGGGCGGTGTGTGGGAACAGTTCACTGACGGGCAGCCCGGATTCACCGTATTGGCTGAAGGTCCAGGGCGAGCCAAGCAGTTTGCCGGTGGGCGCAAATTGGACTCGAGGCTTGTCGAAGGGGAGTGGTTTCCCGTGGTCCTTTTGCAGGCGTGGCTTGTAGTCGAACGTGTCGACCTGCGATGGGCCTCCCTTCATGAACAGGAAGAGAATTCGCTTGGCTTTGGGCAGATGGTGCCCCAGTCGCGGAGCCAGCGGATTGGGGGGCGCTGCTGTGGTTTCGGAGTCCAACAGCCCGCGGAGTGCGAGCATCGGGAAGCCGACGGCGGTGGATTGCAGGAGTTGGCGACGGGAGAACATGTCGTCGGGCCGTGTTGAGGTTCTATTTCAGGTAGATGAATTCGTTGCTGGCGAGCAGGACATGGCAGAGGGCCGACCAGGCGTCGATGGGCCCCGATCCCGGCGGCAATGCCTGGCGAACCTGCTCGAGGAACCTGGAACAGCGTTTGAGGTCGTCGGTGGAGGCCGGACGGCCAAGCACTTGTTCGCAGAGGCGGTCGATGCGTTCGGCATCGTCGGCGGCGGGGGTTCCCAGGACCGTGTCGGCCAGTTTTCGGCTGATCCGGTCGACGAGTTTGCTGTTGAGTAGAAACAGGGCCTGTGGGGCGACAGTGGTCGTGGCCCGGTCGCCGGTCATCACGCTGGCGTCGGTGTAGTCGAACAGGGTGAAGACGTCGAAGAGATGGTTGCGGACGACTGGCAGGTAGACCGAGCGGCGGGGCACGTTGTAGCGAGTTTCGTCTTTGGACGTGTGGTCGAAGAAGTAGCCCCGGTTGGGGACATGCAACAGCGACCCGGTCATCTGGGGATCGAGTTCATCGGCGACCGCCAGCATCGCATCCCGCAACGCCTCGGCTTCGAGTCGTCGCAGTGGGCTCCGCCACCACAATTGGTTTTCGGGGTCGATGGCCATGGCA